>SXMN01000353.1 GCA_005777315.1 Verrucomicrobiales bacterium
AAACACGGCGCGAACGGCGGAGCGCGGACGGCTCCCGTGAAAATCGGGGAGACAGTCGCCCAAGCGGCGTTTTTCTTGTCTCCAGCCGCTCCGACAAGCCTTGGCCTCGTCGTAACGTGGGAGTTTTGAAAGAGCGTCTATAGCCACGTCATTCATGACATCAATGGCCCGCTGACCGTCATCTCCGGATTCATCGAGTCCATCAACCAGAAACTTACCGATGCCAAGAGTCTGGAGGGCGAGAAACTGGATCAGCTCAAGGATCGACTCAGCCGGATCACGAGGCAGGTGATTAATTGTGTGCAGATGTCGAGGCGCTACCTCGGTTTCCTCCGGGCCAGCCGCAGCGAGGAAGCGACCGCAGTCTCCGCCAATGAAATCCTCGCGGATCTCAAAAACCTCCTGTGGGATCACAACGCTGTCAGCAAGCATCAACTCACCGTCGAACCCTTCAGTGAAGATGTCCTGGTGGAAGCCGACGGCACTGAGTTGATCCAGATCCTGCTCAATCTCACCATCAACGCCTGCCACGCCAGCAAGGATGGGAGCGCGATCTCGGTCCGCGGACGGCTCCATCCGGGACCGGTGGACATTCGCGTCTGGACCGATCGCCCCGGCTCGCGCTTCATCAACCCTGAGAAATTTGTCAACAAGCCTCCAGTTGTGGTGTTCGAAATTTCCGATCAAGGATCAGGCATTCCGCCTGAAATCCTGTCCCGTCTCTTTGAACCTTACGTGACCACCAAGAGCCCCGGACGGGGGACAGGTCTAGGGCTTTGCATCGTGAGGCGTCTGGTTGAACACGCGGATGGCGGGATTGGTGTCCAGACCGAGGCCGACAAAGGCACCATCTTCAGTGTTTGCCTCCAGGCGCGGGCTGGCGGCGTTTGAGGAGTTCCCGGCCGTTGCTTTTTTCCCAGATATTGCACCCGATGGCGTGGGTTTCCTTTTCGGTCAGTCGCTTCCCGGCAAGGCAGGCTTCAATGGCATTCTGAAGATCCCGGTGAGTCGGCTCAGGACGCGCCTTTCCAAAATCAACGTAACGGTCATCAATCCGGCCATGGTACAAAAGTCTGCCCCTGGCGTCGAAAACCGCGGCCTCCGGCGTCACACGAACCTTCGATTTCTTCACCAACTTGTGGGTTTCATCACGGATTACAGGCAGTGAGTAACGATACTCCCGCGCATGTTTGGAAATATCCTCCTCAGAAAAGTCTGAGTCAGGATAGACAAGCCAGAAGATGACTCCGCTGGCTTCGAACTTGGAAGACAGCCGCTGAATCTCCGGCGCGTATCGGTTGGCAATCGGACATTCAGGATGAACAAACACCAGCACAGTCACCTTGGCACCGCGCGAAAAAGGATCTTTGGGCTTCTCGGAGGCTGCTGCCCGAACACTCAGCGATAACGTCTTCCCCGTGCGTGGAAGATCTTCTGAATCGAGCTGCGCCATGATTCCCATGAACCGTGCTTCCTCTCCCCAGCCCTCTCCGCCATTCGGAATGGCGGAGAGGGTGCCCGAAAGGTGGGAGATGAGTTGCTCAGGTTCATGGTTCCGATGCGCATTCAAGTTTTCGAGGTCGAACCTTCCTGGGAACCACCCCTTGGAGCAAGGAAGGCGAACCATCGATCCGCACCGGGTTACAGGGATTCCAGGAACCGAGAAGCCCTGCGAGTACTGCGACGTGGCTGGCAGTTTGCCGGGCAGAATCAGGATCACGCACGCTGTGTAACAAGAAAGATGCGACTGGAATTTCATGGCAAGACCGCGATCAATTCTTGTCGAGACTTTCCCGGACTGCTTTGGACAAGGTGGCGAGCTCAAACGGCTTCTGGAGAACAACCACGCCTTTCTGCTGAGGTAGACCGTTCTGGACCATCTCCGCGCTGTAACCGCTGATGAGTATGATCCTCAGCGCCGGCTTTCTCTGAAGCAAAAGCTCGGTCAACTGGATGCCGGACATTTCCCCGGGCATGACCACATCGCTGATCAGGAGATCCACCTGGCCGTTCAATTCTTCCCAAACGCGGAGTCCTTCTGCCCCGTTGGATGCCTCCCGGACTTGATAGCCCAGGCGTTTCAGCACGGCGGTTACCCCGCGCCGCACCGAGATCTCGTCCTCGACCACCAGCACTGTTTCGCGTCCACCTCGGCTGGGTGCTGCCGTGGCTTTCTGATTCGCGATGCCAGAGACGGCAGCTGATGGCAGATAGATCTTGAACGTGCTCCCTTGGCCAACGGAGGACTCGATTTCGATCCAGCCATCGTGCTGCTTCACGATTCCAAAAACCGTGGCCAACCCGAGCCCGGTGCCTTTCCCAACCTCCTTCGTGGTGAAGAATGGCTCGAAGATGTGTTTGATCGTGTCCTCATCCATTCCGCTGCCCGTATCGGAAACGGACAGGCAGACAAATCGCCCCGGATGTGCCTCCGGATTACGCTGCGCGGCTTTTTCGTCGAGCATGACAAGGCGGGTGGTTAGAGTGATACGGCCGGCCCCGGACATGGCGTCGCGGGCGTTGACGACGAGGTTCATCACCACCTGTTCGATCATCCCCGGGTCGGCTTCGAGCCACAAATCGGCGGGAGCCGCGGTGAACCCAAGCTCGATCTGTTCGCCAATCAACCTGCGGAGCATTTTCAGCACGTTGCCAAGCAGCGAATTGAGGTCTATCGGCCGCTTCTGCATGATCTGTTGGCGGCTGAACATGAGCAACTGTCGTGTGAGACTTGATGCTCGTCGAGCGTCGGCTCCTAGTACTCCGTCAGTCATCAAATGAGGGGTAAAGTTTCTTGAGTTTGACGCGGGCATCGTCGGTGGTGAAACGCCAGTTGATTTTGGAAGAGGGCTGATTGCGACGCCGGGTCCAGGCGGCGATCTCTTGGCGCA
>SXMN01000354.1 GCA_005777315.1 Verrucomicrobiales bacterium
CCGGCCCTCTCCCCAAGGGAGAGGGAGAACCACAGTCCGTCTCTCGTCAGATCGAGAGTCTTCGGATACGGCGACGCGCGGCGGACGTTTCCCCCTCTCCCCCTTGGAGGGGGAGAGGGCCGGGGTGAGGGGGACGGCGTGTTTCATGGCTCAAATCCTAAACCTCATCTCACCGGCCATGCATCCGCCAGCGCCTTCCAGTTGGCGAAATAATAGACCGCGAAGCTCAGCAGAAAGACCAACGCCAGCACCATTGTTCCTTGTGTCGGATGGGCTTCGGCCATTGCCAATGCGGGCGATCCTGCGCCGGTCGGCAGGCCGATGGGTGTGTGCTCCGACTCACCAACAGCCAGTGGCTTGGGCGTGCCCCAACTCTCCATCGGCTTGCCGGCAATGGAACGTCCGAACAGCAACGTGCCGACCGTCAACAGGATGAAGAGAAGCAGGCCGAGGAACGCCAGGACACCGCCGATGCCGACCGCCGCCAGGAATAAATGAGCTGCGGGGCCGTAGATCGATCCTGCCGCCTCAATGTCCCAGCTCCTACGGCTTACTCCCATCGAACCGGCGAAGGACATTCCCATAGCCATGACGGTGATACCGATGCCGAACAGGTAGGGCTGAAGCCGGGCGAGTGGTTTGAAGATATACTCGCGTTGGAACAAGAGAGGCACCACGTAGAAGGCGAGTCCCATGAACGCGAGCGTCGTTCCACCCACCACTGTCACGTGGAAGTGGCCGGGAATGCGCAGCGTGTTATGCGCGATGATATTGATCTGCTGCGTGCCGAGCGTGACGCCGGTAATGCCCCCGCCGAAACCGAAAATCACGAGCGAGAGGAAGAACGAGGAGAAGCCCGGGTTTCTCCACGGCGCGGACGTGAGCCAGCCGAACAATCCTTTCACATACCCCTGGTGTCGCATGGCTACTTCCACCGAGGCTGGTACGGTGAAGCCGTGAATCATCGACGCCAGCACCGCAAGATACATTGCGTAGGACGTGTTCCAGATTTTCCAGCCCGCGCTGATCGCCGGATCGACGAGCAGATGATGCGCGGAGGCCAGGTTGATGAAGAAGATGTAGAGCAGGAAAGCCCCACGGCAGACGGTTTCGTTCAGCGGTTTCGCGCCAGTGGTGAGAGCGCCCAGCAGGTACCACACGGACACCATCGCGCAAACATTCACCTGTTGCGACATGTGCCCCAGGCCCCACCAGGTCATGCGATACCACAGCGGGTCCGGCTGTGCGATCCAGCCCATTGAGTGCAGAAAGGTCGGCACGATGGTGATGGCGCCGTGCAGCAGCGTCACGACCGCGATGATCGCCGCGGCAGTCGCGCCGAACACGACAAGCGGCACGGAGCCCTGGTAGGTCTTTTCCTTCTTCGCCTTATGAAGCGTGGCGAAGTAAAGGATGACACCGATCAGTGTCCCGACCGCCATCAGAATGATGCCAAGGTAAAATGCCGGGTGCGCCAGCAACGGCAGGTAGGAGGTCATCATCACATCAGCCTGGCCAACGAGAATCGTCACATCGACCATCACAGCGCCGGCAAGCATCATGATGAGCGAGACCCAGGCGGTCTTGACCGAGGCCAGCTTGACGTTGAGCAGCGAGGTCGCGACGAAATAGAGGATCGCCAGTTCAAAGAAGAGGATCCAGAAGATCAACATGTTTAATCCGTGCAAGGTGAGGATGCGATAGAACCAATCGACCGGCAGCAGATGCACCGTCTGCCAGCGCGTCAGCGCCAGCAGCAGCGCGCCGATGCCTCCAATGAGCAGGAAGACCACGGCGAGCACCGCGTTGCATTTGACGAAGAACTCCGCGTCCAGGCAGATGGGGAGGCCGGTGGTCGCGCAAACCCGTTTTCCATTCTTATTGTCGCTCATGAGATGATCTCCTTATTCAACGATGAGTTTTCCGATCATGTTTTGATGGCCGATGCCACAGAATTCGTTGCAGACAATCGGATAAGTCCCCGGCGTCTGTGGTTTGATGGTGAGGACGTGGTCGTAACCAGGCACGACCTGGAAGTTCATATTCATCGGCTGCAACGAAAAGCCGTGCTGAAAATCCGACGCCGAGACGTGCAGTCGGTAGGTTTCGCCCGCGCGCAGCTTAAGCGTGGGGAACCACAGGAATTGCTTGGCGACCAGGTAGATTTCGCCCGGCGGCGCCGCCACAACCGGGGAGAGCCCATCCTCGAGCAGGGATTCGGTGCCGGTGTTGGCGAGAATGAATTTTTCAGTGCGCTTGATGAAGTCAGCGGGCTTGACCGCATAGGCTTCGCCCGAGCTGTTCTGTTTCCCCTTGAAATGCCAGTAAGGCATCATCAAGGACATGACCATGCACCAGAGAAGCGCCAGGCCGATCCATGTGCGCTCATTGCCTGAGGGTGCCTTGAACCAGCCCGGAGCCGGACATTGAAAGCTGCTGGAAGTTTGTTCGCTCATAGATTTGCCTCTCAATCTTGCTCAGGGCAGTGTCGCCGGCTTGACCATCAGCAACTCGATCCAGCCCCACACAGTGTAGGAGAGGAACGGGATGAGGATGCCCAGCGCCAGCAGCAGCCAGTGGTTGTCCATCAGTTTTTGCAGCGGATGTTTTTCTTTTGTTTCGCTCATAAGCCATTTCCTTTCGGCGTGGCAGCCGGGGTGACGAGATTCACTTTGAATCCGGAATTGATCAGTGCCTCGTTGCGTTGGCCGCCACGGTATTTTGGTTTCAGAAGGACCAGGGGAATTCGCGATTGTGCCGCGAAGACCATCAGCAGCAAAAACAACAACCCGCCTCCCACGGCGACCAAGCCGCCCGCGCCCATGACACCAATTCCGATCAATTCGCCCAGTGAACGAATGTGTTGTTCGGTGCCGTAGGCCTTGCGGCTCAAGCCGTGAACACCGCCGAAAAGAAAACCGATGGCGAAAATCACCTGCCCGGCGCCAAACAGCCAGAGCTGCCAGGGGATCAGTCTTGGCAGGCGCAACCCCGGCAGCGGAAAGCCCAGCGGCTTGAGCAACATGTAGGTCACCGCCATGAAGGCAACCGTGACCGCGCCGATGGATGCGTGATAATGTGCCGGGATCATCGTGTTGGAATTGCGGATGGCGGACCCCATCAGGAAGCCGGTGATTGTGAGCGCCGCGCTCGCGGCGAAGCCGACGAAGCGCGCGTCCCCCAGATCCGATCTGCCTATGACTCCGCGATTCCACGCCTGCCAAAGCTTGTTAAGGCAAATTACCAGGACAACCGTGACAACTGGCGCAATGCAAAACTGCATCAATCGTGTGAACCCGAGGCGATAGAGCGGGGCAACCGTGCCGTTCATTGTTAGCAGCGGTGAGATCATGTGTGGCGCCAGCAAAATCGCGAACAGCACACGCGCTGTCCCCGGCGAGAGCACGGGTGCCTTGAGCATTGAGGAGAGCAACACCAGCCACACCGCCAGCATGGCCGCGACATTGGCCACTTGTAGCACGTGACCGCCGCCCCAGAAGACGAGTTCGTAGTAGGCTTTGGTTTCCAGCCCGCGCGGTGTTACCAGCCACGATACAAGGAAGGTTGTCATCGCCACGAAATACGCCAGAGCCGTGGTTTTCAATGCCAGAGCCGCGTTCGCAGTGACCCGAAACGGTTCCCAGGCGGCCGCGGTCTCGCGCCTGGACGTCTCGCGTGGCTGGACAAGCAGCCGGCCATTGAAAAAGCAAAACAACAATCCTCCGAAGAAAAGAGCCACGCCCGAGACGTAAACCGGGTTGTCGATCACCGGCACGTAATTCGCCAGCACCGGTGCCGTGCGTGGAATCAATGTTCCAGCCACCATCAAGAGCACACCGCCGCATGCCGCGGTGAAGCCGTTGCGATAAGTCGAGTGGCTGGCCTGGTCTCCCGGTAGCAAGGAAAACAGCGCAGCCGCAAAGGCGAAGAACCAAACGATCAGCGCCAGATCCACGTGCAGCACCAGACAGCGTTTGAAGAATTGCGGATCGCTCACCCATTCGGAGAACACCGGCATTCGCCCGATCACCAGCAGTAGTGAGAAGCATCCGGCAACGAGCAGGCTCCCTATGGCCAGTCCCAGCGTTCGTCGCGTCAGCGAGTAATCAACGGAAAGCGTTCGTGATTGCCGCCCGGCGGGCGCCGCGTCATGCAGCCGCGCAAACGCGATTTGGTGGCGCTCTTCTTCTCCGACGCTGTTCTGGTTTTGCTGGCGGTTTGTTATCACAGATTGACTTTCTGCGACGGACATTAGCGGTGCCCGGGCCTCATCACTTTGATCCGCGTCAAGAAGCCGGTGGAGACGGCGTATTTATTTGATCTGCATCAAATGGGCGAATCAACACAACGGCAGATTGCGGCGAATTTCAGGAGCCATGTCTGAACAGGGATCGATGGAACGAATCACGAAAGCGCTATTCACGTATCTACTGAGGAGACCGCAGGCTATCCTGCGGTCTCCTCAGTCTGCAGTTGAGATGGGGAGTGCGGTCGTTTCTACCGCTGTTGACGACATCTCACAGAGAACTCGGTACGGCGTGGTCAGTCCCCAGATGATGGGTTTTCTGAACGGACAGGATGGATGGTCAGAGGGACGCCTACCAAAGCGTGCGAGAGGTGCATGTTCTCCAATTCCAACTGAATAGTAGCGGTAAACAACCAAGGCTTTGGGGATCCTTGGGCGAGACTGCCAACGGAATGTCTCTGTAGCGCTACTCGCCGTCGCGCCAGAAGTAAACAATCCAACTGCCGGAATTCCCCCGTTCGAGCTTGGATGCGAACCCCTGGCTGCCGAGCAATTCGATCAACGGAGACGGCAGGAATGGTGCGACGACAATCAAGCCATCACCCTCCTTGAGAGCCTGCACGCGCTTGAGTATTTCAGGCAGCGGTTCGGCTCCCGCTTTGAGCAATGGACGCACATCGAAACGTTTGAATCGGTCGATAGAAGGCATGTTCATGGGGCGGGAAGCAGGCGGATTTGCCTGACGGTTTCCTCGGGTGATTGATTGAGCCCGACTTGCTGATGGGTCACTTCTCCTCCTGCATTGAGCAGCGTCAGGATGTTGGAATGAGCGAACTGTCCCCGGGCATCTTTCTTGAATTTCACGCCCAACAGCGCCGCCAGTTCGAGGACGTCATCGGGTGCGCCACGAATCAGGGTCCAGTTTGGTGGCAACTCGTGGTTCTTTCGGTATGTGGCGAGCGCGGCGGGCGTGTCACGCTCGCTGTCGAAGGAAACGAGCACGAAGCCGACATTCGTCCGGAGACTCGCGGGCAGCGCGGCTTCCACTTTCTTCATGTCGTGAACGAGCACCGGGCAGGCGTACTCGCAATTCGCGAAGAACATCGTGACGATCTGGGGGCGCCCGCTAAGAGAGAGCAGTTTGATGGTGGCGCCGGTGTCACTCGTCCAGGTCGAGTCCAGTTGATAAAGCGAGCGATCGGAGACGGGACTTCCTGGCGGCTGTTCATTCACGCAACAAGGAGGTGTTTTGGAAATGCCGCCGGTAGAGCAGCCGGTGAAGATCATCGCGATGGCCAACGATGCCAGCGCGATGCGGAAGGAGAAGACATCTCCGGGCACGGAAAATCTCCAGAAACGGAAGCGAGTGGGTGCCACGAGGTTCTTGGGAAGTCTCCTCGATTTCACGATCGCGCATCGGGACCATGAACTGAGGAGGGCAAGAAGCGCGGACGGCCATGTCCGCGAGTCTGGAAGAGAATTGCCCAAACGATTCGTGCATTGAACCCATACACCGTAGCAGCCGACGTGAGTTGGCTCTAACTCATCCCCGAAATCAGTTGGAGTGGACTCACGTCCGCTGCTATGAGGTTCATGGGGCGGGGATATGCGTGGACAAAGCTGTCCACGTTCGGGCGTGCGACTAATGGAAAGACCACAAAAGCATAGCGCCTTCATTTCCCTTCCTCCTTCAGGCTCCGCGCACCACGAAAGCCAAGATTATGGACGGTATAGTTCTACTTTGTTACGAATTGTTTAGACTTGTTCCCGAGAAGCGCTAGACTGGTGTTGCGATTGCCGTTGGGCAAAAACGCATACTCACAGATCCGCAAAACATCACCCGAAAGGCGCGACGAACATCGCGCCAACTAA
>SXMN01000355.1 GCA_005777315.1 Verrucomicrobiales bacterium
GCGGCACACGGCTCTACGACGGCAAGGATTACTTCACGATCTACGACTTCGTGAAGGCGCACCACCATTTCAGCGATCCCGATTGGGATGGTGAGCCCGTCGAGGAAACTCCGTGCCCCACCTGCGGCCAACGCCCCTGCATCTGTGTAGTGCCACCGCCACCGCTCTGTCCCGCGTGCGGTAAGAGTCTCTGTGAATGCCCGGAGGAGCCATGCCCGGTTTGCGGACAGGTGCCGTGCGTGTGCAACCAGCGCCGAAAAGTGAAAGTGAAACTCGCCGACGGCAAGGAGCGCACCATTCAGCACATGATGATGACGACCTTCTGGCATCCCGACGGCACGCCGATGTCGGCGCAGCAGTTCATGGAACTGCTCTTCGGCAAGCTGCCCGACTTTTTCAGGGATGAAGCCGAACTCCGTGCGATATGGAGCGCGCCGGATACGCGGGCCAGGTTGTTGCAGGGTTTAGCCGAAAAGGGATTTGGCCACGATCAACTGGTTGAAATGCAGAAGATCATTGATGGAGAAAAGAGCGACCTGTTCGACGTGCTGGCCAATGTTGCCTATGCCATGCCGCCGCTTACCCGAGAGGTTCGTGCTGCGAACGCCAAGTTTTATATCAACACCCGTTTCAGCGCCAAGCAGCAGGTCTTTCTGGATTTCGTGCTGTCACACTACGTCAGTGTGGGGGTGGAAGAACTGGAGCAGCAAAAATTGACACCCTTGCTCAAACTCAAATACCACGACGCCCTTGCGGATGCCGTGGCCGATCTCGGGAAGCCTGAGGACATCGCCAAGTGTTTTACGGGCTTCCAAAAGTATCTCTACGCCACCACCGCCTGACATCGTAACTGTTCGAGACGCGGCGCAGCCAACCCACTCTGGCTCCGCGCCCTCGCATCTGATATCTTCGCGGCGTGAAGCAGCTTAGTTTCAGCAGCTTTCCTGCGCGGCCGCCGCGCGTCCGGTTCACTGATCCGGGGATGCGCCGCGTCCGGTTGCTCCTCTGGCATCTGTTTCGTCGAACCCCATTGGAGAAGGCCATCGACGAGACCATCGAACGATCTTCAGCGGCACATTGCAAGTTGGAGTGGACGGAGTATCTGCGTCTCAAGACCGAGCACGCGGAGCTTTGGGAACGGGCGGCGCTGAAGCGACAGTGGGCCGCGCGGCATGGCTGGCCTGAGCAGCCGTGGTGGCTGAAGGATTGGCGACTGCGGCAGGCTCCCCGACTGGCAAGGATGAAGCATGAACGACCACGATTTACCGAGTGGGCTGCCAGGAAGTATCTGCGGGCGCGAAACTACAAGCAGCAATGGTTGAAGGACATGGTGCATGACCGCATCATGACGAGGATGTGCGGGATGTGATTTTTGGGGAAAGAAATCGGGCTGCCCTGCGGTATCAAGGCAGCCCAATCCAACACAACTGTATGAGCACAAGGCGCGGTGGAGGCTCCATGAGTAACAAGAGCACACCGTCTATGCGATTGCCAGACCGATGCGTGTAATATAGGCCAGAACCACGCCGGCCACGTCGCTGCCTGTCACATTGGGTGTCGGCAGAGTGGAAGAAGACTTTAGCTCAAGAATGGGTGACAGGCAGGGCGAGAGCCGCCCAACCGCGCGTGGAAGTTTCTGACGGTGCAGCCATGTCTCAGTCCCGCTTCGAGGTTCTGGATGGCTCATCAAGCGGCTTCGTCATGCCTTGCCGGTGTGGTGTGTCGGGGATGCAGCCGCTCGAAGATGGCGAGGGTCAGCCGGAGATCATGCGTCAAGTATTCGAGCGCCCGGATACGATCGCTGTACCACAAGAGCCCGAACTCAGCACCTGAGCCGCTCTTGCCGGGCAGGCCGAGAAGCCGCGCGAAACGATCCAGGCTGATGGTCTCCGAGCGGTCTCCGCATTGCCAGGCTTCGAGAAGATCAATGTGAGTGCGCCGGGGCCAGCGGCCATCGCGAGGGAACCACTCCGGGACCGCCACACCACAGGCAAGGGAGCGTCGAAACAAAAAGGGCCAATCGAACCGAGAACCGTTGAAGGTGACGAAAACCTCGTCGGCGCGTTTGGATTCGAGCGCGGTCCAGAACTGGCGCAACAAGGCGGCTTCGCTGGTGTCGTCGTGGATGAACCTGGATTCACCATTCGAGGAGAGGAGGCCGATGCAGAGAATACGGCCGAGGCTGGCATCGAGGGCGGCGTCGCGGATGAGTTCAGCGCGGCGCTGGTCGGTGTAGGCGCGGATTTTCTCGGCGTCCTTGTAGTTGGCGGGCGCGGTGATGACGGGGAGCAGCGGCTCTATTTCCGCCACGGGGCGGGGGCCGGTTTCGATGTCGAGGATCAGGGGAGTCATGGGATAGATTGGATGGTGCTGCCCGCTCGCTCGCACCGCCACCAGGACGGCCAATCCGACGAGCGACTTCCTTCTTCAGTTCGGCTTCGGGGTTGCACGGGCAGCAAATTCAGGAATCTGAGTTCAGAGTTCAGAACGGGACATCATCCTCGACACCGCTGGCGGGCAGTTCTTCCGCTGCCTTGCTAAGGCGGGGCGGCGCAGGTGCCGCAACTGGCACCGCTGCTGGTGCCGCTGTTTGCGGCTTGGGTGCGCGGACACGGATGCAGTCCGTCATGCGGCCTTGGAATTCAGCCTGCGTGGGGAACAGCACGATCTTCTTTCCGGTCCAGGTGTCGGTGTCGTCGCCGAGGAATCCGGCAATGGTGTTGCCGTTGGTCTTGTTCAGGACGAGTCCCTGAGTCATGCCGCGCAGAATGACCACAGGTTTTGCAGGTTTGCCCTCCTCGACGGCTTCGAGCCTCACGCTCTCAATCGTCACGAGGCGGGGTTCGCCATCGAGATCAGCGGCTTTGAGCCATTTTGATGGGAATGCTTCAGTCAGTTTCATGTCGTCTGCCTTTCAGTTCGGTTCGGTTCAGTTTGGTTCGTTGTTTTGCAATCCTCCGGCCACATGACCGGTGGAAATCAGGGGAGCAGCGGCCAGCATCAGGAGTGCGTCGGCGGTGCTCAAGGTGGGCTTCAGATGCGGGTAACGCCGGGCCGCTTCGGCTCGGAGATGGCGTTTCCATGCGGGCTTGCTGGTGTGGGTGCGGGAGTTTCCAAGTTGGAGGGCTGCCTGCCATTGCTGAGGCCGCACGAGCACGAGCGGAACTTCCAGCGCCATCAGGATGCCAATGGTGAAGCCGTAGCCAGCGCCGAAGGTGAACATGGCGGAGCCGGGCTGGCCTTTGCCACCAACGTATCCACCCACTTTCTCGACGAGGGCCTGCACGGGCCAGTTCTCATGCCGGGCGTTGGTGGTGATCTCGCGAAGTAAATCGAGCGTGTCCGCATCGGTGTCGGGCATCGGCCAGGCCACGGTGCGGCCATCGGGATATTGCACCGCGATGCCACCGGAGCGTCCGGGATCAATGGTGAGGGTGAGGGTGTTGATCATCGGCGGGACTCCTTGCGTTGGTGGCCCAGCAGGGTTTCCAGACGTGAGCGAGCTTGCTGGCAGACCGGGTGATTGATGGTGCGGACACCAATCAACAGGCTGCCGAGCAGGCTGCGGTCGCCGCCGTTGAATTCGCCGGCGAGAACCTGCCTTGCGATGTGCAACCACGGGGCGCAATCGGGTGGCAGGTGAGCGGCCTCGGTTTCGAGCAGCGCGAGCAGGCCGGGCTTGTTTGCACGGATCCGTGCCAGTAGTTCAGGCGTGATCAACCGGGCGGGCCGGATGTCAATGCAGTCGCCGTTGCGCCGGAACTTCAGGCCGGCGGCGCGGCAGTGGATCAGGAGTTCAGCGGCGGAATTCATACCGTGACGCCTTCCTCGTCCGGCGCAGTTTCGATGCGCTGGCCGTTTTCGTCCACCGGTGGCAAATCCTCCGGTGTCTCCGGGATGGGGGAGCCATCCGGCCAGAATCCGGAGTCAGAAAACGGAACAACGGAACCAGCCCCGTCTTTATTGGTTGGAACCCTGTTTTCTGAAACGGAACCAGCGACTTCGGTTCCGTTATAAAAAAGTGAGTTTGGCCCTTGCTCCACGGGCTCGGTTCCGGAGTTCCGTTTTGATGTGCCGGAATCCGGGCAATAGCGGGACCAGACCTCCTTGAACTGCCCCCGGGTGTAACCCTTGAGCGTCTTATTGTCCGCGAGCTTTACTGAGTCAGGGTGGATCCCCAGTGGAGATAGCACCCGTGCCAGCTTCGACTTGGATATGCCTTTGCCGTTATCCCAGTCCGCCCAGCCCGAACCTTCCAACTCGATCAACTTCTGGCAGAGATCTGCCGAACTGAGCTTGTCGGCAGTGAACACTTTTCGGATGTCCCGGATGAGGTTCTCCACCATGTCGTCACTGGAAGCCTCAGCATCGCCCGCAAGCTTGAGCGTGGCATCCCTGGCTTGCTTGGGCCAGTCGCCTCCAATCAAGTCCGCGATGGCGAGCAGGGGAGTCCAGTTGTCAGCAGCGCGATCGTTCAGCGCATCAGGAATCTTCGGATCTGACTTGCGTAGTGCGTCCTCGGAGTCCTTTGCCCACCGAGCCAACTGCCGGCGCAGATCTTCGAAGCGGTCTGCGTGTTTGAGACGAGTGACTACTTCATCCTTGCGCCGGCGTCGCATGGTCAGAATGACGGCCCGATCTTCAAGGGTCGGAGCCAGCTTCCCGATGCCGGAGAGAACTTTAGGACACCAGGTGGACCAGCGCACGGGTTCCCAGTCATCCCCGTGGGTGACGCAGCCCAGGTGAAAAGCTGCATCTCGCGTGTGGCCGGAGTTGATCAAGCCACGGAGTTGTTCGTCGCCTTTCAGGAAGGCGTCCACTTCATCGATGAGCAGCGTCGGATGGTGCAACTCTATGGTGCGGAAGATGCCTGCTGGAGTTGCGGAACTTACTGGGAATGGCTTGGCTACCACGCGGGACATAACGGACACCAGCTTGGTCTTGCCCGCCCGCTTGGTGGACGCCGTGATAATGATCATCACGGCCACATCGAACAAATCAAACACCCACGTCCACATGCTCCATAGAGTCACGGCGATGAGAACGCCGGGATCCGCCACGATGAATTTCTTGAATGTGTCCAAGATCGCCTTGGCGAGTTCAGGGCCGTTGACTGGCTCCGTCCACGGTTCCACAGCAGGGAAAACTTCGCTGCTGTTGGTGCTCGGAATTTGCGGGCGACGTTTGGCGACCTCTCCGTCGAGTGTGCCGACACGGATCCCGAGCTTTTCGGATTCGGCTTCGCGCTGGCGATCATAGTCAGCCGGGGATAGTGCGGCTAGGCGCTGGAAAGTAACTTCATCGGGATTTTCAGCTGCTGGTTCGCCGTTGGCAGGGAGATACTCATGGACGGCGCCGTTGATCTTGAGCCGGGGAACAGACGCAGCGGCCTCGGCTTTGCCAACCCTTGAGCGCAGCTCGCGGTTGGCGGCCTCTACCAAGCCCGAGCAATGATTGTGGAAGCAGTGGATTGTTGGCGCCCCATCCAGGTGAATCTCGCAGTCACGCGGGCCGTTCCCGGTGGTGTGGAGACGTCGGCCGGGGCAGGTGCCGTAACCGTGCGTCGGGTTCGTCCACTCGATCCTGCCGAGCAACTCGGTGGCGATGCGTTGCCGCCGGTTCATATCTACTTCGCTGGACAAGCTCACCACGCGCTGAGGCTTGGGCTCGACGGTCAGCGGGGGCAGTTCCACCGCGTCACGATTCAAGTACGCTTCCGGGTCAAAGCTGACAAAGCACAGCCGCGCCACATCCTTGCAGGACGGGTCGATCTCCACACCGCACAGTTCCCGGACATGCGCTTGCACGGCAGCGAAACTGGCGGCGTGCAGGCTGACGTCGGCGGGCACGCAAAACCAGACTTTCAAGCCAGTGAGGGTGGGACTGGCAAACACCGCGTAGGCGTGCGGGTCAGCTTCGAGTTGCTTTCGGAGTCCGGGCAACCGTTCGCCCAGGTTGTCGAGATCGGCGCACAACAAACCGGAGTGCGCCACGAGTCCGGCGTTGGCACGTCGCTCGAATTTTCCGGACGGCAACACGCCCGGCAGCCGCTTTTTCAGGTCGGCCACCGCCTCCTTGCCCTTGGTTTGGTATTCAGCGCGGATGTTTTCGACGGCTTCGCGCCAGCGGCCATTTCTGATGGCCTCGATGACTGCGACGGCGCGGGCGTCCTTGTTTTCCGTGGCGAGGGCGGATGCGGTAAGAGAGATGATGGGGTTCATGTCCAGAGCGGGGTGATGGGGCTGAGATCAAGGCGTGGTGGTGTCCGGTCGGCTCTGGTGCCAAGCTGCGAGGACCACGTCCTGCACGGCCTCGCGCAAACCATGTGCGCTCACGGCGGCGTAGTACCGGCCGTCCGCACTCTCTACCTGCGGGAGTGCGACGTACGCCTGCTGGCCGGGCTGCCGGATGACGCGGCAGCCGTGGAGTGTGATGGTGAGCGCCGCGTCGAGACAGACCTCCACGTCTGCCACGGCGTGGAGGTAGCCTCGATTGGAGAGCGGGCGGAGCTTGAGGAGAGTGGCGGTCATTCGGGGGTTCCTCCTTTCTCGAAACGGAGCAAACTTTTCTCGACGTTCGGAAGCGAAAACAGCAGGCGACGCCCACCACTCACGCGTACATGAGGAATGATTCGCTTCTTTATCAGATCACGAAGCGAACGTTCGGAGAGTGGCACAGCGGCACAGAGGCCGCTGAAATCCACGAAGCCAGGGGGTGATTCTCGCTTCGGACGGTGACACCCGGCTTCGCGAAGTATCTCCTCGATCAGCGGGCGCAGCCAAAGTGGTGATTCGGCGTTACTCGTAGCTCCACTCGCCACCTGCGGAGCCTGCAACTGAGTGTTATTTGCATTCATTGCGTGGCAATTAACCACGCGATGAGAGTCGCTTGATAGAGGACCGGACTAGAATGGCCGCATCAAATGCGCCCGGATGATGCGACTACCGGCCCCCAAAGCGGGACCGGGAGAGACAAATCGGAGCTGCCTTCTCGAAGGGAAGGACTTTGTGGAAGTTGCCTTCGAACAGCTTTTTTGCCTGCGTGAGCTTTTTCTGCACTGCCGTAGGACCATCATCGTTTTGATTCTTCATCAGCGATTGGATGAAGTCGTATGCTTTCGAGTTCGTCCTTCGTAAGCCGGATACGCCGGAGTGTGCTGCGTAGAGGCGCGTCAGTCCGATGTTTTGCAGCTTACTTCGCCAATCGCTCTCACCTTCTGCACCCGATCCTTTCCAAGTCTGGCTCTGGACACCTTCTGGTCGAGTGGTGATGATTTCATGAGCGAGCTTCGCGAAGGCATCTTGGATGGCGGTGTTGTCATAGCGTCCCCAATCCACGACGATGCAGAAAGCCTCTTGGGTTGCTTCGCCGAAAAACCGCAAAGGCGCTCGGGCGCTCGGCAAATGCAGAACTCCGCCGTCGGGGGGCTTGTCGCTCGCCTTGCGGTCGAGTTCAGCCATAGATTGGGCTAGGTCGGAAGCGTGCAACCCAAATCCAACGAACACCGGTTTGTTGACATACACACACGGCTCGCTCAAAAAATCCTTCGCTTGTGGCGACAGCCGCTGCCACGGCGTTTGGGCCAACCCCTTGAATCCCCAAGCTTGAACAACGGTTCGGCAAAGGAAGTCATCTAGTCGTACCGCTTTATTGATGGCGGGTTGGAGAGCGGACAGTCGTTTCCAAAGAGGTCTTTGATCAGGTTCATTTTCACCATGTGCGCGTAACTCACCACATCGTTTGATCCAAGCAGACCAGTCTCGCCCCAAGGTTTGTGCGGTGGGCGATTCCCGTAGGAATTCCCACAGCAGGCAGGGGATCAATTCCTCGTTCGGAACACCGTCTGGGGAAAAGTCCCAATCATCTTGAGTGAGCGCCAGGCGCCCGGGCGGGGAGGAGCACGGGTCTGTGCGAGTCGGTGACGATGTTCTCATGAGTTTGGATGTTCTGCCGGTTCAATTCCAGGGGTTCGGCGGCAGTTTGAAACGGCGCTGATCGCCAGGGTTGTCTGGCGTTTTCTTTTCCAGTCGTTGCCGGGTTTCCTCCGTTGTCTCGTGCCGCAGTTCAACCGCAAGCTGCCGGGGCATCCCGCCCTTTCGGATGATGGCAGAGCAAACCGCGCTGATAATCCAACACAGCAGGTAGCGGCGGTGCGAGCCTTGTGTTTCATCGTCGTCGCCGCGCAACCCGTTGGCGATGCGAACCGCCTTTTCCAGCAATGCCGCGTCGTATTCGTCCAGGGTTACGGTGTACGTCCTCTTCATGCAGCACCCACCTTTCCGAGCACGACGATGTTGTCCGCAGCTTTGAGCGGTCGCACATTGAACCAGGCTTCCGCCTCATTTTTCGTCGCGAGCCCCTTGTAGGATTGGTGGACGATCGTGGGTGAGTTGCCCGCTTGTTGCGAGGTGAGGTTCTCGTTTCCGTGAATGGCGTAGTGGAAGCTGATGTAGGCGTGGCGCAATCCGTTCTTGCGGGAGGGAATCTTCAACGAATCGCGAAGTTTGGTGAAGCGTTCGATGTAGTAGGCCGGCTTCGATGTCCAAAGAGCCCCTTCGTGCTGGCGATATGGCTCCAGCCATTCGGTAAGAGCGCCAACCATTTCCACGAGGCGCCGCGACCGGGTCTTGCTCTTGGTGCTGCTGATCTCGACATGTCCGGGGACACTAAACACGTCCTGCCATGAAAGACGGAGCGCCTCCTGCACCCGCAGGCCCGCAAGCCCGCAAAGGGCGATAATCGGGCGCATGACCTCGTCGGCATTTTCCAGCAGGCGGCGCAGCTCGTGAGGGCGGTAGAAATCCGTCTTTTCATCTGTTCCCTGATCTCGCTCCATGCCGGGGGCTTCAAGCAGCCTGTGATTGGTAGGGAGGTAGTCCTTTTTGACGGCCCATCGGAGGAAAAGTTTGATCGTGGCGCGATAGTGGTTCCGGGTCTTGGAAGAAAGTTCGGCTCGCTTCTTGTCGGCGAAGAACAAGTCGATGTGGTCCCTGGTCAGGTCCTGGACGGCGTAGCCGGGGAAGGCGGCGCCGAAATGACCAAGGAAGTGTGCCACCATATAAGCATAGACCGGCGAGAGCTTGGCTCTTTTGCCATCTTTCGATTTGGTCTTGGGTTCGTGGCTGGCGCAGAATTCCCGGATGGCAGCAGTCAGGTCTAAACGCTTGATCGTTGCGACGGTGCCGAGATAACCGGCGACGGCCTCGCTGAGTGGGCGGTCACCCAGTTTGCGGACGGCAGCGAGATACTCGGTGATGGCCTGAATCGGGGAAATCGAGCGTGAGGTTTCTCGTCGGAATTGCTCCAGCGCGTCGCGGATGGCGAGAGCACTACGGGCTTCTGCCGCGGTCAGAGCGGCAACCTGGGAGTCTTGCGCGATTTCCCTGACAAGGCCTTCAGCGAACTGCCTGGCTCCGCCCGCGCCAGCGAAGCGGGGGAAGGACTTCATCATGCGCCGGCCACCCGCCTGCCAGGCGACACGATAGGACTCGCGGCCCTCGCACGGTTGGTAAATTTTGGCGAGGACGGGGCCGTTCTTTCGGTGCCTAACCTTGTAGGGCCATTTCACGTCTGCTGGTGCAGAATCGGGCGTTTGTTGTGTCGGAACTGTGTCGGAAGGACTTGATTCCTCATTTTTCTTAGGAAAAATGGCTGTCCGACATGGATTCGAACCATGACTAAAGCCTCCAAAGGGCTCTGTGCTACCATTACACCATCGGACAAGCGGTTTGGAAGCTAGTGGGGATTGTCCCGGCTGCAAGGCTGAAATTTTTCCCGAAAATTGTCTTCAATCTCACAGGCTCCTCACTATTGCGTGTCCACAATGGTTGCCATGACCGCGAGCTTGGAGCTGATTTTGAGTCCAGCCTGCTCTCCGGCTTTGAGGTTTATTTCAAACCGGTACGACTCGTCTTTGCGCACCAAATTGATGATGCCTCCGCGATGGGCAAACCGATCGATCTCCCCGACAGTGGTGGTGGTGGTGCCTCGTGAGTGCTTAAGGATTTCTTCGAGCCTCCCCTTCTCGGCGCGGCTGAAAAAGAACATGTGACACAAGGCCAGTTCACTGGTCTCCGCCAGAAGCAGCACTTTTAATGGCCTGCCGTTAGCCACCTTGCCGGACAGTGCCTGCTGCAGGATTGGGGCTGCGGGATCGCTCGTCAGCAAGCCGATGGTGATTGTTGAATTGGTGGAAGAGAGCGAGTGGGCCGGCCATTCGACAAACCTGGCAAAGTTAAAAAGGTAACCCGCCTTGACCTTGTATTCGAGTGTTGGGTCCGGATCCGTGGCAGGCGAGGCCGCCACCAATTTCATGCAAAGTGCGCAACACCCGATGAACCCCAGCAGCCACGCCGGCCAGAGGAGACGCGTGACAGCCGGATTCGATGATGCCTCGGAAGTGGTGCGCAGGAGATTCATTCCCAAAGTTGCGGAGGGTTCCTTCAGAATTTCCAGGTCGTCTTTATCCGAAAGGTTCGTCCGTCCTGCGGGGCGAGATCCTGCGAGAAATCAGTCGAGACAGGGTCATGATAGCGCTTGTCGAAAAGATTGTAGATGCCTGCGGACAAATCAAAGCCCTTGGCGACTTCACGAGTGAAAAGGTTCAGGTTGGCAACGACGCGGCCGGGAAGATGCCCCCCCTGGCCAGTGGTGCGGCTGCTGGCGGCGAAAAGTTCAAAGCCGGCGAAGAGTTTCTCCGGATAAAGAGGCGCCGTGAAGTGCAGCTTGCCGATGTGTTTGGGGGCGTTCGCCAACACCATGCCTGTGGCATTATCAACCGCCTGGGCAAATGTGTAGCTGGCGCGTGCGCGGAAACCATGTTCCCACTTCGCCTCCAGTTCCGCCTCGCCGCCTTTGACATCGACGGCATCCGTATTTTGGAAGACGAAAAGCCCGTCCGCCGGATCCATCTCCTGAACGAGCAAACCTCTCATCTGGTTAAAAAACAGCGTGCCGGTGAACCTGTAATTCCTTGCAATCCCCTGCTCCCAAACCAGCTCATAAGAACGGATGCTTTCGGGGTTCAGGCTGTGATTACTCTTGTAGGAGGCGTCGAGGTAATCGAATTCATAGGCATTGGGGGCGCGGTATGCCTGGCCATACAGGGCCTTCAACGTCCCGGATTTCCACGGCTGATAAATGAGGCCGGCCCGAGGATTCACCGTGCCGCCGAAGCTGCTGAAATAATCGTAGCGTAATCCTGCGTTCAGAGTGAGATTTTGCAGAATTCTGAATTCATCCTGGGCGTAGGCTCCTGCGCTGTAAAGTGACCGGGAGCTGTTGATGTAAATGAGCGGGGGGGCGATGTCGTAATTTTCCTGGTGCTGGTCAATGTCGTGCCGGCCTTCGACCCCGAAGGTGAACCTGTGCGCGTCCCAAAGCGTCCCACTGACCTGGATCTCACCGCCCCACCATTTCGCTCCCGGAGTGTCACGATTAACGATCAATCCTCCATTGGTGGATTCGGTTACATACGACCCTTCGTAGGTGTAATGATCAAAGTAGGTTCGCGCCAGCAACTGCCAGTCCCGGGCGATTTCTCGTTCATAGCGCGCCTCTACATATGCCCGTTCGTCCCAGAGCTTGTTGCGGGATTCGTTGAAGAGAGAGCCATAGGGTCCATTGGGCAACTCCTTGTCCCGGCGGCCGTAAAGGCCCTCAACGGTAAAGCCCAGGTGGGAAACGGAGGCGAAGAAATTCCGCGCCGTCTCTCCATCATGGTTGCGATCGACGGCACCCGGGAAGCCCGTGGCGTTGGACGGGGCGAAAACCAGCTCAGGGTTTCCCTCGGTGCTGTAATAAGAACCGGATAGCAGCATCTCCACGCCGTTCGTGAATTTGTTGCCGTAACTGAACCGGCCCGAGTAGGTGTCGAATGAACCGTAAGTACCGGAGGTCTCGACTCCACGGCCTTCCATGTCACGTCCTTGACGGGTTACAACATTGATCACACCGAAAAAGGCGTTGTTCCCGTAAAGTGATGAGCCAGGACCGCGAATGACTTCCACCCGCTCGATCAAATCCACGTCCAGCGGAAAGTCATTCCCGAGGAACGACGAATCATAGATCGGATCGTTGATCCGGTGCCCGTTGATGTTGATGAGCGTGCGCCCGCCGTAATCCCCCAGCCGGTTGACACCCCGGACACCAAGAAAATTGTAACCTCGGTCAAATGTCGTATAAAGGCCCCTTACGCCATTGAGAACTTCGGCCAGGGTGCGATGGCCATATTCCGCAATGTCCTGCCTTGTTACGATGGTCACCGATGACGGTGCTTCCGTGGTTTTCTGCTCATGCTTGGAAGCACCATAGACGACAGGCACCCTCACCTCCATGAGTTTGGCCAGATCCATTTTGGTGAAATCGTCGTCGCCGGCAGTGGAAGGCTCGGCTGCGAAGGTTTGAATCACGCAACTTGTGGCGACCAACAACCATTGGGCGGATTGGAAGAAGTCACCACGAGCCGATGGTGGGATGCTTATCATCCATCAGCACTTAGCATAATTCACGGCAGTGGAAAAGCTTGAATGCGCTGTCCACTGATCAAGCGCCCGTCTCAATTCTTCCTGGCCGAGAGGCTTGCTCAAATGTTCATCCATGCCTGCAGCCAGGCACTTTTCACGATCACCGATCATGGCATTGGCCGTGAGGGCAATGATGGGGATGCGTTGCACGGGGTTGGCGGTGGTTGTGTTGTCTGTCGGCAATGAGGCGGCCTTTTGTTCCATCTCTCGGATCGCGGCAGCAGCCTCGTACCCGTCCATCACGGGCATCATGCAATCCATCAGAATCAAGTCGTAATTCTTCTGTCGGTACATCTCGACCGCCTGGCGTCCATTGTTTGCCACTTCAACCTGGCACCCGATCTTCTTCAGCATGCAAACTCCCAGAAACCGGTTCGTCGCATTGTCCTCGGCGAGCAGCACCAGACGCTGCCTGGCAGGCACCGAACCGTCCCCGGACTCCTGCACTTGAGGTGGTATCTTTTTGTCCGACACCGCAGGGAACTGAATGACACTGTCAAACTGACTTTTCGCGCGGGCGAGCACTTCGCGCAGCATTGCCGCCCGGACCACCGGTTTGATGAGGAATCCAGAAAACCCCGCGCCGAGAAACCGACGAGCTTCGCTGCGCTGGCTGCCGGATGTCAGCATCACCAGCGCGGTTTTCTGGAGAAGAGGGTCATCGAGAATGATCCGGCCAAGTTCTTCGCCGTCCATTTTAGGCATCAAATAATCCAATAAGGCGATATGGAAAGGTTTGGCCGCCGCACCTGCATTGCGAAGTTTCTCAAGGGCCTCAGATCCAGAGGCAGCGCACTCGTGTTCGATGTCCCAGGCTTTGAGTTGTTCATGCAACACCCGTCGATTGACTTCATGGTCATCCACGACGAGCACACACGTTCCATCGAGATCCGGCAACACCTCCGCCTCGAACGGTGCGGAAGTGTCTTCATTCCACGGAAGAGTGAAGGAGAAGGTGGAGCCGCGTTTCGGTTCGCTCTTCAAATCCATGGTTCCGCCCATTTTCTCAACGAGCGCCCTGGCGATGGCCAGGCCAAGGCCCGATCCGCCAAACTGGCGCGTGGTGGATGAGTCGGCTTGCGTGAATTTCTGGAACAGCCTGCTTTGAACGTCTGCGGGGATGCCGATCCCGGTGTCGGTAACGCTTACTTTGACCGATCGCGAAATACTGCCGCCCTGAAAACGAGCCTGGTTGGGCGCGTTTTCATCCGCTTCGGCACTGAAGACTTCAATGACCACACTGCCGCTCTCGGTAAACTTGATGGCATTCCCAATGAGGTTGAGCAGAACCTGACGCACGCGATGAGGATCTCCGTTCACTTCAGGCGGGGCGAATGGATCGTAAGCGATGGCGAGTTCCAGTCCTTTTTCCTCGGCGCGAACTGAGAGAATCTCAGCCACCTCCTCGACGGTCTGGCGCAGACCGAAGGGGATGCACTCGACGGACAGTTTGCCCGCCTCGATCTTGGAAAAATCGAGAATGTCGTTGATGACGCTCAGGAGAGCTTCGCCGGAGTGCTTGACGGTGCGCGCGAAAGCCCGCTGATCCTCGGTCAAATTGGTGTCAAGGATCAGGTTGGTGAACCCGATGACGCCATTCATTGGCGTGCGAATTTCGTGGCTCATCGTCGCAAGAAAATCGCTCTTGGCGGTGTTTGCCGCCTGGGCCTCCTGCGTGAGTCGCTCCGCGTCCAGCAATGCTGTTTGAAGCATCGCGTTGGCGGCGTCGGCCGCATCCTTCGCCTGCCGTAAATCCGCGGTGCGCTGCTCGACCCTTTGCGCGAGCAGGCTTCGCTCCTCCTTCAGCTCCACGTCCTGCTTCTGAATCTGCTCCAGCATCCCGTTGAAGCCGTCCATCAGCTGCCCCACTTCGTCATCCGCCTGGCGGCGAGCGCGCAAGCTGTAATCCCGCCGCTCGGAGACGTGGCGCATTGTTCCCGCCAGCTCAAGGATGGGGCGTGAGATGACATGCTCGAGCCGCGCCGAAAGCAGGAAAGCGCACAGCAAGGCCACCAGGAACACCGCGCCGGCAATGAGAAAATAGCGTTCAAGCCGTGATGAAAGCTCGTCGAGATCGGAGCGCAGATAGACCGTCCCCACAGGTTCTCCTTCCATGATTACTTGCTGAAACAGCTCGAGCCGGCCTTTGGAAAAGGTGTGACCCGCGGTGCCCGCCAGGTCCGGCGGTGCTGGTCCTGAATTCTGCTTGCGCAGGTAAGTGGCCAGGAGCTGGCCTTCGGCCGTGTAGAGCGCCGCGGCTTCAATGCGCGGACGCTTGTCCAGTGTATCCAGAATCTCCCTTGCATCCTTTGCGAAACCAAAGCCAAAGCTCAACGCGGCCGTGCTGTTTCCGCCGATCAGTCCGGCCTGGGAGGCGAGATCTTCCACCAGCTTCTTCCGGAAGGAGACCGTCTCATAGACGATGAAAGCCGCGCATGCCAGCAGGAGGGCGGCGGCACTTGTGAGCAGCATCAACAGCCGGAGCTTGCTCTGAAGCGAAGTTTTTGAAAACAGGCGCATGGTCAATCCTTCGTGTCCGATCCGACAATTCGCGCCAGGCGGAGAAGTTTGGCCTGAATGTTAAGGCCGGACGCCTTGAAGGCGTTGAGATTGATTTGGAATTTCGGGACGCCGTTATCCATGTAGAAGTTTACCAGGCCGCCCCGCTGTCCGAAACGTTCCACCTCACTCACCGTGAGGACTGGCGCACCTTTCAACTTCGCCAACAGTTCACCCACGCGATCCTTCTCGGATGCCGCGATGAACACGAGATGACATTGTTTCAAATCATCGACATTTTTCACCGTTTTGAGCTGTATAGGATGTCCGTGGACGTTTTCACCCTTGAAAGCCTCGGCCAGATCCGAGCCAAACGGATTCTTGCCAACCACCGTGACGATGAACGGGGCGTTCGGTGAGGTGAAAGCGTTTGAAGGCCATTCGCAGAACCGGGTGAAGTTCCACAGAAAAGTGGCCTTCGCCGTATACTCATCGGGAACCGGTTCGGGTGCCGCAGCGGCGCGGACGCCAGCCAGCATGAGCACCGCCACCGCGAGCATCTCGATGGCGTGGCGACGCGGAATGGTTCGGCGGGTTGTGTCCGGTTGTGGCATCATTCGATGACGGGCTTCAAAACCGGATGGTCATCTTGCCGTAAAAAGAGCGCGGCACTTCCGTTTGTTGGGTTGGCACAAAGGAATCAGGCGAGAACTCAGGGTGGCGATTATCCAGCAGATTCCTGACGCCGAAGGAAAGCTCGACGTTTCTCTGCGGATGCCAGCCCAGCCTTAGATCCAGTGCGAGGTAACCCGGCTGGTTGTAGGAAGTCAGTTCATCCACGTAGCGAACTGAAGCGTCGAATTCAAAGTTCTTCGGCAGGTCAAAGATTGACCGGAACTGGAACTGATGATGTGGGCTTTCGCCCTCCGCGTCCTCCGAGCTGGGCGGCAGCCCGGCAGATCTGTGCAACTGCGCTTCCAAAAACGTGTAACTTCCTTTCAGACGCCACCAACTGGCCGCCTGCCACGTGGCTTCCAGTTCAGCCCCGTAGGTCTCGCCACGCAGTTCGTTGTCGAACCCGAATGGCAGCACGAAAGGGAATCCAGGAGTCGGCATTCCCGGCACTGGAATACTGAGCCGGTCATAATCGTTGTAAAAGAGTGCGAGGTCGGTGGAGAAATTCTTGTGCGGTTGCAGTCGGTACCCGAGTTCGTATGAGGTGAGTTCCTCTGCGCGGAGCGCCGGGTTTCCGGCGACATCAATGTAGCTTCCGGGCGGAAACGGCACCGGTCCGGGAAGCCGTCCAGACAGATCCACCTCCCCTCTCGAAGGCGTGCGGACGGCGCGGGAGACGGAAGCCCAGAGGGAGTGCTGTTCGTGCGGCGTCCAAAGCAGGCGCGCGTTGGGCTGTAGTTCCACGCCGGTGATGTCGTTGTGCTCAATCTTCGTGCCGAGAATTAATTTCAAACGGTCTGGCGCGATCGTGATCGTATCCTGCACAAATGCGTTGAGCAGTTGCAACGTTCGGTCATCAGGATTCAGTGCCAACTGAAACGACCGACGCGTGTCGTCCATAGTGGCGCGATAGCCGAGGCCCCATACCAACTCGTTCCTCTCGCCGAGCGCAAAGCGATGCTGCAAGTCAAAGTCCAGTGTATTCCTTGCCTCCCCAATGATCGCCAGATCACGGGAAGTGCGGTCATAGTAGGCCTGCAACTGCAGCTCGGATTGCTCGGAAAACGTGTGCGTCCAGCGGCCGAGCACATTGCCTCCATTGAGACCGCCTTTGTCCGGCAGCAGGCCGACAAAAGGCGGTGCCGGTGTTGCGACGGTGAATGTCTGATGAACAGTCCCTGAATAAACGTCGCCTTGAAGCGTGAACCGGTTTTGTTCGGAAGGTTCCCAATCCAGCCGGAATCCACCCCGGCCCATCGACCACGCGTTGTTCGCGTCCGTTCCGTTGGGAAGCGAAAATGCCTCGTGATCGTCGTATTTTCCAAAAATCCGAAAATGCAGATGTTCATTGACCTGCGCGCCATAACGGGCTCCGCCGAACCCCAGTGCTGTCGAGGATGCGCCACCGAAAAGCAACGTTCCCTGCGTTTCCTTCGCCGGCTTGCTGATGATGTTGATCACGCCATTCACAGCGTTCGCCCCCCCACAAGGACGCGCCGGGGCCACGAATGACTTCGATGCGGTCCAGATCTTCCAGCATCGTGTCCTGTACATCCCAAAAAACTCCCGCAAAAAGTGGCGTATAAACGCTGCGGCCATCCATCAGTACGAGAAGCTTGTTGGCAAAGAGCCCATTGAATCCGCGAGAACTGATGGCCCAGTTGTGGGAATCAATCTGTCCCACCTGAAGGCCTGGCGCCAGGCGCAACGCCTCGGCAATGCTATCCGATCCGGTGCGCCGGAGATCTTCCTGCGTGATCACGTGAACTGCGGCCGCGGCGGTGGAAAGCTTCTCGGCCTTCTTGCCGACGGAGGTGACCTTAAGGGTCGCAAGTTCTTCGACGCTCAACTTTTTTAACTCGACCACTGATACCGGCCTGGGCTCAGCGGCCGTCGCTCGCCCGGCGAGCGACGTGACAGCAAGCCCTCCGGCAATGAGGGTTCTGAGGCGATTGTTCATGAGATAGGAGAACCGAAAGGACATAGATTTCATGAGGTTTGGGCGGTGGAGATTTCAGCTGAAATGTGGTCCGAAGCCATTCAGAGTCAAGGTTGTGTTCATCGCTTCCCTATCTAACCCCTGAGAACGGCAGGCAAAGACAATGACTGGACGCTGCACAGGGTTTGGAATCCGGGCACTTCATCATAGCTGTTCGCCCCACCAACCGTCCGAATGGTTTGTAGTCCGTTCGGTTTCTTTCATGCCACTGTTGCTGCCTTAATAACTTAAGCCACCGCCTTAGACGGTCAGCCCATCGTTCTGACATCGGCAAAGGCGCTGAAAACTTTAGGCCAGGATCAGTGGTAAAAGCCTCGTAGCAAAAGGATTGACTCCACACGTCTGGTTCCTTGCTGTTTTCAGGGGATACTTTTTCATGGAACGTGACGGGCCATCTGCATCGCGGCGGAGTCGTGACTGGAGTTTGGACGTTCTGGAGGACGCAACTCTGGAAGGCCGGGTGGCGGGAGATCTGAAATTCTCAGGCGGCTGCGCCGCCGACCATGATCTGGCAGGTGGAAGCCACCTTCGCCGTGGGAAGTTTCACCAGTTTTTCGGCCACCTGAGTACGCAGGAGAGCAACGAGGTCCAGACACAAGGACCGCCGGGCTCCCCGGTGCCATTTGGGCGAGGGGTCAAAGACTTGCGTACTCGTCGGCCCATAACAATGAGCAGCAGCCAGCTACACGGGCACTTTCTTGACGGAACGTTCATTCCACACCCGGGCCTGGCCCACACCCGGGATTTCTTTCTCATCGCGATGGTTGACCTCATTGCCTCGCCGATCGAAGTAGTCTTGCAAGAGCAGCACGGCTGGGGTCGTCAAATCGGTGGTCAACAAGTCAACTAGTATGCAGGTTGGCGGAAGTATTTGCGACGGTTCTGGGAGTTACTGAGGAGACCGTGGGATAGCCTACGAATTCCGGAGAGTGCCGTGGGCGCAGATGCAAGGCGTGAGCCAGGGAGGATGCTCGCAGCGGCCTCTGACCAAGCGAGCAACGCAGCAAGATGCACCCGCCAGCGGGGGAACCTTCAAGTCCGAGAATGAAGATCGAGCCGGGCTCTTCTTGCTCGAACGGGTACGGGTAAATATCCCATCGTGTCATGGGATTGGACCTCTGGAAGACTGGACGAGCAATTGGTCTGGGATGTGTCACGACCGATGTGAGCGTATGGAAGCCGCTCACTTCAACGCTTTGAGAACCGCGTCCGCATCATACACGCAGCCGCCCCAGGTACCGCCTCCGAGGTGTTGAAGCGCGGCCCAGAGCCGGGTGTCGTCGGGCAGGGCTGGATGGGGAGCCAACGCCGGATGCGGAGAACGGCTGGAAAGCAGCTTCGTCCCCTCATCAACGGAGAAGCGCCTCGCTCCTTCGCCGATCACATCCACCGAGCCTTCGAGCGTGTTTCGATCAACGACTATTCGAATCCAATCGCCGTCGCGCACCCGGCCAATCGGGCCGCCGGCCAGTGCCTCGGGGCCGACGTGACCGATGCAAGCGCCAGTCGAGACGCCGGAGAAACGAGCATCCGTGATGAGAGCCACTTGTTTACCAAACGGAAGATGCTTCAGAGCCGAGGTCAGTTGATAAGTTTCCTCCATCCCGGTTCCCATCGGGCCACAGCCGATGAGCATCACGACGTCGCCCGCCTTGATCGTGCCCTTCTTGATGGCCGACATGGCTTCACGCTCGCTCGTAAACACGCGGGCCGGACCTTCCTTGCGATAGACTCCGTCCGCGTCGATCACGCTGGGATCAATCGCGGTGCTTTTGATGACGGAACCTTCGGGCGCAAGATTACCGCGGGGAAACGTGACCGTGCTGGTGAGTCCTCGCTCACGAGCCTGCTTAGGCGCCATGATCACGTCATCGGGATCGATGCCGTCCAACTCGTGAAGCAATTCGCGGAAACGTTTCCTTCGTTCGGAAGTTTGCCACCAGTTCAAAATGTCTTCCAGACGCCGTCCCGAAACCGTCAACACCGAGGTGTCGAGCTGGCCGAGGTCGCGAAGGTGCAACATCACCTCGGGAACGCCACCCGCAAGAAAGACACGAACTGTCGGGTGATGAACCGGACCGTTCGGCAGCACGGACACAAGGCGCGGCACGTGACGGTTCACTTCGATCCAGTCCTCGACAGTTGGCCGGCGAAGTTTTGCGGCGTGCGCGATGGCCGGGATGTGGAGCAGCAAGTTGGTCGAACCACCGAAGGCCGCATGAACGACCATTGCATTGCGGATGCTGGCGGACGTGAGGATGTCGCGCGTCCTGGTTCCGTGCGCCTCCAGGTTGACAAGCGCGCGGGCTGATCGTGTGGCGAGATCCGTCCACACGGGCTGTCCGGATGGCGCGAGCGCCGAGTGAGGCAGGCTCAAGCCAAGCGCTTCGCCGACGACTTGAGATGTTGCCGCCGTGCCGAGGAACTGGCAGCC
>SXMN01000356.1 GCA_005777315.1 Verrucomicrobiales bacterium
CCTGCGCCAAGAGATCGCCGCCTGGACCCGGCGTCGCAATCAGCCCTCTTCCAAAATCAACTGGCGTTTCACCACCGACGATGCCCGCGTCAAACTCAAGAAACTTTACCCCTCATTTGATGACTGACGGAGTACTAGCCTGCGGCAGCGATGGCGTGAAACCGGAGTTCCACCCGCTTCAACCGAGTCAAATACCCGACTTCGGACACGACATCATCGGCTGGGATTCTCAAAACTTTAGGAATGAAATTCCGCGATTGCTTGAGATGCGCTGATGTCCAACCGACCACCTTGTGGCACATTCAAATCAAACAACGATTCACCAACGCCCTTTATCCGCAGATCGGAGGCGCTCCACCAGTTCCTCAAATGCTGTTCTCACGTTGACTTCGAACTCATGAACAACTAACCAACTGCCCCGACTATTCTGTCCGTTTTACCGATGCAAGCCCAGTCGGCGACGTGAACGACAGAAATATAATGGAAGAATCAGCTCAACAATCATCGACGACCGTTCAGGTCGGCAACCGGCTCACACTGGAAATTGCGGACCTCGCATTCGGCGGTGAAGGTGTCGCTCGCTGGCAGGAACTGGTCATCTTCATCCCGTTCGTGGTTCCAGGCGAAACCGTTGAAGCTGAGATCGTGGAAGTGAAGAAGAACTTCGCCCGCGCCAAGCTCATCCAGATCCTCAGCGCCGCTCCCGAGCGCGTGACTCCCAAGTGCAGCTACTTCGGCGAGTGCGGCGGCTGCCAGTACCAGCACATCGATTACGCCGCTCAGATTCGACTCAAGCACAAACAAATCACGGACCTCTTCCAGAGAGTCGGCGGCTTCCCTGCGGCCATGATCGATCCCGTGGTGCCCTGCCCTCAACCCTATGGCTACCGCAACCGGCTGATGGTGCGCAGCCAATGGAACAAGCCGAAGCAGATGCTCAACATCGGCTTCCTTCGCGCGGACAGCCGGCTGGTCGTTGATATCGAGGAATGTCAGATCGCCGAGCCAGCACTGAACGATCAGATCCGCCACGTCCGGGCAAACCCGCCTCCACGGGGCGGGTTGAAGGTTGTGATCCGCATTCCGCCGGACGATTGGGAAGTTCCAAAGGATTCATTCTTCCAAAATAATTTTCATCTCCTGCCAGAACTCGTGAAAGGGGTTCGCGCCTGCGTAGCGGATAGTGGAGTAAGGCATCTGATCGACATGTACTGCGGCGTTGGGTTCTTCGGCATCGAAGTCGCAGATCTTGTCGAATCATTCATCGGCGTGGAAGTGGACAAACTGGCGGTCCAGGCCGGGCGCAAGAACCTGGCTTCGCGATCGATTACCAACGGCCAGATTCTGCTGGCCCGTGCAGAGGACGAACTCCCGACGCTCGTCAAACGATTTGAGCCCGACCAAACGGCTGTCGTTCTGGATCCGCCTCGCACCGGGTGTCCTCCCGAGAGCATGAGACTGCTCCGAGAAGCCGGGCCTCGTCAGATCATCTACGTCTCCTGCCACCCCGCGACGCTTGCCCGTGACCTGAAAATCCTCTGTGACCAGGACCGATATCAGCTTCGCCGCGTCACACCGTTCGACATGTTTCCGCAAACGCAGCACGTCGAGTGCGTCAGTGACCTGCGGCGGAGTTAAGTATCCGTCCGCACGCAGGAAGAAGCGCACTCCTGATGTTTACGATGAAGAGGGTGGCGACTCGATATTCCAGAATGGAACCCTGTTCGACTCGCTTCCTTTTGCGGCTTGCGGGTCTAACCCGTACTGGGACTCTCGACGCCATGAATCCCAAACGCCTGATCCTGGCAATTCTTGCTGTGTTCCTCGGAGTTTTTCTTACCGATTTCCTCATCCATGGTATCTGGCTGGACAGCTCGTATAAACTGACCGCCAGCCTCTGGCGAACCGAGGCTGAAATGCAGAAGCACTTTGGCTGGCTCCTTCTGGCGCAGTTCTTCGCCGCCGCCACATTTACCGTGGTATGGGCAACAGGAATCGCCGGATCGGCCACCATCTATTGCGCGGGAATCTACGGCGCGACCATGGGAGTCTTCAGCCAAGCAAACACATTGATCACATACGCTGTGCAACCTTTTCCAGCGGACATTGCCCTGAAATGGTTCGCTTCGGGAGTCGTGCGAGGCTGCCTGATGGGTCTGCTTGTATTCTTCATTTACAAACCTCTCACCCGCGACTCGAAGAACCGCGCCATTGCCATTTGAACAGACAGTCAGCGCAGTCGCATTCAGCACTCACTCATCACTCTGCATCTTGTCGCAAACAGACTATTCGATGACATCGCCTGATCCCTCAACTGCGGAACAATGGACAGCGGTTGACCGCTATTTCTGCGACCTGCTTCTCGCACCCGACTCCACGCTGGACGCAGCCCTGCTCGCAAGCGCCGAAGCCGGCCTTCCCGCGATCAACGTCGCCCCCAATCAAGGGAAACTCCTGTACCTGCTGGCTCGAATCCATCGGGCGCGAGCCATTCTGGAGCTGGGCACGCTCGGAGGCTACAGCTCCATCTGGCTCGCACGAGCACTGCCCATCGGCGGCCGTCTCATCACGCTGGAAGCAGACCCGAAACATGCCGAAGTTGCCCGCGCCAATTTCACCCGCGCTGGTGTTGACTCGCTAATCGAGTTGCGTCTTGGTCCGGCGCTCGAAACCCTGCCACAGCTCGCCGCGGAAGGACGCGGCCCGTTTGACCTCATCTTCATCGATGCCGACAAACCGAATTATCCTGACTACTTCCGATGGGCCCTCAAGCTCTCCCGCATCGGTACGGTGATCATCGCCGACAATGTGGTTCGCAAAGGAGCGGTACTCGATCCCGCCAGCAGTGATGAAAACGTCCAGGGAGCGCGCCGCTTCAATGAAATGCTCGCCGCAGAACCGTGCGTGAGCGCCACGGCGATTCAAACCGTCGGCTGCAAAGGTCATGACGGCTTTGCCATCGCAGTGGTTGTGGCAGAATCGAAGGAAAGCCAACACGGTTCGGCGTCGCCATGATTCTGAATACAGTTCAACGAATGCGTCCGGGCCTCGCAGTCTGCTGCTACTTCTGCTTCATCTTTCTTGGTGGAGCACTGCTGGCTCCCTGGATTCATAAATTGATCGGTCTTGCCAACACAGTTTCCCCCCTCTTCCAGTCACTCGCCAACCAACCCTTCCACCGCTATGTGAGCCGGGCTTTTATCGTGCTTGGCATTCTCGGGCTATGGCCTTTCCTGAGAAGCCTGGCCATAAGTTCCTGGCAGGATGTGGGGCTTAAACGCACCAGCAACGGGCGGCGCGATTTTGCGCGCGGGCTTGGACTAGGTTTCCTCTCCCTGATGATCGTCGTCCTCGTGACGTGGGTTGCGGGAGCGCGTGTGTTCAAGCCGGATCTGTCTTCCACACAGCTTCTGAAACATCTGACCAATGCCACTCTTGCTGCCGCCGTGGTATCGGGGATCGAGGAAATCTTTTTCCGTGGTGCCATCTTTGGGGCGCTGCGCCGGAGCCATTCCTGGAAGGCAAGCCTGCTAGGCAGCAGTGCGATCTACGCCCTCCTTCATTTCTTTGAACGTCCGGCCCCTTCACCATCAATTGAGTGGCACAGCGGCTTGACCACACTGGCCAGCATGTCCGCGGGTCTGGTTGATCTGCCAAGACTGATCCCCGGATTTCTCACACTCACAGTGGCCGGTTGCATTCTGGGCCTGGCTTATCAACGTACGGGTTCGCTCATGCTTTCGATAGGACTTCATGCCGGGTGGATTTTCTGGCTGAAATCGTACGGCTTCCTCACTCGGGAGAATGCTGCGGCATCCACATGGTTCTGGGGGTCGTCCAAGCTGATCGATGGCTGGGTGGCATTCGTAATCCTGTGCGCTGTATTCCAGTGTCTGATTCGCTGGCTCAAGCCGCCGCCTGAATGCTCGACCCGTATTCCTTCAACGTGACACCAGCTAAACGGTGACGACTGCGGCTCAATTTCTTGCACGGACGGCTGAGGCCACGTTGTCATTGATCTACCCCAACGCATGCCAGATTTGCAACGTGGAACGCGCCACTGTGGATGAGGGCTATGTGTGCGCTCCATGCTGGCGACGGCCCGGAGCCATCAAGTTCATCGTCGAACCTTACTGCAAGCGATGCGGGCTTCAATTCGAGGGGGCCATCACCACGGCATTCGAGTGTGGAAACTGCCGTGAGATGAAACTCCACTTCGAGTGGGCGCGAGCCGCCGTCGCTGCCGAAGGGCTCGTGCGCGAGGTGATTCACCGCTACAAATACCACCGAGCCGTGTGGTTCGAGCCTTTCCTCGCCAATCTGCTGGTTCGTCAAGCGGCCTCAACTCTTGCTACGGCAGATTGGGACTGGATTGTTCCAGTACCCCTGCATCCGGTGAGACACAGGGAACGGGAGTTCAACCAGGCAGAGCGCCTGGCGCAGCATCTGGCAGCGGCCACCCGCATCGAAGTAAACGCACGCCTTCTCCAACGCAGCGTCGCGACGCACACACAGGCTTTGTTGACTCGCGCGAATCGCGCCGAGAACGTCCGCCACGCATTTTCTCTGTGCCCGAAGATGGATCCTGGCGGCAAAAGGATCATCCTCCTCGATGACGTGCTCACCACCGGCGCCACAACCAACGCCTGCGCGGAAGTTCTCCGCCGCGCAGGCGCCACACGCGTCGTCGTCTGGACAGTTGCTCGCGGACTGTGAACCCGCTACGGTCCCCTTCATCTGTATGGTCGCTGAAAACTTTTCGATTGAGATGAAGACACAAAATGTCGCACCAAAGCGGCTCGTCGGAACTGATTCAGCATCACCCTCTCACTGACATGCCCACTCAATTCTCCAAGAAGAAGGTTGCCATCCCAGCGGCGAATTCGTCCGCCGGCAAATCCACCACATCTCCCACCGCGTTCAAAAAGCCAAGGATCGGCTCCGCCAAATCCAGGAAACGTGACATCCCTGAAGGTGTCTGGACCAAGTGCCCGAAATGCACGACTCTGCTCATCGACAAGGAGCTGGATGCCAACCTGAAGGTCTGCCCACATTGTGCCTTTCACTTCAGCATCGGAGCGCGGGAACGAATTCACTCCCTTGTGGAAACCTGCTCATTTCAAGAAATGGATGCGGACATGTTCAGCGTGGACGTCCTCGGCTTCACAGGAGTGGCGGCTTACACAGACAAACTCAATGAGTACCAAAAATCAACAGGTCTGAAGGACGCGGTCATCACTGGGATCGGACAGATTGACAAACATCGCGTCGCGCTCGGCGTCATGGATTTCACCTTTCTCGGCGGCTCAATGGGCTCGGTGGTCGGGGAGAAGCTCACACGCCTCATCGAAGCTGCGACAGAGAAGGGTCTTCCCGTTATCATCATTTCAACCAGCGGCGGCGCACGAATGTACGAAGGCATGTGCAGCCTCATGCAAATGGCCAAGACATGCGGAGCGTTGGCTTACCACGCAAAAAACAAACTTCCGTACATCAGCGTGCTGACCAATCCGACAACCGCAGGGGTGATGGCAAGTTATGCCACCGTTGGTGACCTGATCATCGCGGAACCTGGAGCCATGATCGGTTTTGCCGGGCCGCGAGTCATCAAGGACACCACGCAGTCCGAACTCCCGGCAGGCTTCCAGACAGCCGAATTCCTTCTCGAACACGGACTCGTTGACGCCATTGTGGCCCGCAGGGATATGAAGGAACGGCTGAGTTCCTACCTCGATTTCCTCATGGAAGGGGTCCGCCAGAGGACAGCGAGGTAAGCGAGTTGATTGTGAAACCGCTGCTTGTCCTTGGACTCCGTTCCCTCGCTCTGTTGGGATTCGCACTCACAGTTTCCTCGTCCCCCGGCGTCCAGAAAGTGGCGGCCACTTCAGATCGCATCGTCGTAAGCGGAGATTCAACGCCGGGGCCAGCTACCCTTGTGGAAATCAACCCAGGCTCCGCCAACGCCGCACCTGGAACAAGTGCGTCCGTAATTCAGATCGATCGCACCAACCGCTTTCAGCTCGAATTCCCGCGCTTCGAGGCCGATCGTGATCGGCTGTATTCTGGATTCGCGCTTCATCGAGCCGCCACGAACGGCAATGCATCGCTCGTCGGCGGGGTTCGCTTCGTCGAAGACATGAAGGATGTTTCCAAATCCACCGAGCCTTTCCCAAACGCTGCCAGCAAGAAGGGGCTGCAGGTTCAAATGGTCGATGATGCGCTCGCACTCGGCATCAAGCATGCCGCCATCAACGTTAATCTCACGCAACTCCCCGACCTCACGGCCCGCCCTTCCAGCACCCAGTTGAAACTCGACGGAGAGTCTCTCCATTTTAGCACCAGTTATCTTGATCACCTGGATCGTCAGATCAAACCTCTCTCCGATGCGGGAGTGGTCGTCTCCCTCATCCTGCTCACTTACGAGTCTGGCGATCCCGCCCTCAACAAGATCATGCTTCATCCAAGGTACGATCGAGGAGCCCCCAACCACCTCGGAGCATTCAACACCGTTACTCTCGAAGGAGTGAAGTGGTTCAAAGCGTGCATCGAATTGATCGCGGAACGTTATTCCCGGCCTGATCGAAAACACGGTAGCGCCGTCAATTTCATTGTCGGTAATGAAGTAAATTCCCATTGGTATTGGGCCAACATGGGTCCGGTCAGCATGGAGGAATTCACCCGCGACTACTTGACGACCGTGCGCCTGTGCCACACGGCCGTGAGGAAATTCTCCGTTTCAGCCCGGGTTTACGTTTCACTCGAACACCATTGGGGAATTCGTTACGACCGTGACCCGAACAGGAGCTTTGAAGGCCGGCGCTTCATCGACCATTTCGCGCAAGCAGCTCGTGCAAGCGGGGATTTCGACTGGCATGTCGCCTACCATCCTTATCCGGAAAACCTGTTCGACTGCCGATTCTGGAACGACAAGTCCGCTCTTCAAAACCCGGACACGCCACGAATCACCTTCAAGAATGTTGAAGTTCTCGTTGATTACTTCCACAGGCCTGAACTTCTGTTTCGTGGTCAGCCAAGAAGGATCATCCTCTCGGAACAAGGTTTTCATTCACCGCTGACTCCCGAAGGCGAAGCTCTCCAAGCCGCGGCCTACTGCCTCGCCTGGAACAAGGTCTCCCGGCTTGATGCCATCGATTCGTTCATTCTGCATCGCCACGTAGATCACGGGAACGAAGGCGGTTTGAATCTTGGGCTGTGGGCGCGCAATTCCACCAGCTCAAATCCTGCGGAGCCCGGTCGTCGCAAACCAATCTACGAAGTATTCCGCGCCGCTGACACGACTGACTGGGAAAAAGCCTTCCGTTTCGCGCTGCCCATCGCAGGACTCCAATCCTGGCCAACGAAGTTACATTCTGACCGCCCTCCGGACAAGAACGATGCCCGCCCAAGCAAACAATGAACAGGTTCGGCGGAAGCCAGGCCCACCGAATCTGAAGCACGACGTTCAGCAGGAGCGTCAATCTCCCAAAGATGCGGGAATCACTCGATACTCAAGTTTAACAGGAAGTCGTTGAGCGCTTTCTGCTGCTGGGACTCGGTCTTCTTGTGCGTTTCAATTTCCTGTCGAAGATTTTCAAGCTCTGTCTCCTGTTGATCCAGCTTCTTGACATAGCGCACGTGGAGTTCGGAGCTGGAGTTCAGTTTGGCCATGTTTTCACGGATGCGCGATTGTTCCTGCGTGATCTCATTGATGCGCTGTTCGCGCCGCGCTTTCTCTGATGAAGTCTGGCTGAGTTGATCCCGAAGCTTCACCGCATTCTCGAGCGCCTCCTTCACCCTGGCAGTCACACTCTTCATCCGCAGATAGTGATGTATGACCTCAGAACCCGAGTTGACCAACTGCACGCTCTCATCATACTGGCGTTCCTCCTTTACCGTGAGCTTGGCTGTTTTGTCGGCGTCCACCGCCACGGAAAACCGGTAGAAATCGCGCGCGCGTTCAGGTTTGTCTCCAGTCTCGACCAGTTGCCAATCACCCCGGAATGGATGCTCAACCAGAATGGTCTTCTTCTTTTGGTCGCGGTTCCGCACGTTGTAAATCCGTTCCTCGGTGGCTTTCCGCGTGGCTATCAGAATTCCCCTGCGCACTTTGACGGAAACGATGTCGTTGCGTCCATCTCCTGACTGCGGTTCGACTTCGGTCTTCAAATCGAGCCCATAACTCAGCAGCCGCTCCTGTCCAGGCGCGAGATCCTCGATGCGAGCATCGCCCGCATAAGTTCCATCTTCAAATACCGTCAGTGGCCCCTGCATGAGGTGAAGCGCTGTCGAGTTCTTAAGACGGAATCCATTCAGCGGATACTTGGCCTGAACGCTCTGGTTGTAAATCGACACCTTGGCACCTTCCACGCCCTGATTGATGATTGGCAACATTGCTGACTTTTGTCGCTGAAGCGTGACGGGTGTCTTGATCTGATATTGAAACAACTCCCCGGCCTGTGTTCCTTGAGCCGCAGCCGTCACACTCTGCTGGAAGTCGCGAGTCGCCAGGCTTGTGACGGAACCTTCCCCGCCAACGGCCATGCTGTCTTGAGCCTGCATTGCCAGGCCAAACGCCGCGGCGGGTGCTGGTGCGGCGGCTGCCCGAAGATTCATCCTTCCCAATCGCTCCGCCTCTCCAGCTCGGACCATCTTCCGGTCAGCTTTGGCGGCAACTTCTTCGGATTTCTCCATCGCATCACTGTAAACCTGGGGATTGAGCGACAAATAGAGTTCCTGCTGCACCACCGGCCTTGTGGTGTAAAGCGGCTGATAAAGATCCATCGAGAATGAAATCGGCCTGCCGGAGACCAATGCCAGTTTCACACTCTCCCAATCCTCGTCAGAAGTGTTCTCCACGATGGCCCAGCCTTGGAGAAACGGTTTGCCCTTGTCGTCCAGAACGAGGCGGTAACTCGTTTTCCAGACCGGAGTCTGGGCGATGTAGGACACAATAACGCGGCGTCGGCCATCTCCTTCGAATGATAGTCCCACGGTCTTCTTCTGCGTGTCGTGTCCAGACGCAAGGACTTCGAGCGCCTGCCGAAGTTCCAAATTCAACTGATCACTGAGGAGTTTGATCTTCTGGACCTGCGGCAGCGGGATCGATTGCAACCCATCCTCGGTCAGGACATTGACATGCTCCACTTCGATTTCCCTGTTTTCACCGATAGGCTGGCGTTTCTTTTCCACGCCAAGAATCGTGCCCATCACTTTGTTGGGCCAGGTCAGTTCCACACGTTCACCTCGCACTTGATTCAAAAGCTGGCCCATTGTCGGGTTCTCGGTCAGGTCCAAACCAAAACTCTTGAGTGTCTTCGTGAGAGGATCTCTCGAACCATAGGTCACGGTGGACACACGCCCACCATCCAGATCCTGCACGACCATGCTTTTGAGAAGATCGTTGATATCATCCACCTTGAAACGCAGATCCACTTCAGCGCGCCCTGTCACTTGGCCCGAGCGTTGAAAAAAACCGACGCCGCTTGAGTACAACACGACCTCCGTCAACGGAAGCTTGGGAGAATCACGCTTGCCGGCAACAGGCGCCGCGTCGGCCGCACACACGGTAGAGATCGAAACTGCGAGGATCGGAATGATCAACAGAGTTGATAAGACTGACTTTGCCGGGGTCTTCATAATTACGTGTGCCTTTCTGCCTGTTGCGATCTTGTTGAAATTACCATCACATAGCATCAGACGGAAATCGATGGGGAAAACTCCCACCAATTCCGTCCCGAATTCTGATGCATAGCTCGCATTTCACTTCATTGTCGACGGGAGATCCCCTCGCCTTCCGGGAATTATCCGATCCGACTATGTCTGATGAGCAACCAGCCTCTGTGTCACGTAAAGGTACAAACCATCTGCTTCGAGTCTCGATTTGAGGCATGCATCCACCTCCCCTGACGGGAGGAAGTCCTCAAACGCTCGTGCTGAAGCGGGGAAATCAGAATTTAATGACTGTAACGCTCGCTGTGCGTGAATCCTGCTATGCGATGTAGGATATAGATGGAACAGCGAAGCGTTCTTTTAGTGGATGACGATCCGAGCGTCCTGCACATGCTTCAGTTTGTAATGAAGCGCGCGGGTTTTTACGTACTGCCTGCCTGTTCGGCGGAGGAGGCGCTCGCTACCTGGGTGGTACACAGGGATCACATCGAGGCTGTTATCGTCGATTTCGAACTGGAAGGCGGCCGCACCGGCAAGCAACTTTTGGATCGCTTGACCGCCGAGAGGTCTGACCTCAAGACTATCTTGTTAAGTGATTACCCCCTGGCAGATCGATTGGGAGGTCGTGCGGATCAAAGGGATATTCTTCAAAAACCTTACGACATCCGATCGCTCATCGCTGCCGTCAAGGGCCGGAAGGTGTTGAAAGCAGCCTGACACCCCAAGATTTCCGTTTCCTCCGGCGCGAACGGCTTCGATGAGAGACCTGAGGCGCCTACTTGATCTGCGATTCCTTCACCTGCTGCTCGTGCTTCTGAATCAAATCGGTCCATCCCGGGATTTTTGAAGGCAGCGCCCAGATGATCACCATCGGCTTTGCATTCGTCTCAAATCCCTGCATTGAAAAAAATCCGTTTTCGCTGGTCGCATGGGTGCTCAATGCTTCAAACAGTCCCCGATGCTCGGGAGAGTGGGATTTGACGCGCTCCAGGTTGAAGATCTGTTGCGAATAGTACCCAAGCGCAACCAATCGATTGCGGTGCCGCTCAAAGTCGGCAACATCTGTGGAGTTTGTTTTCGACTGCTGAAAACTCGATCCCCACGCTTTCCACATCCCGCGGTGGTGATACATGATTTTCAACGGCTTGACCGCAAAAGCAGCGAGCACAATGAAGCAAATGGCCACGACGTTGAAAGTAACCCTGCTTCTGTGTTTTGGGTTCTCAGGCATAGGGATTGTTAGGGATCTGGTGGACGCTTCGCAAAGTCAGGCGACCGTATCAGTATCGTCATCCTTCGGGGTTGTGGTTTGCGACAGAATTCCAAGGATGGCTGCTGAAAGATCAGACATGTTGAAAGGCTTGAAAATGACTCGCCCATCAGCCCGGCCACCCAGCGCACTCAATGCGGCACTTCGGCCAAACCCGGTAATGAACAGAAACCGGTCGCAAAGATGCGGCTTCACCTTTTCCACAGCTTGGAAGAATTTGTCACCCGACAGACTCGGCATCATGAGGTCGCACACCACGACATCGAAATCCGATCGCATGATCGACCTAAGCCCTTCGGTGCCACTTCCAACAATTGTGACTTCATACCTCTCCATCTCAAGGTAAGTTTTCATCGCCTCGGCAAGCTCAACGTTGTCGTCAAGCAAGAGGATCGAGCAATTGCCACCCCTTGCTTCTGTTGATGCTGCCAGGGAAACGGATTTTCCAGTCATACGCGTGCTCAAATCGTTTGGAATATCATCCAAACAAGGAGGTCACTGGAAGTAAAATCATCCACGAACTTGATCAAATCCCAAGGCATGCTTCGGCAAAAATGAAAGACCTGGCATGAATGCAAGCTGCGCTTCTCCGGTTGTAACCGTACATCACGCTCATCACCGCCCGTACGTAAGATCGAAATACACACGGTCCAGTCCCCTGCGCGCGCTCAGTATGTCGATGACCAGCTTGCTCTTCAGCGACTCGGAATGACCGTCGGCAAAACCGAAATTTGCCCGCCCGTTGTGGAATGTCATCGAACCCTTCACCGCGCTCGCATCAAGTCCTGGATGAAACGCCGCATTGTGCATCGTCTTAGGGTCTTCATTTGCCAGGAGAAACTTGCCGGAAGGATTCACCACTCCAGTGCTACGAATCCCGCGCGGGTTCATGTCTCCAGCGTCGAACCTCCCACTCATGCTGTAGGTGACTCGAAGTGCCCTGCCGATCACACCCGTACTTGGACATCGGTAAACATCGAACTTGTTTGTGTAGCTGTCCCGGTGAGGGCTGACTCTTGGCTGCCCCGTCACGTAGGTGAATATCGAGCCCGACTCCGCGTGAAATCCGTAATTCACACTCTTCCATCTGGCTTGCACCGCCGTGTCCGTCGAAGGGTGCCCGCCAAACATCCAATCCGGTGCGCGATTTCTATCCACATCGCTGCACCAAGGAAAATAGTCGCCGTTCTCATCCACGTACATCATCATGCCCAGCGTGATCTGTCGCACGTTATTCTTACAAACCGCCGAACGGCCGCCCTCCTTCGCCTTCGATACGGCAGGCAGAAGAAGACCGGCGAGGATCGCGATGATACCAATGACAACGAGAAGTTCGATCAATGTGAACCCGCCCTCAGACTCCCTTGATCTGCTTGAGCGGCGATGAATGAGATCCTGCTTGAACATGACTGCCGGCCGTCGCGTCTGAAATCGAATCATAACGAATCAAGAACAAAACCCTGCCGCAATATTTCGTTCTTTAGCTGGCAACCTAGCCTCAATCCCTCAACCCGCAACACGTCTTATTTTGAAAATGTCCTTCTCCACATACACACCCGCAGTAACGCTCTTCATCTTGAGCGCGTTGATTCTCACTGGTTGCCACACGAAAACGCCGCCACCCTCGTCCACATACAGCCGCTACGAAGCTGTCGGCATCACGTCCCCCCAGCGATCTGTGACGCCGGTCAACCAGGTCGTGACTCCCGAAGGGATTCAAGTCGATCTGCCCGGCATGCGGCCCCAGGTGATCGCCCTCAGCCCGGACCAGAGACTGTTGGCCACCTCGGGCAAGACACATGAACTGATCATTCTGGCCGCTTCGGATGGGACTATTCTACAACGTGTCCCGCTACCGTCCGAGGAATCTGACAAACGACCAGCCTCTGATCCGGACGCTGTTTCGACGCACATTCTCAAGCCGGACAAGGACGGCCAGGCCAGCTTCACCGGTCTCACGTTTTCGCCCGACGGCCGCCTCATCTATCTGGCCAATGTCAACGGCAGCGTGAAAGTGTTTGGGGTTCAGACAAATTTCCACGTAGCTCCGCTCCGTTCGCTGAGAATGCCGCCATCGGGAGTCGCCCAACGTACCAACGACATTCCTTCAGGAATCGCGGTGTCGCCTGATGGGCAGAAGCTCTATATCGCTCTGAACCTGTCAAACCGTTTGCTCGAGATGGATGCCTCGTCCGGTCAGCCCATCCGGTTCTTCGATGTTGGTGTCGCGCCTTATGGAGTGGTTCTAACTGGCGGCAAAGCTTATGTCAGCAACTGGGGTGGACGCCGCCCGGACGCGCAGAGCATCACCGGTCCCGCAGGACGCGGAACTCTCGTCCGAGTGGACTCCATCCGCCATATTGCCAATGAGGGCTCGGTGTCGATCATCGATCTCGCCTCGGGTTCGGTGAAAGAAATCCAAACCGGCCTTCATGCGTCAGCACTGTCCCTTTCTCCTAATCGACGTTACCTGACAATTGCCAATGCCGGCAGCGATTCCGTAACTGTCCTCGACACCCGGACCGACAGCATCGTCGAAACGATCTCTCTAAAGTGGAACCCGAGTGACTTTTTCGGCGCAAGTCCCAACGCGCTGACGTTCGACCAATCAGGAAAGACTCTCTACGTCTGCAATGGCACTCAGAATGCCGTGGCAGTGATCGCATTCCGCCCGGGCCGGTCGAAGCTGCTTGGATTGATACCGACGGGCTGGTTCCCCGGAGACATCGCATTCGATCACCACAACCAGGTTCTGCACGTGGCCAACATCAAGGGTTGGGGTTCCGGCAAGCGTATCAAACCCGGCGAGCCTGTGAAGTTTGGTTCACATGATTATTTTGGCAGCTTGTCCCTCATCCCCATCCCGGATGCTGCCCGGTTGAAAAAGCACACATCTGTCGTTTTGAAGAACTACCGGCGTGCCAGCCTCGAAGCCGCCAAGCTGCCTCCCAGGCCGAATATGTTCCCACGTCCGATCCCCGAACGCGCTGGCGAACCTTCGGTCTTCAAGCACGTCGTGTATATCATCAAAGAGAACCGCACTTACGACCAGGTTTTTGGGGACATTAAGGAAGGCAACGGAAACCCCGACCTCTGTGTCTTCGGTGAGAAGTTCACGCCCAACCAACACAAGATGGTCCGTGAGTTCGTATTGCTCGATAACACCTATTGCTCCGGCATCCTCAGCGCCGACGGACATCAGTGGTCCACGACAGCCTTCGCCACCGATTACATGGAGAAGTCCTTCGCCGGTTTTCCGCGCAGTTACCCGGATGGGATGGAAGATTCGGACATCGACGCCCTCGCCTATTCACCCGGAGGGTTCATCTGGGACAACGCCCTCACCAATGGAAGATCGGTCCGCATCCACGGTGAATTTGCCATCAGCGAGGTCCACTGGAAGGATCCCAAACGCACGAAGAAACCAACCTTCACCGAGATTTATCAGGACTTCATCAACAAGACCGGCCTGATCGACATCAAATCCCGCCCGGCCATCGAATCGATTCGTCCTCACCTCAATACCAACACGGTCGGCTGGCAGATGAGCGTGCCAGACGCTTTTCGCGCCGCCGAGTTCATCAAAGAACTCAACCAGTTCGAACAACAAGGAACGATGCCGGCGCTCTCCATCATCTGCCTTCCCAACGACCATACTTCCGGCACTCAAGCCGGCATGCCAACGCCAGCCGCCCATGTCGCGGACAATGACCTTGCTTTTGGCCAGATCGTGGAAGCGATCAGCAAGAGCCGCTTCTGGAAGGAAACGTGCATCCTTGCGATTGAAGACGATCCTCAAGCGGGCTGGGATCATGTCAGCGGCTATAGAACAACGGCGTACGTCATCAGCCCCTACACCAAGCGCGGCGCTGTCATCCACGACAATTACAATCAGACCAGCCTGATCCGCACCATCGAGCTGATCCTTGGTCTTCCTCCCATGAACATCTTCGACGCCACGGCCTCACCCATGTCCGCGTGCTTCACCGATCAGCCCGATTTCACACCATTTACTTCCGTTCCATCAAATATCCCCATCGATCAGTTGAATCCTCCTGCACACGCCATCGCCGATCCAATCCAACGCCACTACGCGCTCGAGTCCGCTGGACTGCCACTCGAAGAAGTGGACCGTTGTCCCGAGACTCTCCTGAATCACATCATCTGGACCGCTCAAAAGGGCTCACACATCCCCTACCCTGCCTGGGCGATCACCGTCGGCGCAGATGACGATGACGATGACGATCGTTGAGCGACAGAAGTTGCTTCAGAGCGGAAGTGGAAGGCTTCGTCGCCGATGATTCGGGGCGACGCGCCGTGCGGGGCAATCCATTTGTTCACACCCGGCATGGGGACCTCAGCTACGAGTTCATGATGGTGGATCGCAAAGCGCGAACTTTCGGCCTTTCAGTAAACGAGTCTAACATGAGCACGGTCGCCCCCCGGGATCATGGGAAGACTGACCGATTCGGAAACTGCGATGCAGAGTGCGCCTCTCAAGTGATCACTTCAACTCATGCTCCGAGACCTTCACGCCTTTCTTGAACTTGTTGAACCCGAAAGCGAGCGGCTTGAACTCGCCAATCGTTGCCACGTCCGCTTTCTTGGGCACTTCCAAGCCGGTGAGGGAGTAACAGGCGTTCACGAATAGCCGGCGTAAATCTTCATTTTCCAGATCGGTCGCGGCACCGATGGTGGAACATAGGTAGCGGGATGTCTTCCCATTCTCGTTCTTCACATCACGCAGCCACACCATCGGCATGATGGCCTTCTTGAGGTTAGGCGCATCGCCCGGGTTCATCCCCACCAACACCTGTCCCTGCATCAGCACCAAGGCGTCCGCCGGAAAGTCTGACTTGACGCCATAGACATCCGTGGGGCCGAAGACATCGTTCACGCCCCGAAGAATTGGGTGATCACGAAGTTTCCCGTCCACCAAGCCACGCGTGGCCTCGGAGCCATGGTTGCCATGGTGGAAGGTCCACGTTTCTCCGACAGTCACACCTCCGAACCCGCCATCCTTTGCAGTCCATGTGAATTTCGCGTAAGGACTCTTCTTGTTCTTCTCGTAATTGAACGCGTGAGTGGCTGTGCGAACCACGATCATCGGTTTGCCAGAGTTCATGTAATCCACGAAATGCTTCATGTCGGCGTCCGGCAGTTCACGAAACCGAAATTGATTGATCACCAATTCCGCGGAGTTCAGCAGGTGCATTCCTGGAACATTTCCCGAGTTGTTCGGGTTGATCGTTTCATCCGCGTCCTGACTGAAGAGCACGGTGCATTTGAACCCGTGTCTCTGGCTGAGAATCTTCCCCAACTGCGGAAGTCCCTCCTCTGAGCGGTACTCCTCGTCTCCACTCAACATGACAATGTGCTTGCCCTTGCCTGGTCCGGCTTGTCCTTCGTAGGTGACCCATTGGGCACCGTTTAGTTGAGTGATCGCGCCTACGGTGATCGCAAAAGTCAGTGCATCGAGAGTTTTCATGTGTGGTTGTTGAGAATGCTTGGGGTCAGAAATATAGCTCCAGGTTCGACAGTGCAATCAGGATTCGGCATGAAGATTCGTTCAACATGCGAAGCCATTGGATTTGGTCAGTCGTGAGAACGGCTTTAACAGTTCACAAAATATCTGTTCATGCTTATTGACGCATGGTGAGTGGATTTGTAGATTCCGTCGCCTTTGGGTTCCAGAGTAGCTCAATGGTAGAGCACGCGGCTGTTAACCGTGTGGTTGTAGGTTCGAGCCCTACCTCTGGAGCCATTTTTCTTGAGGAAGCCGCAAGGTTTCAAGTTCCTGACAAATTTCCGGCACCGACAGGGCCGCAAAACCCGAGACGGGTGTAAAAAGGCACTTCAAAGTTCAGCGCATGGAGCACTGCCGGGGGATCGCCAGGATTTACCGGCCAAGCGCAGCCTTGGTAGATTAGCGGGCCACGAGGCATTCGGTGGGCGAAATCATTCCCACGTTTCGCCGACCAGGGTTGGGTGAGGGAATTTCGCAGAACACATCGCGAAGGATCTTGTGCCATGCCCTCATATGTCCCAGTGACCAGGGCAGGTTAGGAAACCCTTTCCGTTCGTAACATGCTCACCTCCTGCAAAGAGCAAACTGGCCCATAAGTTTGCCCTGCGACCGGTTCGTCCTTCGCCCATTTTCCGCTAAAGTCCTCGCCACATCCTTCCGATACCCGTTGAGACAGGCAGCGACGTGGCCGGCGTGGTTCTGGCATGCATACACGCATCGGTCTGGCAATCGCAGTGACGGTGCGCTCTGGACTTTCTGAGGGCCTCCACCATGCCTGGTGCTGATTGTGTTGTGTTGAATTGGGCTGCCTTGATACCGCAAGGCAGCTCAATTTTGTTCCTTCCCTCCCACGGTAATTACAACCCACTCACCCGCGTCATGATCTGGTCGCTCATCTTGTCTTTAAGCCATCCATGGTGTTGGTTAGCGCCGGATCGGAGGTTGAGGCCCCGATGCGGAGAATGAAGTCTTCGAGCAACAATCCGTCCCCGTTCAAAATCTTCTTTCCACACGCGAGCGGTTGCCATTTCAATCACCGCTGACTTTTTGAATTTATGAAAATCGTTCTCGCTTACTCTGGTGGCCTCGACACATCGGTGCTGCTCTCCTGGATCAAAGACACTTACGGCAATGCCGAAATGATCGCCTTCTGCGCCAACATCGGCCAGGAAGACGAACTCAAGGGCCTCAACGCGAAAGCCAGGAAGACCGGGGCATCGAAGATCTACATCGATGACCTTCAGGAAGAGTTCGCCAGCGACTTTATCTACCCAATGCTCCGTGCCGGCGCGATCTACGAGGGGCAATACTTCCTCGGTACCAGCATCGCCCGCCCGCTCATCGCCAAGCGCATGGTCGAGATCGCCAGGACCGAGAAGGCCGATGCCATCGCACACTGTGACACCTGCAAGGGCATCGACCAGGTCCGATTCGAGTTGACCGCCGCTGCGCTGGCGCCGGAATTGCAAATCATCGCCCCGTGGCGCGACGAGCGATATCGCAAGGATTTTCCAGGTCGCCAGCAGATGATTGATTACTGCGCCGCCAAAGGCATCCCCGTGCAGGCGAGTGCCAGGAAACCGTATTCGATGGATCGCAACCTCCTGCACATTTCCTACGAGGCCGGCATCCTCGAAGACCCGTGGTATGACAGCTACGACCTCAAAAACCGGGACTATTTCACCACCCTGTCCGTGCTTCCTGAAGACGCGCCTGACAAACCCGAGTTCGTCGAACTCGATTTCGTGAAGGGCGATTGTGTCGCGGTGAATGGCAAGAAACTCAATCCGCTTGGCGTGATGAAGGCGTTGAACAAACTCGGCGGCAAACACGGCGTCGGCCGTGTGGATATGGTTGAGAACCGGTTCGTCGGCATGAAGAGCCGCGGCGTCTATGAAACGCCCGGTGGCGCGATCCTGCATTTCGCTCATCGCCAGATGGAATCGCTCACGATGGACCGCGAAGTCATGCACCAACGCGACGCACTCATCCCGAAATATGCCGAACTCGTCTACAACGGCTTCTGGTATGCACCCGAACGCTATGCGCTCCAGGCCTACGTCGAGGAATCCCAGAAGAATGTTACCGGCACGGTGCGCGTTAAACTCTACAAGGGCAACATCATGGTCAGCGGCCGCAAGTCCAGGGTCAGCCTCTACAACCCACACATCGCCACGATGGAAGCCGACCCGACTAAAGCCTACAACCAGGACGACGCCACCGGCTTCATCCGGTTGAATGGATTAAGGCTCAAGGTTGCCGCCAAAGTTCACAAAAAGAGGTAAAGCCCGCCCGCGAAACCCAATGCCCTGCCTGTGTCCCGTTTTGCGGGATCGCTTGAGAGGCTGCCAGTGCTTCTAGTACTCCGTCAGTCATCAAATGAGGGGTAAAGTTTCTTGAGTTTGACGCGGGCATCGTCGGTGGTGAAACGCCAGTTGATTTTGGAAGAGGGCTGATTGCGACGCCGGGTCCAGGCGGCGATCTCTTGGCGCA
>SXMN01000357.1 GCA_005777315.1 Verrucomicrobiales bacterium
ACGGGCGCGGACACGGTGGTTCACTTCGATCCCTGGTGGACTCCCGCTGTGGAGGATCAAGCCACGGATCGTGCTCATCGCATTGGACAGTCCCGCGTCGTGACAAGCTACAAGCTGATCACTCGCGGCACGGTTGAGGAAAAGATTCTCAGCCTGCAAAAGCGCAAGCGCGACATCATTCAGAGCACGCTCACCGGCGAGGAGGAATTCGCCGGTTCATTGAACTGGGACGAGATCCAGGAGTTGTTGAACGAGGGATGAGGGCAAAGAGCGCGCCGATGAGCCTCCAAGGTCCGAGCTTGGTCCGGGCTGAGTCGTTCAGTTCGAAAGGTCGGCTGGCTTTAGGTTGTTCACGTGCTCGGGCTCACTTCCTCCCCAACTCCGGGTGAAACAGACAATAAATCCCATACCCCAAAACCACTCCGCCAACGAGCGAGTAAAACAGGATGTAGAACCAAAATCCAAACGGACTGGCGCTTCGCTCGTATCGTGATCGTTTCGCTCTGATGATGCCTGTTCGCAGGCCGTGGTATGCCACGACGAGAACAACGCCCCCGCCTGTTCCAAACATCACAAACATCGCCACCGACGGAAACCGCATCGCCGCGGCCAGCAGCCCTGCAAGGATTGAGCCGCCGATGACCACACCAATAACGATCCGAAGGATTGACATGAGACCCATAGCCTACGACCCGGTGGCGGGGAATTCAAAGGATCCTTGGAAGTCTGCAAGGTCGTCCCCAGGTTGCTGGTTTAGGAAACCAGACTTGATCATGAGGAACACGATCATCCTGATGTCGTCCCAGGAGGTTATGCGCAACTCTGCGAGCCTGGAGCGCGCGCCGGCGCCGAACTCCGTGCAAGCAAGGTTGTGAAGAGCCTTCGCAATATCCCGCGGGGTGACGTGCCCGCCGGGTGTCGTGGAGGATGGTAGTGCGGCGTGAACCGCTCGCATGACGAGAGAATACGCCTCGGGAGGGAAACGAGGATCAATGTCCCCCAGATCCAGCGACATACGCAGTCCGGGTGAATGATGGGTAAAACACCGTTCGCAAAAACGGCTCTCATTCGTTTTGCCGTCGAGTATTTCCGTCAGGGAACAGGTTGCTTCCAGTTGGTGGCATTCGTCGCAAAGCATAATCTCAGACAGTGCTCCAGCCACAATCTTGCGTCAAAAGTGCTTCCCAAGCTGTCATTGTGAACATTCTTGCCTCTGCTCGATCCAGAGGGGGTGGAAACTTTTGCCGCTGCTCCCCGGTTGTTTCTGTAAGTTGTTGGAACCTGGCGCTTTTTGCCTGTGGCACTTGTGCTGCTAGGTCGTGTTCAGCGAAAACTAACTGGAGCCATGATCGACGCACTGTTCAGCCAAGCAAACTACGTAGCCGCCAAGCGGATGCTGGATGTCAGTGCTCTGCGGCACCAGGCGATTGCGAGCAACATCTCGAACATCGAGACGCCGCTCTATCGGCGTGTGGATATTGCCCCGGCATTCGCGAATCAACTTCGCGAAGCCATTGCGTCGGGCGACTCGGCGCGTATTTCCGCTCTGACTCCAACGCTGACACCAGATGACAAGGCAGTGGCGGTCCGGGCAGATGGTAACACAGTCAATATCGAGCAGGAGATGGCGCGCATGACCCAGAACACCGTTGAAAGCTCTCTCGAAACCCACTTGATCACCGGCAGGCTCTTGAAAATTCGTGCCGCGATCACCGGCAAGGTAGGCTGACTCATTTTATGCTTTCTCTTCTCCCAGGCATCCAAAGTTCTGTGGCAGCCCTCAACGCCGAGCGCATGAGGCTGGATATCGTTGGCCAGAACATCGCCAATGCGAACATTGCCAAGGGGCTCGACGGAAAGCCCTACCAACGGCAACAAGTTATTTTTGAAAGCGTGCTTCGCGACCAGGAACGCGCGCTTGGTGGAATATCGGGAGAAGGTCCTCAAATGGTTCGCGTTGCCCGGGTCGAAAAGGACACCACGCCACCGAGAATGATCTACAACCCCGCTCATCCGCAGGCCGACAAGAGGACGGGGTTTGTTGCCCTGCCAGATATCAATGTTCATGGTGAAATGGTGGACATGATGGCTGCTGGTCGCGCTTTTGAAGCCAATCTCGCGGTGATCAAGACTTCGCGAACCCTGGCCATGCAATCCCTCCAGATCGGCAAACGCTAAACGCTGACGCAACATGGACGCCTTATCCGCAATGCGAGTCATGACATCGGCCATGTCACAAGGGCAGGGGATCACTCCACGGGAATCGTTGGCAGCGGGAAAAATTCCAGGACAGGAGTTGCAAAAGCTCCAGACGGGAATGCCGTTGCCCCAGATGGACAAGACAGCGCAGGCGGCGCCGTTCGACAACGTGCTGGGGCAGATGGTTGGCGAGGTGAACGCCAAGCAGATCTCCGCTGGCGAGGCCGTCAAAGGGCTTCTAAGCGGCCAGGGAGTTTCGATGCATCAGGCGATGATCGCGATGGAGGAAGCCAGCGTATCCTTTCAGTTGATGGCGGAAGTTCGCAACAAGCTCCTTGAATCGTATCAGGAGCTGATGCGCATGCAGATTTAACAACCAGACCGGACAGCTATTTAACACGAAATGAACCAAGGACTCGGACAGCTAGGGAAACAGCTACTCACCATTTGGAAACAGCTCGGCCTGAATCAGGGCATCAGCGTGGTTTTGGCAACGGCGGCTGCAATCGGAGGACTGGCCCTGCTGGCCGTCTGGTCGGGCCGGTCCGAATACGCGCTTCTTTATGGCAAACTGGACGAAGCCGAGGCTGCGAAGGTAATCGCCGCCCTGGATGAAGCCAAAGTGCCCTACAAGGCGCGCGGTGGCGGCAGCATCTATGTTTCCTCCGAGAAAGTGCATCAAATGCGGATGCAACTTGCCGGAAAGGGCATTCCCCGGGGCGAAGGCGTTGGTTTTGAAATTTTCGACAAGCCCAATTTCGGCATTTCCGACTTCATTCAACGAGCGAATTTCTCCCGTGCGGTGCAAGGCGAACTGGCTCGGACAATCGGACAGGTTGATGGAGTCGAAGCGGCTCGAGTCATGATTGTGCTTCCCGAAAACCGGTTGCTGGTTGGCAATCAAAAGAAGCCGACAGCTTCCGTGTTCATTCGCATGAAGGGTGGAGGCCAACTCAGCGCGTCCGGAGTCAACTCGATCCGTTTCCTCGTCGCGAACAGCGTGGAGGGGCTGACGGCCGGCAACGTGTCCGTCGTTGACAATCTGGGCAATGTGCTTTCGGAAAACGATGAGCCCGATTCTTTGGTGGGCCTGTCGAACAACCAGCTTACCGCCCGCCGGAATCTCGAGCAGTACCTCACCAAGAAGGCGGAAGGGATGCTCGATAAGGTCCTCGGCCTTGGTCAGGCGGTTGTCCGGGTTTCCGCGGATATCAATTGGGATACACTCACGCGCTACGAGGAAAAGTTTGATCCAGAGGGCCAGGTGGTGCGCAGCGCCACGATCAGGGACGAGAATCTTGAAACAACCACGCCAGGCAGCGGAGGTGTTGCTGGAACAGCGAGCAATACGGCCACTGAGACGAATGCCGTGGCTTCCGCCGCTTCGCCCGGGAACATGCAAAAGACCAAGAAGAAGGACACGACCAGTCAGTATGATATCAACCGCACGGTCAGTAATCTGATGCAGGGCGCGGGTGGTTTCAAACGCCTTTCAGCCGCGATCTTCGTCGCGCAACGGTTCGATGGTGTCGGCACGGCAAGGAAAGCGATTCCGCGCACGCCCGAAGAACTTCTGAAACTCAAGAGGATCGTTCAGAGCGCGCTGGGAATCCAGGAGACGGATCCGTTGCGCAGAGACGAGATCACCCTGGAGGAGATTCCATTCAACGAGCAGCCAATGATCGAGCTCACTCAGAAAATGGAGACTCAGGAGAACAAGCGTTACTGGACGGATCTCGGCACCACGTTGCTGTTCCCGGCGCTTGGGCTCGCCATCCTCTATGGGTTCTGGCGTGCGCTGGGTCGATCCAAGTCCGACGACATTCCGATCGAGATTCCGCTCCCTCGCAGCAATGGCAACGGCCATTTTAACGGCAACGGCAACGGGAACGGCCATCGCCACGCAGAACCGGGAATCGTCACCGTGGATGTGCTCAATCAACTGATCCGGGACAACCCGGCGAACATGACCCAGGCAGTGCGAACCTGGCTGACACGCGGCACCAAGCCCGCGAAGTAATCACATGGCGAAGTCTGAATTAACTGAAGCCGTGCCGACGGACATCTCAAAAATGTCCAAAGTGCAGAAGCTCGCCGCGCTGCTGGTCATGCTTGGGCCGGAAAGTGCCGCCCAGGTTTACAAGAATCTTTCGGAAACGGAGGTTGAGAGCATTTCCAGCGAGATGGTGAAGACCAACTTTCTCACCCATGAATTGCAGCGGGAAGTGCTTCGCGAGTTCACCGAAGTTGCCGTGGATGCCAGCGCCTCGGTGCTCGGTGGGGTGGATTACACCAAGAACATTCTTGAAAAATCCCTGGGACTTTTCCGGGCTTCAGATGTGATCAGCCGGGTGGCCCCTTCTCGGACCCCCGTGGCGGCGATGCAGGGGATCGTTGATATGGAGCCACGACAGATTTGCAATCTCCTGAAACAGGAACAACCTGGAACCATCGCTCTGGTCATGAGCTACCTCAATCCTGACAAGAGTGGTCAGGTGCTGTCCTTGTTGCGTTCTGAGATTCGCGATCAGGTGATCGAAAGACTGGCCAATCTGGCTCCGACCCCGATCGAGGTCGTGGAAAGGCTGGTGGAAGTCTTGAATCAACGGGTGGGCGGAAAGCCCACGCGGGCCTTGAGCCAGACTGGTGGAATCAAGACCACCGCCGAACTTCTCAACGCGATGGACAAGAACATGAGCAAGGCGCTGCTTGTCAGTCTGGAGGAACGCAATCCAGAACTCGGCGCCGCCATCCGCCAGAAGATGTTCACCTTCGAGGATCTTTCCGAACTCGACATCAGCTCGCTCCAGAAAATTCTTCGCGAAGTCGATATGCGCGACCTCGCCATTGCCCTCAAGACGGCGAGCGAGAAGCTCAAACAGGCTTTGCTCTCCAGCATCTCCAAGCGCGCCGCCGAGACGGTCAACGAGGAAGTCAGTTTCATGGGGCCGCTAAAATTGAGAGACATCGAGGCCGCGCAGACACGAATCATCGATGTGGTGCGCCGGCTGGAAACCGAAGGCGAGATCGAGCTCGACAGCAGTTCCAAGGAGGGGGCGAGTGAAACCGTGGCTTGAGGCCATCCGGCTGACCAGGCCCTTGCGTGACGCGCGTCTGTGGACGGGAGTCAAAAGCTCATCCCCCGGGGAGGCTTCCGAGGCTCAGTTGCTCGCAAGTTATGAGCGAGGCCGCGCGGACGCGGAGAAGGCATTGAGCGCGCAGCTGGTTCAGCAACGCATGGATGTGCAGGAACTTTGCAACGGGGCGATGAAGTCCTTGAAGGACGCGGTGCCGCGGGTGATTCGTGATTCGGAGCAGACTTTGATCACCCTGGCACTTGAAATCGCCCAAAAACTAGTGGCGGAGGTGCCTATTTCCGCCGCCATGGTCGAAGCTGCCGTCCGGGAATCTCTCGCGCAGGTTGAGAACAGCGCTGAGTACGATGTGCGGCTGAATCCAGCCGATTTAGACCTCTTGAAAAAGTTGGGCTCGATCCTGCTTAGACCAGATGAAGATGGCAAAGTTCGAATACATTCATCTCCGGAAATCAGCCGCGGTGGCTGTCTGGTGCAGACGCATTTCGGAGTCATTGACGGGCGGCGCGAGACAAAACTCGACGCTTTGAAGAAATCCCTGCTTTCATGAGTGCTACACTGGATTCTACCACGGTTCCAGCCAACAGGTTGGAAGGAATGCTCCGCCGCGTTCGCGAAACGCGGGTTATCCGAAACCACGGTCGTGTGGTGCAATTAATCGGGCTTGTGGTCGAGTCTGAGGGACCTCTTGCCGCCGTTGGAGAAATTTGCCGGATAGAATCTGCCCGTCATGACGGCTCGACACTTGCCGAAGTGGTGGGCTTCCGAAACAACCACGTCCTGCTCATGCCATTGGGCGAGATGCACGGGATCCATCCCGGCAGTGAAGTTGTGGCGCTCGGCAGCACGCTCCGGGTTCCGGTTGGCCCCAGTCTTCTTGGTCGCGTCATCGACGGATTGGGAGTGCCCTTGGATGATCTGGGGCCTCTTTACGCCTCTGAGACGGTATCCTTGAACACGCTTCCTCCCCATCCATTGAAGCGTCAGCGCATCCATCAGACTTTCAGAACGGGCATTAAATCCATTGATACGTTTACGCCTTGTGGACGCGGGCAGCGGCTGGGGATTTTTGCCGGGTCAGGCGTGGGCAAATCCACCCTGCTCGGGATGATGGCCAGCCAGGCCGAGGCGGACGTGAATGTGATTGCGCTGATCGGCGAACGCGGTCGTGAGGTGCGCGAGTTCCTGGAAAAGGATCTGACCGAGGAAGGACGCCGCCGTTCGGTGATCGTCGTGGCGACTTCAAATCAACCTGCCATCGCACGTTTGAAAGGCGCGTTCGTGGCCACCGCCATTGCGGAGTACTTCCGGGACACCGGAAAGAACGTTTTGCTGATGATGGATTCGGTCACGCGTTTTGCCATGGCGCAAAGAGAAATTGGCCTTGCTGTGGGTGAACCTCCCGCCACACGCGGTTACACGCCTTCGGTGTTCTCGCTGCTTCCGCAGTTGTTGGAACGGGCGGGAACCGGGCCTCAAGGCTCGATTACCGGACTCTACACCGTGCTCGTGGAAGCCGACGACATGAACGATCCCATCGGCGACGCCGTTCGATCCATCCTCGACGGTCATATCGTGCTGACCCGGGAACTTGCCACCCAGAATCATTATCCCGCCGTCGATGTCCTCGAAAGTGTCAGCCGGTTGACGCGCGATCTGACCTCCCCCGACCAGCAGGAACTGGCTGCGCAGGCGCGCGAATCGATGGCGATCTACAGGAAGAACCAGGACTTGATCAACATCGGCGCCTACCCCGCGGGAAGCAGTCCGGCGATTGATCACGCCATCCAGCTCAACGAGCCACTCAAAAGATTTCTCCGTCAACCCGTCACAAGCGGTTTCGGACTCCAGGAAAGCTGGTCCATGCTGGCCAGCACGCTTGGCGCTCGCGGTGCCGCATCAACCTCAACCGTGAGAACCTAATCAGGACAACGATATGAAATCCTTTCGATTCAGCCTTCAGGCATTGCTAACCCTGCGCCAGCGACAGGAGAACATCGCGCAGGAAGAATACGCCAAGACACTCCGGAGTCAGCGATCCGCGGAGTCCACCCTGGATCAGGCCGACCGCGCCATGACAGCCGGCTGGGCTGCTCTAAGTCAGATGGTCGAGAACGGTTGTACGGTGGCGGACATCACACGTGAGAGGGATTACTGCCGCTGGCTCGCTGAGCAGCGTGATGACGCCATCAAGGGCGCTGAAGTGGCCAAGCTCCACACCAAACTGGCCATGCAGCAGATGCTGGATGCACGTCGTCAGCGCGAGCTCGTGGACAAAACAAGGGACAAACAACATGATCGTCATCTGCGCCTGATCCAGGTGGCCGAACAAAAGCACAATGACGAGATGGCTAACCGCCGCGTCATGCCGATGCTCTCACTCAGTTGCCTGCATTCAACCGCGGAAATTGGATGAAGCTGCTTCAGTCCAGTTGGGTCGCCGCCTTGATCGGAGGTGTGCTTTATCTCGGCGTCACCGCCGCGTTGTGGAAACCACCCGTTCAGGAGGCGAAGGAGGAGGTCTCCGTCATCCAGGCGAATCAATCCGGGCCTTCCTGGGAATTCACCAATCCAGAAGTGGATCAACTCATCCTCGAATTGAAAAAGGAAAAGGAGGAGTTGGATAAACGTGAGCAGGAACTCAAGGATCTCGCCACCCGGCTGATGGTTGAGCGCATGGAGCTCAACCGCGTGACGCAGACGGTGCATAGCCTGCAGATGGATCTGGATAAATCCGTGCTTCGCATTCAGGAGGAGGAAACTGCCAATTTGAAAAAGCTCGCCCGCACCTATGCCGCAATGGCTCCTGACGCCGCTTCCCTGATCATGCGTGAGTTGGATGAGCCAACCATCGCCCGGATCATGGTTTTCATGAAGGAAGATGAGACCGCGCTAGTCCTCGAAGCGCTCGCGCGAAAAGGTGATCCCGAAGCTCGTCGCGCCGCCAGCATCTCAGAAAAGCTCCGCCTTGCCACATTTCGAAAACCGACCGACAAGAACAAAACCCAATGAGTCTTTCCACGCTGTTTGCTGCCGCCACGGATGGCGCAACGGCACAACTGCCTGCCCAGCCCACCGGATCGGGCGTGTATTCCACTTTTTCCGCGACACCGTTTTCCAATGTTGTCGAGAGCGCAATCAACGGCTTCGACGCCCCTGGATTTAACGGCAGCATTTCTCCCACATCCCAGCCCGCGAGTTCCGACAACAGCCGCTTCGTGATCGAGCTGGCGGTTCCCGGTGCTCTGGATGTCTGGCCTTCTCAGTTGGATGCCGCTGATGTTGATCCATCTCGCATCGCGACACAGGGGAAACCAGATGTAACGGTGAAGCCTGATCAAGCTCTGGGAACATCGGAATTACCCCTCGCCCCCAATGAGCCGGGTTCGGAAACAGGGAAAACCGTCGAATCGCTCGCGAACCGCTCTCGTGATCTTGCGTCCCCACATCTCACTCCAGAGCAGCCGCAAGGAACTGGACTCGATGGACAGTGTGGCAAGTCGTTGAAGCGCCGCAATGCTTGTGGCAATCAACCCGAGCCGGCTGCAGAAGCGAAGGCCTCGCCAATGCTTCGAGAAGGAGTTTCGGAAAAAGTCGAAGGCCGCCAGGCTTTGGAAAGTGATTCTGAAAGCAAGGAAGCCGATAAGGTGGTGCGCCCGAAAATCACTTCGAACATGGGCAGGACGTTGATGGGTTGGCTTAGGGCTGCCGCCGCCGCGCGAAATGCAGCAAACAATGCCGCAACTCCCGTGAGTAATGGAATCCAGGTCGCCACGGCGGAAACCATTCTGCCAACAGCGCCAAAATGTCCAGACTCAGCACTGGACTCAAGCCACTCACAGAGCCTTGGACGCCAGAATGGAATCAGCGCGGAGCATCCGAGTCCGATTGCGCTCACCCGGCGTGTTTCGCATTTGCGATCAAGAGAGGCTGCGCCAGATTCCACGGATCTTGATCCATGCAAAGGAACCATGGCCCAAGCTTCGGTTGAGCCTGCGCTCGAACAGACTGTCGCTGATCAGATGCTTCAAGAACCTCCTTCAAGCAAAGCTGACGAAATCTCCTTTGCCGAAGTTTTACAGCCCTCGGAAACCGCTCAGCTCTCCGCTCAACTCCCTATTCAGGAATTGGAAACTGTTTCGTCTGAAACAGCGCAGGCGAATGCAATTGCCAGCCTGTTTCCAGTGGTCAGCCGGGTCGAGGATTCGATCCCGGTCGCACCTGAGTTCAGCCAAACCTCAAGTGCCTCCGCCACCGACCTGAATGAGCCAGTCAGCATCGACGAGGCATCTCCACCTGCAGCAACAGGAGTGTCCGGTGTTTGGCAAGACGAGGGCAGGGGATTGAGTGCGCTTCCGGTGATGCCAACGAATTCAAGAATTGAATTTGAAACTGCTGTTGTCAGCTCACAATCCGGGCCTCATGCAGAAGTACCCTCCTCACTTGCCAGCGTGATCTTGAGCGGGGCTGAAGCCTCCACTCAAGCACCATTCCCAGCGCAGGCCGGGTTGTTAGCGCAAATTTCGGAAGGCTCCGGTTCAGTCCTGGTTGAGTCTTTCGAGCCAGCCCCGGTGTTGCTCAGCAATCCTGCGAGCCAGGTATCTTTCGCGTCTGAGTCGGGCAAAGATGCTCCGCCCCTGCCGCCACAGTTCGTCGCCAACACACCTGTCGCCAACACCGATGCCGTGACTTCAGATCCTACTGGAATCCCGGCAGATCTCAGGCAAACGGTTGTAGCACCATTGATCGAGACTCCCGTTTCGCCTGTAACGACTGCGGCTCCAGCCACGGATGACACGAGCGCCATGCCGCCGATCATCAATCCAGATTCCCAGAGGATCCATTCTGCGACGGCAAGCCCTTCAGGAATCCTGTCAAATCTCAGCCAAACGGTTGGAGCGCCATTGATCGAGACTCCCGTTTCGCCTGTGAGGACTGCCGCTCCAGCCACGGATGACACGAGCGCCATGCCTCCGACCATGAATCC
>SXMN01000358.1 GCA_005777315.1 Verrucomicrobiales bacterium
CGAGCATGGGGAAAAGATGGCGTTGCAAATTGTGGAAGATCGTCGTCAGGTCGAGCATGTCCAAAAATCAGCGCGACTCGTGCCACTTCACATGATCAATTGAAATCTCTCAACAAATCCGAGTTTTGAAAGAGCCTCGACTGATAGGAATTAGTGAAATCTCGGTTGCATCTCTTGCTAAAACGATTGGGCCAAGCAAATCCTGACATGGCCCTAGCTCTCAGTCGCATCGCTGGCATGGATGTCGCCGCCACCGACTGACCTCGTAGCTGATCGGAGAAGCAAGAATCAATGCGATACTCCCTCGGAACCCATAGATCCGGGTGTGGAAGAGGCTTCTCGCCGGATAAGCGTTTAGAAAACTCGGATTGTTGCCGCGGTTGGGCAAAGCCCAGGCCTCAAGCCGCCCGCCGCGGAACTCGGCCTCACCCAGGCTGGCCACGGTCACCGCACGTGTGGACATGCGCCAGGTATTCCGGTTCCAGCGGAAAAAATCTTCCCGGCCTGTCAGGATTTCCGGAGCTTGACCGTTCCAATCACAAGCAACCATCCACCAGCTTTAGATGTTGATTGACGCAATTGAACGCCAAACCGAGCAATGGCTTTGTGAGTGCATCGGCATTGCGGATGCCGGAGTTCAGCAGCCAGCAAGCTTTTTGGCTCGCTGTCAAAATCCCCGCTGTTCAAAATCGCGACCAGTATTTCCTATGATCACTGCAACTCGTTTCCATCTGGCTGCGCTTCTCGCCGCGGTAATGTTCTTCACCGGGCCGATGTCACCCCGGTCGATGGCCGCTGATCAAAGCGCACTGTCACGGCGCCGCGCTGAACTTGTTGCCAAGCACGACCAGAACGGCGACGGACGGCTTGATGGCGGCGAACGTGAACAAATGCGTCTCGCACTGAAGGCCGAGAGGCTCAAGCCGGGTTCGAGCGGAGGTTGGGACGTTCCAGCCGATGTGCTGGCCGACTACGACACGAACAAGGATGGCAGCATGGAGGATTCTGAATGGGCGAAGGCGCGGGTGGCCGAGCAGGCGATTCTCACCAAACAGTTTGATGCCAACAGAGATGGCTCGCTCGACGCCAAAGAGATTGACGCCATGATGCATTTCATTCGCAACGAGAAGGTCCGGTACGCACGCGATTACTTCGCTTACATGCTGAAATACGACAAGAACGACAACGGTCAATTTGACGGCGAGGAGTATCCCACCGCCCAAGCTGCTGAAGGCGTCGTGGTCAAGAAAACCTATGATACCAACGCCAATGGCACCATCGACCAGGAGGAATCGGAGAAGCTGAACGCGGATCTCCAGCGGGGAGCCATCCCGGGTTTCTACGCCCGATTCGCAAGCGAGGTGGCTCGCGGCGGCGGCCGCCGCGGAGGCAGCTATCTCGGGGAACAGAGAAAAAATCTAGTCTTTGACACCAACGGAGACGGCATCGCGAGCGCGGAGGAACTGAAACGCGCCCGCGAATCCCGGCAGCAGACGCGGTAGGTCCTTATTCCATTATCTCATGCGCGAACCCCATCCCCTAAACTGCCCCCAGCGCCACCAGCCGTGTTGGCTGCCGATGCGCTGGATTACGCCCCTTTTTTGTACGGCCCTGATTGTTGCAGCGGTGTTACAAGCAAGTTATGGCCAGGAAAACTTCCCCGCCGAATCCGCTGACAAAGCGATTCAACGTTCCGGCAAATCCGGAAAGGGCAAATCGAGTTCCGACGGGTTGCTGAACGAAGTGGCCGAAGTGAAACTGAGTCGCAAGCGTGGCTTCTACCAAGAGCCATTCGACCTGGCGCTCACCACCAAGACAGGCGGCGCCATCATCCGATATTCGACCAATGGTTCGGAACCCACCCTGGATCAGGGGAGCACTTATCAATCGCCCATCAAAATCCCTCAGACCACCGTGCTGCGCGTGGCCGCCTTCAAGCCGGGACACCGGCCCAGCCGCACCAAAACGCACACCTTCATCTTTCCGCGCGATGTGATCCATCAATCGCCGGATGGCCTGCCCCCGGAGGGTTTCCCGTATCAATGGGGCAAGAATCAAATCGGCTACGGGATGGACCCAAGGATCGTCAACGACCCGCGATTCCGTGACGAAATTGAGGCCGGATTGAAGGCGTTGCCAAGTTTCTCGATCGTCATGAGCATGGAGGCCATGTTTGGCGAAACGAACGGCATCTATTCCAATCCTGGCGAGCAGGGTCGCGAATCTGAACGCCCGTGTTCGGTCGAGATGCTGCATCCTGACGGGAAGCAGGAATTCCAAATTGATTCTGGCATTCGCATTCGAGGCGGTTTCAGCCGCATGCCCGTGAATGTCAAACACGCCTTCCGGCTGTTCTTCCGCAAAGAGTACGGGGAATCAAAATTAAAGCATCCGTTGTTTGGCAAGACCGGGGCGCAGGAGTTTGAGAGCCTGGATCTGCGCACGTTCCAGAACTACTCGTGGAGTTTGTGCGCGGATCCGCGGGCGACCTTTCTGCGCGACCAGTTCAACCGCGACCTGCAACTCGCGATGGGGCAGCCGGCCGCGCGCGGTGAGTTTTGCCACCTTTACATCAATGGCCATTACTGGGGCATCTACAACACCTGCGAGCGTCCCGAGGCATCCTTCGGGGCGACCTATCTGGGCGGAAAAAAATCCGACTACGATGTCGTGAAGGTGGACTCAGGTTTCACCACGCGGCAGAGCACCTACAACCTCATTCCCACCGATGGCAACATGGAAGCGTGGACGCGGCTGTACAACCGCGCGTCCGCCGGGCTGGCCAACAACACCGACTACTTTGCCTTGCAGGGCCGTCATCCGGACGGCACGCCCAATCCCGCTTTGGAGGCCCTGCTCGATGTGGACAATCTCATCGACTACATGCTGATCATCTTTTGGGGCGGCAACCTGGACGCGCCGATCAGTGCGTTTGGCGGGAATCGCACGCCCAACAATTATCACTCCATGTTCCGGCGAGGTGGACGCGAGGGCTTCAAGTTCTTCATCTGGGACGCGGAGCACACGATGCTGAACGTGGCGACGGATCGAACCGGGCCGTTCAGGACGGGAGTGAAACTCGGCACCAGCAGTCCGCAATGGCTCTGGCAGCAGTGCGTCGAGAATGCAGAGTTCCGTCTTCGCGTCGCGGATCATGTTCACCGGCATTTCTCAGCCGACGGTGTTTTGCATCCCGACTCGCTCAAGGAGCGGTTTCTCGCTCGCGCCAGGCAGATCGAATCCGCCGTCATCGCCGAGTCCGCCCGGTGGGGCGACGTCAAGCACACCTTCCCCATGGAGGCGGTCCCTCCTCGCATCGACCAGGATGGCAAGCCGCTCACCGGCCCCTTCAACCGCGACGACGATTGGCGCCGCGAAATCAACCGGTTGCTCAAGGACTACCTGCCGCAGCGCAGCGGGATCGTCCTCGGCCAGTTGTTTGCGCAGGGTTTGCTGCCTGACGTGGAACCACCCCAGATCGTCCGCGAAGGCGCCGCTGACTCCTCCCGATTCGTGTTCAAGGCCGGGACGGCCGATGCGGTCATTTACTACACCATCGACGGCACCGACCCGCGGTTGGTGGGCGGCCGGGTCTCCCCGAATGCGGTGAAGTATTTCTCTCCTGGTCCAGCCGGTGTGAAGCCCTCCCTGATTCAAGCCCGCGCGATGATGAATGGTGACTGGAGTGCGCTCGCGTCGGCACGATAGAGCCGAGCGGCGAAGGAAATTACATAATTGACCATGAAGTCTCAATCTATTGAATTGAAGTACCGAAGGAGTTTTCCAGGCCTGTATCAAAGTTTGACCGACGCCCTCTCTCTCAAACCGCAGCCGGTATCGAGATACCGAATGTCGGTCGAGAAATTTGACTGGGGAAGGAAAGCAACTGCGGAGGCTCCAACGCCGACCAACGGGTGCTTCCGGACAACATTCCCGCAGCCGGTTTCGAAGTGCTTGGAGCCGGGGTATAATTGATCTGTCTCTTGAAACTTCATGCTCAATTGCACTCTCTGAATTTCTCCTCGTCAGCGCAGATTTCATCGCGCCACCCTCAGAGCCCGCCGATTCTGAACCAACTTGGACAAGACCGTGACCTCCTTCCTCGCGAGCGGCGATCCGTTCAGCTGTGGCCAACCCAATGATCCACTTCCCATCGAGACAGCTCGCCTGCCTTCTCTTTTCGGGGTTGTGGATTTTTGACGCCGAGATTCTCCTCGCCCACGATGATCCGGGTGTCGTCGCCCCTTCCTTCAAGGCGCTGAAAGCGGAGGGCCCCGTCAAGGTGGACGGAGTTCTGGACGAAGCGTTCTGGCAGCAAGCGGAGGTGGCGACGGACTTCATCGACAGCCGCACCAAACAACGAGCCTCGCAACAGACAAAGGTCCGGATCGTCTATACCCAGACCGACATCTATATCGCGGTGGAGGCCTTCGACGACAAGATGGAGGAATTGCACGCCTCCGAGCGGCGCGAGGATCGTTACTTTACCGGGGACGATTTTGTGCAGGTCCATCTGGATCCCGGCCACGGTCATCGGACCAAGTATGGCTTTTTCTCCAATCCGTTGGGAACGCGCGTGGACGGGATCGAAGGCTTCTCCGGAAGGTCATGGACCTTCGGCTGGTCGGCGGATTGGGAACTGGCGGCGAAAATTCTGGACGATCGCTGGGTGTTTGAGATGAGGATTCCTTTCGGAGTGATGAACTACCGCCGCGAAAACGGCCAAACCTGGGGAATTAATTTTAGCCGGCGGATCCCAAGGCTTGACAGCTTGATGTTCTGGAGCTTCAGCCCGACGGACTCGTTTCGTCCGCACCATTTTGGGCATCTCACCAATCTCGATCTGGCGGACACGAAATTTACTCGCAACCTGGAGGTCTCCCCCTACGTCAGTGGACGCGCTGATTTTAATGGAAAGACCCACTCGACGTTCGAATCGGGGATCGACACGAGTTTTCGCCTGACACCTTCCACGATCATCGCGCTCACGCTCAACCCCGATTTCGGGCAGGTGGAGGCGGATGACGATACGATTGAACTGCGCGATACTGAAAGATTCCTTTCGGAGCGGCGGCCCTTTTTCCGTGAGGGCGGCGAATTGCTCGAGATGCATCACCGGCTCTATTACAGCCGTCGATTCACGGACATCCTGACAGGGGCAAAAGTTAGCGGGGAAAGCAAGAACTTCAATTACGCGTTCCTCAATCTCCAAGGCGATACCGTCCATGACGGAACGCGGAACGGGAATTCCAGTGTTCTGCGCGCCGTGCAGCGCCTTGGCCAGAGATCCTCGATGGGCTACTACCTGGATGCGTCCGAATTTGACGACGGGCATTCCCGGGTTGCCAGCACGGATGGTTACTTCTTCCTCACCGATGCGGTTCGCTTCGCCTATCAGGGATCGGTTGCGGATGATCGCAGGACCGGTCCGTTTGGGAATCCGATCAAGAATCGGACGGATTTTCTGGGATACGGTGCCTTGAGCTACGAGAATTACCCCTGGTACTTCACCGTGAGTTACGACGCCATCACCAGGGGATTTGACCCGGCGCTCGGCCTCATCTTTCGGCGTAACGTTTTTGGTCCGTCATTTATCGCCGCCTACCGGCATGATTCGGAGAAAGCCTGGTATAAACAGCTCAGCCTTCAACTCAATCATCATTACTACGAAAACGAAGATCAGGAGACGGCGTTGAGGGATTACCGGGTGAGCTCTCGAGTCGTGTTTCCCAACGATCTCGGAGTCTCGGCGTCGCACGCGGATGAGTTCCACGCTCCTTACCACAATCGGCGGACCACGAGCCGATTATCGTTCAACACTTCCGACCAGTGGCGCTCATTTGATATTGGATGGGCCGGCGGCGTGTTTCAGAAGGTGGACTACAACGAGCTGAGCATCGGCAAACCCTACAAACCATGGGAACGCCTCCCCATTCGCTACGAATTAGGACTTCGGTTCGAGGATTTGTCCGACGGGGGGAGCCACATCGCCTGGCTGAACCGCATCGTGTTCGACTATTTCATCAAGGACGACATGTGGGTGAAGGCCTCCCTGCAGCACCGCGATGCGAGCGTGCATAACATCAGCGTGATCTACGGCTGGAAGATCAGGCCCAAGATTCAATGGTATCTGGTGTTCAACAGTGTTGAGGAACGCAAAGAGATCGCGAATAGTGTCTTCACCAAGTGGGTTTACACCTTCCACTGAACCCGGAACATTCGTTCTTTCCGTGAGCGGCAGTAATAGGGTAGCGAATGAATAATTTGTATTTCTTCAGCGAGGAAGGAGATGGGACTGGGATCTCGGCCGCGCTTGAGTTTCGTGTGCCCGCCAATCACAAGTTCGATTCGGGATTCGTCGCGTGGCTGGCAGTTGCCGTTGAGGCATTATTGCTGCGAACGGAGGCCTATCTTTATGATCTCGCCGGGCCGACCGAGAATTGACAGGCGACGATCTCAACGGAAACCTCCTCCTCATGCTCACGATTCGCCGGCTGGCCTTGCTTTTGGTCCTTGCCCTCTCACCGGCCGCGTGGGCCCAGGAACCGCCGGACTCCCCCTACCGTCTGGAGAAGGACATTCTCTACCGCTCGGGAAACGACCTGTCGGACTACGCCAAGGAGCGTTGCCGGCTCGATGTGTACTGGCCAACAAATATTACCGGATTTTCGACCGTCGTTTGGTTCCACGGTGGAGGACTAACCGCAGGCAACAAGTCAATCCCCGCGGGCTTGAAGGGCAGAGGAATCGCCGTTGTCGCCGCCGGCTACCGCCTGTCGCCGGGCGTGAAGTCACCGGTGTATATCGAGGACGCCGCCGCCGCCGTGGCGTGGACGTTTCGCAACATCGCCCGCTATGGCGGTTCGACAAACTTGATCTACGTCAGTGGACATTCGGCCGGAGGCTACCTCACCGCGATGGTCGGCCTCGACAAACGCTGGCTCGGTGCGCACGGGCTGGACCCAAACCGAATTGCCGGATTGATTCCCCTCAGTCCGCAGGCCATCACTCATTTCACCATCCGATCCGAGCGTGGCATCGGCCCGACTCAACCGGTGCTGGACGAGTTGGCCCCGCTGTACCACGCGCACAAGGATGCTCCACCGCTGTTCCTTATCACGGGCGATCGCGAGAAGGAACTCTACGGCCGCTACGAGGAGAACGCCTATTTCTGGCGTATGATGAAGGTCGCCGGCCATCAAGATGTCAGGCTGCTCGAACTCCCTGGTTTCAGCCACGGGGACATGGCCGAGCCGGCGCTACCCTTCGTCGTGGATTTCATCTCCCACCGAACGGCACCGGCCTCAGCTCCGCCGCCGTCCTGGAAAAGCGGGACCCATCAACTGACCTTCGACGGCCGCGAGCGCACGTTCATCCTCGACGTGCCTACGGGGCTGAAGCCCGGGGCGCCGCTGGTCATGGTGTTCCACGGGTTCACCGGCTCCGCGAAA
>SXMN01000359.1 GCA_005777315.1 Verrucomicrobiales bacterium
AAGGTCAACAAGGTCAACAAGGTCAACAAGGTCAACAAGGTCAACAAGGTCAACAAGGTCAACAAGGTCAACAAGGTCAACAAGGTCAACAAGGTCAACAAGGTCAACAAGGTCAACAGGGTCAACAGGGTCAGCAAGGTCAACAGGGTCAGCAAGGTCAACAGGGTCAGCAAGGTCAACAGGGTCAGCAAGGTCAACAGGGTCAGCAAGGTCAACAAGGTCAACAGGGTCAACAGGGTCAACAGGGTCAACAGGGTCAACAGGGTCAACAGGGTCAGGGGCGTGGCCAAGGTCGCGGTCAAGGACGTGGCGGCCGCAACGCACAGCAGCAGCAAAACCCGCAGGTGACCCGCGGAGGACAGCAACAGCAAGGTCCGCGTGAAGGTGGTGCGGCAATGCGACGTAATTTCTTCGACAACGGTGGTCAACCAGGCACCGAGCAGGAGGGACCAATCACCGGACGCGATTACACCAATTGGTCCGACCGTTTAAGCAACGTGGAGGAAATGTTGGATCAGCCGGAATTGAGAAACGACCTGGCGCGTGTGCGGGATCGGGCGCGTGAGATGCGAACGGAATTCAAGCGCCAGGGCAAGAACCCGCAGTGGGATATTGTGCGGAAGGAGCTTCTCAAGCCGATGGCGGAGGTTCGTGGCCGGGTGATGGAAGAGCTGGCGAAACGTGAATCCAACGAAGCGCTCGTGCCCATCGACCGTGATCCTGTGCCGGCGAAATTCGCTGAAAGAGTTCGCAAATACTACGAGCAACTGGGCAAAAGCGAATGATGCAGGCGGCGTTGTTCATCTCCGGCTGGAACTGGTTTTGGCCTGCGGCAATCCTCGTTTGCGCGGCGCTCCTGCTGCTTTTCTGGAGTTACTCCCGAATTCCAACCTCGCGCGGCGTGCGGACTCTCTGTGTGCTGCTCAAGTTTCTCGGACTGGCCGCGCTGGGCTTTTGTCTGCTTGAGCCGTTGTGGAGTTCCGAGCGCGCCAGGTCTGGCGCGAACTTCTTTGCGCTGGTCGCGGACAACAGTCAGGGCATGCAGATCAAGGATCGTGGCGAAAGCCGCAGCCGTGGTGAGGTTCTTCGGGACGCTCTGATCGCTGACAAGTCAGGGTGGCAGGAACAACTGGAGGAGACCTTTCAAGCGCGCAAGTTTCAATTCGATTCCCGGCTCCAATCCACACGCGACTTCGGCGAACTCCATTTCGACGGCAATGCCTCCGCCATCGGCGCTTCCTTGAGATTGCTGGCGGATCGATATCAAGGCCAGCCCCTCGCAGGAGTGCTTCTTTTCACCGACGGGAATGCCACGGACCTGGCGGATGTTTCGGAATTGCCGGGCCTTCCGCCGGTCTATCCAGTGATCATGGGCCGCGATGACCCAATCAAGGACATCTCGGTGCAAAAGGTGGGTGTGACCCAGACGGCATTTGAAGACGCGCCAGTCACGGTCGAGGCGACGGTGAGCGCGAGCGGATACTCCGGTGTTCCGCTGCGAGCGCGCTTGATCGAATTTACGGACCTGAGCCGGACCAATTCAACTGCCTCCAAAACGAAAGACACGAAAACATCCGTGCGGGCGACTGCCGCGCAGTCTGCCACCAATGCCCTCCATGCGAATGTCCAGAGTCAACTGACGCCCGGCTTCGAAAAAGTGGTTGCCGAGCAAACATTGGATGGCCCACAGGAGGGCGAAGCATTGACGTTCAGATTTCAGGTGAAGCCGACACGCCACGGCATCTCCTTCTATCGACTTCAAGTGTCAGCGCGTGATGAAGTGGATCAGTTCAATGAGCCCGCGAAATCGCAGGAAGCGACACTGGCTAACAACACGAGAATGGTTGTCGTCGATCGCGGCCGAGGGCCTTACCGGATCTTGTATGTCGCGGGCCGGCCCAACTGGGAATTCAAGTTCCTGAATCGCGCACTGGCGGAAGACGATCAGATCCAGTTGACGGCATTGATTCGCGTGGCAAAACGCGAGGCCAAGTTTGAGTTTAAGGGACGCGCCGGTGAGAGCAGCAACCCGCTCTTTCGCGGATTCGACAAACAGGGCGACGACACGGAACGCTATGACCAGCCGGTTTTCAAAATCCTGAGCTGGCGGGATGAGCCTGGACTGGCGGGGGGATTTCCAAAAAAGCCCGAGGATCTTTATGGGTTCCATGCTGTCATCGTGGACGACCTGGAGTCTGAGTTTTTCATGCACGACCAGATGGTGCTGGTTGAGAAATTTGTCTCCGAGCGGGGAGGTGGGTTTCTTATGCTTGGTGGAATGGAGTCGTTTGCCCAGGGCAAGTACGCTCGAACTCCCATTGGTGATTTGCTGCCGGTGTATGTGGATCGCGCGTCCACCGGGGGCAAGGCCTCGGAATTCAAGATGGATCTCAAACGCGAAGGCTTGCTGCAACCGTGGGCGAGGTTGCGAAGCACCGAGACTGACGAGAAGGCGAGACTTGGTTCCATGCCTCCATTCAAGGTTGTGAATCAGGTGCGCGAGCTCAAGCCTGGCGCAAGCGTGTTGGCGACGGTCAAGGATGTGGACGGCAAGGAACTCCCCGCGCTGATTGTGCAGCGTTTCGGCAGGGGGCGATCCGCGGCGCTGACGATTGGCGACATGTGGCGCTGGGGTATGAAGGACGAAGCCATGCATCGCGACATGGACAAGGCATGGCGGCAGATGGTCCGATGGCTTGTGGCCGATGTGCCGGAGCGTGTGCAGTTTGCCGCTGAGACGAAGAGCGCCGATCAGAATCAAGCCGTGCAACTCCATGTGCGTGTTCGCGATCAGAAGTTCAAGCCGCTCGATAACGCCACGGTGAAGGTCAATGTCCGCTACGTCGGCGAGGAAACTTCCACCAGATCGACGAATGTGGTTTCCAGGCACCCGGAAGGGCAGGGGACCGGTGTGCTATCAGTGCCGCTGTCGGTCGAACCCGCGGCATCCGAGGCCGGACTTTACCAGAGCGTATTTGTCCCGCGTGGCACCGGGGCCTACCTGGCGGAGTCGATCGTCACAGATTCAGAAGGCGTTGAGGTCGGTCACGCGGAGGCCGGTTGGACATCCGATCCCGCGGCGGATGAGTTTCGCTCACTGAAGCCAAATCGCGCCTTGATGGAAGCCATCGCGAAGAAGACGGGCGGCGAAGTGATCTCGATCGACCGGCTCAAGGAATTCGTGGCGAGTCTGCCCAGTCGAAAGGCGCCAATCACAGAGCCCATTTCGACACCTCTCTGGCACACGCCCATCATGTTCTTGATCGCGCTGGGATGCTTCGTGGGAGAGTGGGGCGTCAGAAGATGGAAAGGGCTGGTATGAGGATGGAGCGATTTTCAGCACTGAATCCTCAGTTTCCAATTCTCGATTCGCGGTCCACGTTTCCGTGTCAAGTGCTCCCTGGATTTGGCACCCACGAGGATGAGCGCAGGAAGATGATCAGCTCTGACGGAAGGACTTGGTCGGCGTTCGTGGTAGATGCATCTGCCGGATTCTGGTTTTTGGCCGTTCTGTTCCTGATGTGCCTGGGATCAGCGCATTCAGTCTTCGCCGCCGACCAGCGTACCGTCCTCATCGTCGTCGGCGCCGCTGGTGAAGATCGTTACGTCACGGAATTCAACACGTGGGCCACCAATTGGGTGAAGGCTGCCGAGCGCGCCCATGCAAAGGCTTTGACCGTCGGCTTTCCCATTGTTGCTGATGAGCAGAATACGAATAGCTCCTCCGCCGAGCTTCACGAAGGCGGCACGGTACGCGATGAATTCAAACGACTGCTGGATGCGGAACCGAAGGATGGAACGGGGGAACTCTGGCTGGTGTTGATTGGGCATGGCACTTTCAACGGCAAGGAGGCGAAATTCAATTTGCGCGGCGCTGACTTCAGCGCGACCGAGCTTGCAGAGTGGCTCAGGCCCTTCCAGCGTCCGCAGGCGATCCTCAACTGCGCATCGTCCAGCGCGCCGTTCATTAATGCACTGGTCTCGACGAACAGGATCGTCGCCGTCTCCACCCGCAGCGGATACGAGATAAATTATGCGAGGTTCGGGAAGTTCCTCTCAGAGGCGATCGGTGGGAGCGATGGCGACTTGGACAAGGACGGGCAGACATCCCTGTTGGAAGCGTTCATCATGGCTTCCAAGAAAGCCGTGGAATTTTACAAAAACGAGGAACGCCTTGTCACGGAACATGCGTTGCTCGACGACAACGGAGATGGCCATGGAACCCCGGCGGATTGGTTTCGCGGCGTACGTGCCCAGAAGAAGCCAGCTCAGGGGAATTCGCTAGATGGAGCACGCGCTCATCAGTGGCATCTTGTGCGCAGCCTGGATGAGGAAAATCTCGATTCTGTCACTCTCGCCAGGCGCAATGAGATCGAGAGCTCGGTGACGCGACTTCGGGATCGGAAGGCAGAACTGCCCGAGGAGGTTTATTACAAACAACTCGAAACATTGCTTCTCGACATGGCGCGGATCTACGGGAAGGCAACGAACGGCGGTGCTTCGCCACCGACGGAAGCGGTCAGATAGCCGCCCAACTCGCCAGTAATCGAGCGGCGGCTGGTATCCCGCTGTTCGCCTCCGTCACTCCACTTTCGGAGCTCTGCCAATTGGCTCGACACCAGTTGCTGGAGGTTGGTTCCCACGCAGCCAACCAGAGGTCAATCTTCGGCAAGTGCTGCGAAGCAAAGCGCGATTGGTTTCGCGAGGTTGAGTCATGAAAACCAAGAAACTCCTGCCCAGGCAAACCATGAGGACATCTGCGGCGAGCAAGGAGATCGCCGCCACCGGTGCCGGTGGCCCACATGTGCGTCGCCGCGTGAAAGCGGGGGATATTCTTTGCCAGCCTTCCACGGTGATTGCTTCATGCGGGCATGTGCCGGTGAAATGGTCATGGCATTGCCATGTGCTACTTGCCATGCGAAGCCGCTTGCTCCGGCAACGCGGAGATCTGCTGGCAAGTGCGGCTGAGCCGCTGGAAAGTCATGGCCTCGCCGAGGCGGACAGCGCCACGGACGAGTTCGATCACGATCTGGCGCTGACACAGCTTTCCACTCAACAGGACTCTCTTTACGAACTGGAGGCAGCCCTCAAGCGAATCGAAAACGGAACTTACGGCGTCTGTGAGGAAACTGGCAAAGCGATACCTGCGGCACGACTGCGGGCAATTCCGTGGACCCGTTTCGGGAGAGAAGTGGAGGAGTGGCTGGAAAAGAGGGGAGCGGTGAACCGGACACGGGTTGGCGAACTCAATACCGTACGCGGGAAAAGACAAACAGGATCTTAAGCGCCTCACCACCCTTAGCTTCATCCGTGATTCGGAAGTGAAGGAGCGCAAGTAATCCTCAACTACATGCACCCTATGAAATCAAAATTGAGAAGCTGGCGCCGAAATGAGGTTCGTGAGCCATTTCCCGGCGGTGAGGTGCTGGGGTTCTCATCGATTACCGGGTGGTGCAGACTCAGGGTTCGCACCGCGCCGATAGATGACCCAATAGACCAGCCCGACCATGCCGGCACCGCCGACCAGATTGCCGAGCGTGACCGGCAGGAGATTACGCGCCAGGCCAATCCAGTTAAGAATAGTGGGATCAGCCGCACCTACGGCAACGGTTTGTTCGCGCAGGAAGATGGCGAGCGGGATGAAATACATGTTCGCCACGCTGTGCTCGAAGCCACACGCGACGAACGCGGCGATCGGGAAGATGATGGCGAGAATCTTGTCCGCCACCGTGCGCCCCGCCATCGCCAGCCATACGGCGAGGCAGACGAGGAGATTGCAGAGCACCCCCTTGAAGAACGCTTCACTGAAAGGCAGGGCGCACTTCGCCGCTGCGATGGTGATTGCAGCATTGCCGACGGCAGAGTTGCCCATCTGTCCCTGACCTGACATCGCCACCAACCCGGCCAGTCCAACGGCACCAACGAAGTTGGCGAGGTAAATGACGATCATGTTTTTCAGGAATCTGGACACCGGGATTCTTCCCGCCACCGTGGCCATCACGAGCAGGTTGTTCCCTGTGAAGAGTTCGGCCCCGGCCACTACGACCAGTATCAGTCCGAGCGAGAAAACAACTCCACCAACCACGCGAGCGATGGCGAAGTTCAGACTCCCGTCACTAACGACGAGGGTGAAGAACATCGCGCCAAGCCCGATGAATCCGCCCGCCAACGCGCCCAATGCCACTTGCGACAACAGCGGCAGGTTTGCCTTGATCACGCCGACGTTCTCGACGCGCTCGGCGATTTCCTTGGGCGAATAGCTGTCGAAGCCAAAGACTCCAGGCATAGGTTCAAGTTTTCAGAGATTACTGAGCAGACCGTGGGATAGGCTACAAATCTTGACGGCGGCACAGATGGATCTGCTTCGTTGCTCGCTTGGTCAGAGGCCGCTGCGGGCATCCTCCCGCGTTCGCACCTCGCATCTGCATCTGTGGCGCTCGCCATCATTCGTAGCCTATCCCACGGTCTCCTCAGTATGTTCGTATTCTCGCACGGCGCGCACGGGACACGGGGCGTGGCTCACCACATTTTCCGTCACGCTGCCGAGCATGAAATGCTTCAACCCGGTATGCCGTGTGCACATCATGATGAACTGAGATGCCCGGATTCTCCGGTATTTGACTCATGATGCTTTTCTTGAGACATCATGCGATGTCTCCGGTTCGGTGTCCCTCCCGCATTTGGCGGAAGCAGGACGTTTCTTGGGGCATCCACTTCCGTTGATCTGCCACAACTTCTTCCCCACCAGACCGCCTCCGCCGACATCAAGGTGCAAATGCCGAACCCAAAGTTACGACGACCCGCCGATCGTTCGTGCTCTGACTCAAGTCTGACGGAAGTTCGCCGATATATGTGCTGGTGGATGGCCGTGATCCGATGGCCTTCGGGTTGACCATCAACGTATTCTATGAGCATTGCCAAGCGGGAGATTCTGGACACACACCGAAAAGCCCTTGAGTTCAATCTGGACAGGGCCACTTACGGCACTTTTGCGGAGATCGGCGCCGGGCAGGAAGTGGCTCGCTGGTTCTTCCGGGTGGGTGGTGCCGCGGGAACGATTGCGAAGGCGATGTCGGCGTACGACATGACATTCAGTGATGCGATCTATGGCACATGTGAGCGTTACGTGAGCCGACAGAGGTTGGTCACGATGCTCGATCACGAGTATGGCCTGCTTCAGGAGCGCCTCGACACGAAGCGAGGCGCTGTGACGAAGTTTTTTGTGTTTGCGGATACCGTCGCAACGAAGAGCTATTCGCGGCCAAATGATGAGGCACACGGCTGGCTTGGAATCCGATTTCAGACTCAACCGCAGACGCCTCCTTCGCAGATCATCATTCACGTCCGGTTGCTCGACTCCGATACTCTCCAGGAACAGGAGGCATTGGGTATCACCGGTGTCAACCTGGTTCATGCCGCGACCAACCTGCATCAGGAGCCTGAGGCGATAATTCTTTCGCTGCTCGACAATGTGACGAACAAACGGGTCGAAGTGGATGTGATCGAGCTTTCCGGTCCCGCTTTCAGCAAGGTGGATAATCGATTGATGAGCCTTAAGCTCGTGCAGAACGGACTCACCGAAGCCACGATGTTCACCGCCAGTGGCGCGGTCGTTCAGCCTGCGGAGGCGCTCTACAAGAAATGCATTCTGATTGAGCGCGGCAGTTTTCGTCCGATGACCAACTCGACGACTGACATGCTGCGTTGCGCGCAGGCGCAGTTCATCCAGGAGCCCAAAGTCCGGGGCGAGCAGGTCATCACATTGATGGAGATGACACTGCGCAATCTGACCGACGGCGACACCATCGATCACGAGGATTTTTTAGATCGGGTGGATTTGCTCGGCGCCCTCGGGAAGCCGGTAATGATCTCGAACTTCTTCGAGTATCACCGCCTGGCCGCGTACCTTTTCCGGCACACAAAGAAGATGATCGGCCTGGTCATGGGAGTGCCAACGCTGCGTCAGATTTTCGATGAGAAGTATTACTCGGATCTTTCCGGCGGCATTCTGGAGTCGTTCGGCCGCATGTTTAAGAATGATCTCAAACTATACGCCTACCCTCAGCTCGACGTTCCGACAGGCTCGTTGATCAGCGCCGGCAACTTGCGAGTAGCCCCGCATCTGCGGCATCTCTACTCTTATCTGGTCGAGAACCGCATGATCGAAAGCATGAGGGACTACGATGAGAAATGCCTTCCCATTCTCTCCCGCGACGTGCTGGCACGAATCAGGGCCGGTGACACGACCTGGGAACTGATGGTGCCATCCGTTGTTGCCTCAATGATCAAGGAACGACGCCTGCTTGGTTACATGGACAAAGCTCCTTGCATCAATCCGATGTGGCCGGAGACGCCCGGGCTTACGGAAAGCCTGCACATGGCTGGAATGCCACTGCCGTTGGCAGCCTGACCTTCCAAGAAACTTTTCCAAAACAAAGGGCGACCGGCTACCCGGTCGCCCTTAGGGCGGGCGAAATAATAACTTGAGCAAATGTTAGTTAACGGGGTTCGATGACATAGTTCCATTCCCCGTGGAACTTCGCTGGCGTGATATGGACGCGAGCCAGTTCATCGTCCGAGACGCTCACTCCAGTTTCATA
>SXMN01000360.1 GCA_005777315.1 Verrucomicrobiales bacterium
ATTCCGGAGAGTGCCGTGGGCACAGATGCAAGGCGTGAGCGAGGGAGGATGCCCGCAGCGGCCTCTGACCAAGCGAGCAACGCAGCAGATGCGCCCGCGCCACCTCCGAGATTTGCAGGCTATCCTGCGGTCTCCTCAGTAGGCACCCAAATCGACAACGACTTTTGGTGCCTGTTTCCCTCAATTTTCAATATCGATAATCCTGCTCACGCTCTCAATCCTTTGCGCTGATGGAGAAGACTATGAGCAAGATTAAGACACTGCCGATTTCTCGGGAAGCCCGCCCAAATCCACCTGGGGCGGACCTTTGAATCGTTTGCGTTCGAGTCCAAACCAGATCACCAACAGCAGGAACACCACCGTGCCGACGATCCACACTGCCTGCTCGTTCGGTGGTTGCATCCCGATCACGATCAAGAAAACGCAACCAAGCGCAGCCACGAGAGCCAGCGGTCGATACCAGCTGCCGAGCTGCCAGGGGCCCATCCGCGTCCAGCTTTTTCCGAACGTCAGGAACCCGGCTCCGACGGGAATAACGTACGAGATGTAGAGCAGGACCGTGCAGACAGCCGCGATCGTCGTGTAAGGCACCAGTATGGTGAAGATCGCTCCCAGGGTTCCGGTGGCCCAGATGGCATAAGTGGGTGTTTTGGAAATCGGACTTGTCTTCCCGAGATATTCGGACCAGGGAAGCCCGCCATCACGCGCGAAGGCGTAAGTCATTCGCGACGCCGAGGTCAGAGCCGCCAAACCACAAAAGTATTGCGCCAGCACGATTCCTCCCAGAAGCCCCCAGGCCAGCCATGATGGAAGCGCCGACTTGATCGTCCATGCCACGGCTTCGGAGCCCTTTCCGACTCCTTCGGCCACATTGGGCATAGCGAGCAGGATCGCGCAAATCATCACCCAGCCAAACAACGCGGACGCCAGCACTGACCGGACGATTCCTCGCGGCACGTTGTGCGCCGCGCCGATCGTCTCCTCCGACGTGTGCGCTGAAGCATCGAATCCGGTGATCGTGTACGCCGGAAGCAGCAGACCCAGGCAGAAGAGCCAGATCAGGCTTTGCTGTTTTGGAAACACCGCAGCGGCTTCCGGCAATCCGCTGTAATTGGCAAACGTCCAGAGCCGGGCCCACTCGAAATGTTGAGTGTTCATTAGAAGCGCGACCGTCAACACCGTCGCGACTCCCAGAATCAAGTATCCGCTCAAATCCGTCAGCCGGGTCGTCAGCCGGATGCCGTAATGATTTAACAACGCGTGCGTCAGCGTCATGAAGACAACCACCACGGTCTTCACCAATGCTGCGTGCTGTTCCGGCACTGAGAATCCGAAAGCTGCGGAAGCGAAATCGTACGTTCCCGCATTCACCGCGCCCAGCACTGCGATCAAGCCCGTCAAGTTGAACCAGGCCGTCACCCAGCCGCAGGCCCTGCCACCGAGAATGCTTGCCCAATGGTACAAACCACCCGCCGTCGGGAATGCCGAGGCCACCTGTGCCATCGTCGCCGCGACCGCCATTGAGAACAGGCAGGCGAGCGGCCAGCCCAGCCCCATGCTCGCGCCACCGACGCTGCACAGTCCCACGTGAAACGAAGTGATCCCGCCGGCCAGAATGCAGATAATCGAAAGCGAAATGGCGAAATTGGAAAAGCCGCTCATCCGTCGCGACAAATCCTGCTTGTAGCCAAGCCGGCGCAACAAAGCCTCATCCTCGTGTTGTTGTGGGATCACTCGCGAGAGTGTAGGAGGTCCGCCATCCCGGGGGAAGCATTCGATGTGCGACACCAACACAACACGGGCGCCGGGGAAACGTCACACGAACGATCATGCCTGCACTCTCACCACCACAAGCCTGGCCCGCTCCATCGCGAAGACGTCACGAATTGAAACTTTCCTTGATCACTCCAGCCAGGCCGGTGAGCAACTGGTCACCCTCGCCGATGTAGGAGGAACCGTGCATGACGGCGAGCGTTTCTGGTTTGAGATCGGCCAGTGAGCGCAGGACACCTTCGGTCTGGCTGGTATAAGGAATGTAATCGGCCAGCGGTCCTTGCTGCATTTGTTGCATCGCCTTCCGCGCCGGTTCGATCAGGTCCGACGAAGTCACGGGCGCAACGTTGCCAAAATGATGGAAAAGGTCGGAACAGAACAATGTCTTGCGCGTTTCCTCGAACAGCACGCCAGCATCCCAACCGTGCGGAAGGTGAGGAGAACGATGGAACCGGTAGCGGTATTTGCCTGTGGTCAGGACATCGTCGGCGGTCATGCCGCGCGCGGGGCGTATCGAGAAATCATCCACACTCACAAGCTTGCCGACGAGTGTGCAAACGGGCTGGGCTTGGGGCGCGAGTTGCAACCAGTCGTTGAGCGCGCCGATTTCGTCGGACTCAAAATGACTCCAGCCAATATGCCCGAGATTCGTGGGATCGATGAGCCTGGCGACGGCCTCGCGCAAGGCGGGGAACATCCGCTTGAAGCCCGCGTGAAAAAGCAGCGGCTCCTCGTCACGCACCAGGAAGTGATTGAACTGCATGTCAAACTCTGGAACGTAAACGGAAAGGCGGAACAGGTCGGGGGCGATTTCGTTGATGGTTGTCATGGGCACAAGCTAGCGGGGGCGAGTCGATTTGAAAACAGCCCAGTTGCAGTTCCTTCGCTCTCCTTGTTTCCGTCGGTAAATCTCAACAGGTGTTTTTTGAAAATCCCCCGGAGGCACCGAATGTCATTTTGCTAATTTTTCCTCTCCTATTTCTGACTGTCTGCTAGTGATACAGCCAAGTTACCAATGAAATTCAAAGCGAAAGAACTCATCCCTAGAATCCAGCCTGAGTTTGTTTTGTGGATCGGGGGGCGTGAGGTAAGGCGTCGAGGATGGTTCAGTCTTGTTTTACCGTTGTTTTGCGCGGTGCTGACCCTGCACGGGGCGGCACCTGAGGAACCATCTGCCCAAGGCAAATCCATCCCGATCGCTGAATTGCGACGCGCGACGGCCGTGGATTTCGAGCGCGAGATTCTCCCGATCCTCACGCGCAACTGCCTGGCGTGCCATAATCAGACCAAAGCCAAGGCGGATCTGGTTCTGGAAACGCCGCAAACCATCCTCAAAGGCGGTGAATCCGGGCCCGCTGTCATCGCTGGACGTGGCGTGGATAGTTTGCTGTTGAAAGTGGCCGCTCATTTTGAAAAGCCAGTCATGCCACCCAAGGACAACAAGGTTAATGCCTCGAATTTGACCCCGGAGGAGCTGGGGCTGGTGAAACTCTGGATTGATCAGGGTGCCAGGGGCGAGGTTCGCGGGAGTGGTCCCATTGTCTGGCAATCTCTCGCGGACACGGTCAATTCGATCTTTGCGGTCGCTCTTACCAGCGACGGTCAGTTCGCTGCCTGCGGTCGAGGCAACCACCTGGACGTTTATCATCTCCCGACCCGGCAGCCTGCCGCCAACCTGTTCGATCCGCAGATGATGGTGGGTTCCGCAACCAACAGACAAAAAGCCGCTCACCTGGATGTGGTCAATGCACTCGCCTTCAACCCCGATGGCGACCTTCTCGCCTCGGCGGGTTATCGCGAGGTGAAACTCTGGCGTCGCCAGCCCATCGCGCATTCGCGGACTTTCACGAATGCACCCGCAGGATCGACGCTCACGGTCGTAGCATCCACGAATGGCACACACTTGATCCTCGGCGGGCAGGACGGCTTGATCAGAATTGTAGATCGCACCTCCGGTATTCTTTTGAGGACGTTCGACGCCAAGTCTGGCGCTGTGACCGCCCTGCGCGTGTCGCCCGATGGCAACCGATTGCTCTCTGTCGCAGGCGGAAGCATGATCGACGTCTGGGATCTGACGACCGGCGCGTCTTCGGGACGCCTGCGGCTCAAGGCTCCCGCGACGGCGGTTGGTTGGACACCGGCCTCAAACCACGTCGCGACTGCCGACGGGACCGGCAGCATTCACATATGGGAACTGCCCTCGAACATTCCCGGAGAGCTGGCATTGCTCAAAGAATTCAAGGGCCACACGAATGGTGTGTCCTCGCTCGATTTCCTTGTCGGAAAAATGCCAGCGCTTCTGACAGGCGGCGGCGATGGAACTGCGCGCTCCTGGAGTCTGGAGAAATACGAGGAAAAGGCAAAATTCGAGCATGGCGGCGGGATCGTTGCGGTGGCTGCCTCCCCTGATGGTCAGCGCATCGCCACCGCCGGCACCAACCGAGTGATCAAACTGTGGAATTCAGAGGATGGAAGATTGATTGCCCAACTCCGGGGTGATCGAAACGATCGCCAGCGGTTGATCGAAGCCGAACGTGCGCTGACTTACGCGAAAGGCCAGCTCGTGCTTCGCAAGACTCTGCTCGCCACCGCCGAGAAGGAGCGTCACAGCCAGGTCGAACGTGTCAAGAAGGCCACCGACGCCAATCTCGCGGCGGAAAAGTCTCACGCCGAGAAACAGAAAGCACTGGCCGATGCCAAGGCAGCCGTGCCTGCCGCGGAGAAGGTGCTAACTGAAGTCAACGAACTGATCAGGAAACTCAAGGAGGATCTGGAAACGGCGGAAACCGCCGGCACGAACGCCAGAACAGAAGCCAGGGTTGCCCTCGATAAACTCGTGCACGCTCAACTCGCCGACAAGGCGGGGCAAATGAAAGCCGAGATCGAACGCATCGCCGCCAACACCACCGGCAGCACAAGGACAACGGCAGAAAGCGACATCAAAGTTTCCAGCACCGAAGGGCTGACCGCCGCCACCACCGAGGCGCACGCAATGGCTGACAAGGCGCTTGATGCGCTCATTCAAAGCGCACGCAAAGCAGGCGCGGCGAAGCTGACATTTGACCGGGCCAATCCAGATGCCGAGAAGCGAAAGAAGGAAGCGGACGAGAAACTTCAGGCAGCGAAGAAGGCGGAAGGCGATGCGGAGAACGCATTCAAAAAGTCCAGCCTGACGCGCTCAACTTCCGAGAATGAACTGCACCTCTCGATCAATGCCGCTCAAAAGGCGGGTGACGTACTCGCCGACGCCCTGGCAGCTTTGCAATCGGCCGAGACGGATCAGAAACAGCGTGAGACAGCCGTCTCCATGGCAGGCAAGGCATCCTCTGAAAGCGAGCAGGTGTTCCGACATCTCGCGTTCTCCCAGGACGGCCAGATTCTTGCAGCATCGAGTGACGACGGAAACACCCACACATGGAGCGCCGCCACTGGAGCTTCACTGGCTTCCTGGAAATCCGGTCAGAATGATTCCTTGAACCTCGCATTCGCCGGAGCGTCCGAACTCGTGACGATCGCCAGAGACGGCATTGCCACGGTCTGGCCTCTTCAGTCAGCGTGGAAACTTGAACGCACCATTGGCACCGGCGACGACAAATCTCCTTTGCTGGATCGCGTGAATGTCGTGCGCTTCACACCCGATGGAAAAAAACTCATCACCGGAGGCGGCGAGCCCAGCCGGAGCGGTGAATTGAAAGTCTGGCTTGTTTCGGACGGCACGCTGCTTCAGGACTACAGAGCAGTGCACAGCGACGTTGTCCTCGGGCTCGACCTGACAGCCGACGGTCGTTTCCTCGCCTCCAGCGCGGCGGACAAGTTCATCCGGGTGCTTGATCTACAGTCCGGCAAGCTGCTCCGCTCACTCGAAGGCCACACTCATCATGTGCTGAGTGTCAGTTGGAAACGCGACGGGCGAACGCTGATCAGCGGCGGTGCTGACAACATCGCCAAGGTTTGGGATGCCTTCACCGGGGAACGCAAGAAGAACATTGATGGATTCACCAAGGAGATTACCTCGGTATTCTTCGTTGGCGAGGGCGATGAGGCTCTGGCCTGTTCCGGCGACAATTCCTTGAAGCTTGTGAAATCCAACGGCGAAAAAATCCGCTCCTACGAAGGGGCGACTGATTTCCTGCAATCCGCCACCAGCGCCCTGGATGGCAGCATCGTCGTCGCCGGCGGACAGGATGGAGTGCTGCGTGTCTGGGATGGCGCTTCGGCAAAGTTGGTCGCCAGTTTTGAGATGCCGCCCGCGCGTATTGCGCCGCCCGAGATCACTCGCTAGTTTTGACGCACTTTATGAGCAACCTCACTTCACAAACTCCGATAATGACGCGGCCTGAAGCCCGGCTCGCCGAACTGAAACTGGAACTTCCCCCGGCGCCGAAGCCGATGGGCGTGTACAAGCCCGTGGTCGTGACGGGGAATCTGGCATACGCCTCGGGTCACGGACCTGTGCGCAACGACGGCTCGCTGATGCTTGGACGCGTGGGCGCCGATCTTGATCTGACGGCGGGCAAGATCGCCGCGCGGCAGGTGGGTCTCACGATGCTCGCCTCGCTGCGTGCCCAGCTTGGAAGTCTCGACCGTGTTCATCGTGTCATCAAGGTTCTTGGTCTTGTGAACTGCACCTCGGAGTTCTTCGATCATCCAAAGGTGATCAATGGATTCAGTGAACTGCTCGTCGAGCTATGGGGTCCGGATCTCGGCGTCGGCGCTCGAAGCGCGGTCGGCACAAACACACTTCCCGGGAACATTCCCGTGGAGATCGAGGCGATCTTCGAACTTCATTGAAACCGAACGCCAGATTTGCACCGCTGATCTTCGCTGATGAGAGAAGATTGAAATCCGCTGTTCAACCTTTGGGAATCGGGCCTGGTGTGGGCAGGGGAAGAAGCTCTCCTGCGTTGGTCTGACGCGATTGGTACAGGCCTGGACCGAGATCGCGGAGAGGATCGACGGAGCGCGCGTGCTGCCAGGAGCGGAAGATCGAGACGCTTCCCCATATTGCGATGATGATGCCTGCCACCGGTCCTACGATCCTCCAGTTCACCTTCGATACGAGGTAGCTCAGTGTGTCCACAAAAGTCCGCTTCCGATGAGGCAGAACGGATGAGTCGGGAAATTCCCCGCTTTGTGAAAGTTCCGCATCGAGTTCCATGACGAGCTGAGGAACGTCAAGGTGAAGCAGGGCGGCATAAGTGCGGGCGAAACCTCGAACATAAACGGGTGCCGCGAAGGCGCCGAAGTTTCCATCTTCGAGCGCGCGAATGTGGTCCGTCTTGATCTTGGTCGCGTCGGCGACTTGATTAACGGAGAGTTTTCGTTGCTCGCGGGCTTGGCGGAGTTTGTCACCAGCTCTGGACATGCGCCTGTAGTAGCTGGTTTCTCACAGCGAATGCAATCCCCGAAGGACCGAGGGCGGGGCAGGGCCGCACTGCCGTTGAATTAAGCAAGTTGCCAGGGGGAAACTCGCCGGCTGCTCCCTCTCCTCCCACAGCGGGAGGGCCGGGGAGAGGAGGGTTGCTCGAACCTCAATAAAAACCCCTCCCCCCAACCCTCTCCCTGTCCGACGGGGAGAGGGAGAACCCGAATCAGATCTCCCATCCGTCCTCAATTCAACGGCAGTGGGGCAGGGCCGGGGCGGTGACGCACGGCGCCTCGCATTCCCCACTGGCTCACTCACGCTCCCTGCAGCCCCTTCATGTAGGCGAAGATCAGGTCGGGCAGAGCGTTGCTGTAACCACCCTCCATCAAGCTGTAGGTCGGCATTCCGAGTTTGCGCACTGACTCGCCGAGCCAGTGGTAATCCTCAGCCTCCATCTTTTGCTGGCAAAGCGGATCGCCTTTGTAAGCATCGAAGCCGGCGGAAACGGCGACAAGGTCCGGCTTGAACTTGGCGATCTGGTCCAATGCCTTCGAGCACGCTTCCCGGTACCGCTCTCGCGGCGATTCAGGCGCGACCGGGTAGTTGTAACAGTTTTCAAAGGACTGCGTGCCGGTCCCAGGATACGCCGGGTGCTGATGCACGGAATGGAATGCGCAGTGGGGCTGGCCACGAAGAATATCTTCAGTGCCGTTGCCGTGATGAACATCGAAATCAAACACGGCCACGCGCGCGTAGCCGATGTTCAACGCCTCCAGCACGGAGATAGCCATCGAGTTGAGATAACAGAAACCCATCATTCGTTCCTTCGTGGCATGATGGCCTGGGGGGCGGATCAGGCTGAAGGCAGCCTTGCCGCTCTTCGCCGATTTCAAGGCCGTCAACGCCGCGCCCACCGATCGACGCGCGTGATCGTGGATGTTCGGATGCGCTGGTGTGTCGCCGTCGAAATCTCCGGCCGAGGCTTTAAGAGCAGCCAGAAGACGCGGATTATGGGCACGAAGAATGACCTCATCCGGCACCGCGGCTGGATCCGCCCACGTGATCGGAAGTTCGGTCTGGCCTTTTAGTTTCTCCACCGTCCGGCTGACGCGCTGTGGCCGCTCAGGGTGTCCGGCTTTCGAATACTCAGTGCATCGTGCATCAGTGACTACAATCATGGTGGAAGTTTAGCCAGGACCTTGGAAATTGTCGCCACCGAATCGCGGCCTCAGCGCGATAAGGGTGAGAATTCGCCGAAAAGGAATTTCGCGCTTTGAACCCCTGATCTGGCGGCCTTCCAAGAGGAGCGCGGCAGGGCGGCGGTGTCCCACCGCGCCGTGGTGTGGGTGTTCGATCGATATTCGCACCGTGGTCGCCAAGCGATCCGACAGTCACGACAAGAAGGTAAGGGGTTGCGTCCGCCACTTAAGTCTCAAAGCTCTTGATCACGATCTCGATTTCCGGTCTGGAATTCGTCCAGGTGAAATGGAAAACATTCAAAGTCTGTTCGCAACCGGCTCTCTCCAGCGCTGCTCCCTCCCGGGCAAGAGCCGCTGATGGATTCGACGGCAACGGATCTGAGCACCGGAACCGGGCTAATTCAGAAAGATTGCGTTCTTCCAGTGGATATTGCAGGCGGCCTTGGCAGTATCTTCTCGGATGGAGATCCGGGTGTTTTCCTCTCGACACATCGGCCACCGGGCAGGACTTTCGCCGCATCATGGTCGCTCGCGTCTCACTCGATATCGCACTCCGGAAGGAGTTCGATTATGCGATTCCGCCTGAGCTGGCGGGACGGGTCGAGGTGGGCAGCCGGGTCAAGGTTCCATTCGGGAATCGTGAGCTTCTCGGAGCCGTGACTGCATTGCTCGCCGAATCGCCACACAAGAAACTCAAACCAATTGTCAAGGTTCTCGGCAAACAGGCTTTGCTGACCGCAAGCGTCCTCCAACTGGCCCGCTGGATTTCCGAGTACTATTGTTGCGCCCTCGAAACCGCGCTCAAAAGCGTGCTGCCTGATTCCGTGCGCAAGGAGGGGGAGGGCTGGCGGGAGAGGCTGTGTGTACGTCTCGTGCCCCGACATGGCGAGTTTCCGAAGCTCACCAAGCGACAACAGGAAGTATGGAACGTCATCGAGGAATGGAAGGAGTTGCCTCTCCAACGCCTTGTCGAACTCACCGAATGCACGCCCGCCACGATTCGACGACTGGAAGATGCGGGGCTGGTTTCCATCAGCCCGGAGATCTCTGAGCGCGATCCTTACGCCGCCGAGTCGATTCTCCCCACTCAACCTCTCAAACTGAACCCGGATCAGGAAGCCGCGCTCAAGGAAATCCTGGGCGCAATGGATGCCGGAACAGGCGGCCAACTCGCGGAACTTGCGCAAGCCCTGGAGAGTGAACCTCAACTCTCGTTGGAGCGCGTCGCCAAAGAGTCAGGTGCACCGGCATCGCGTACCGACGCTTCCAAGCGGTTGGCTGACCGGTCAAATCTGACCCGGACATTTCTGCTCCACGGCGTTACCGGCAGTGGCAAGACTGAAATTTACCTCCAGGCCATTGCACACGCACTGGCTCAGGGCAAGGGTGCCATCGTTCTCGTGCCGGAGATTGCCCTCACTCCCCAGACTGTCGAGCGGTTTAAGGGCCGGTTCTGTGCGGGCGCGTTGCAGACGATGGTTGCGGTGCTCCACAGTCATCTTTCCGCCGGCGAGCGCCATGATGAATGGCACAAAATACGGCAGGGCAGGGCGAGAATCGTCATAGGCGCGCGTTCCGCCGTCTTTGCGCCGGTTGAGCCGCTCGGATTGATCATCGTCGATGAGGAGCACGAGAACTCCTACAAGCAGGAGGAGGCGCCTCGCTATCATGCCCGGGATGTGGCCGTGATGCGCGCTCAGATGGAAGGAGCCGTCGTGGTTCTTGGTTCGGCGACACCGTCGCTCGAAAGTTATTTCAATGCGAAGAAGGGAAAGTACCGGCTTCTGGATCTGCCTGTTCGAGCGGACGACGCGAAGATGCCTCTTGTCCGTGTCGTGGATATGCGCAGTGAAGCCCGCAAAGGCAAGGGGCCGCCCATCTTCGCGAACATTCTGCGGGAAGCCATTGCTGCCCGGCTCGACAGGCGCGAGCAGGTGATGCTGTTCCTCAACCGGCGTGGTTACGCTTCCTCGCTTCAATGCCCGCTCTGCGGTTACGTGGCGGGTTGTCCGAACTGCAGCATTGCCCTCACGTACCATCGCAAGATTGAACGGCTCTGCTGCCACCTCTGCGGCCATGCCGAGCCGGTGCCGGCGGCGTGTCCGCAGGCAAGTTGTCGCAACCCGGCAATCCGCTACTCCGGTCTCGGCACGGAGCGGGTCGAGGAAACGCTCGGGAAGCTTTTCCCGAAAGCCAACGTACGACGGATGGATTCAGATTCGCTGAAGCGAAAGGAAGATTACCGCAACATCCTTGGAGATTTCCGCACCGGCAAGATCGACATCCTGGTCGGAACGCAGATGATCGCCAAGGGCCTTCACTTCCCGAACGTGACGCTGGTTGGAATCATCTATGCCGACCTGAGTCTGCACATGCCAGACTTCCGGGCCGGTGAACGCACCTTTCAGTTGCTGACACAAGTGGCCGGGCGCGCCGGGCGCGGTGACATTGAGGGCGAGGTGATCGTCCAGGCATTCACACCGTTCCATCCCGCGGTCCAACTGGCTCGTCGGCATGACTTCGCCGGCTTCTATGAGCAGGAACTCGAATTTCGCGAGCAGCTCAAGTATCCTCCGTTTGCGCGTGCCGCGATGTTTACGCTCAAATCGCGCAACGAAGATAAGGCGAAGCTCTCGGCGGATTATTTGAAGACTCAGCTCGAAAAGGAATTGGCTCCGGTCAAGGACCTGATTCTGGCCGGCCCCGCTCCGTCGCCGCTGCTTCGCGCGGAGACGTATTACCGTTACCAAATCATGTTGCGCACCCGGCAAATGAGCCGTCTGAGCCGGCTGCTCGCGCCGTTGCTCGGCAGGTTGACCCTGCCCGAGGACGTTAATCTGACGGTGGACATCGATCCGGTGAATTTGTCCTGAAGAGTTGAGGTTTCTCCTCGACGCCCCGGCCTTGACCCCACTAAATCTGCTCCACTCAAAAGGAACCAATATGAAAGGCATTATTCTCGCAGGTGGCGCCGGCTCGCGTTTATTTCCGTTGACCCTCGTCGCGAGCAAGCAGCTCCAACCCATTTATGACAAGCCAATGGTTTATTACCCGTTGACCACTTTGATCGAAAACGGGATCCGTGAAATCTGCCTGATTTCAACTCCGCATGACTTGCCGCGCTTCCGCCAGCTTTTGGGCGATGGTTCGCGTTGGGGTGTAACCTTTGATTACCGTGAGCAAGCCAGGCCGGCCGGCATCGCCCAAGCCTTCCTGATTGCCGACACCTTCATCGGCAACAGCGCCGTGACCCTGATCCTGGGTGACAACGTATTTTACGGAGCGGACACGTTTCAGGCCGCCTTCAGCGGGTTTCGAGAGGGGGCCACTGTCTTCGCCTATCACGTTCACGATCCCCATCGTTACGGCGTGGTGGAATTTGACAAGAATGGGCTGGCCGTCTCCATCGAGGAAAAGCCCAAGCATCCCAAAAGCAACTATGCCGTGCCGGGCATTTATATCTTCGACAACGAAGTCGTTCAGACCGCGCGCAACCAGAAACCATCCGCCCGTGGCGAACTTGAGATCACCGATACCAACCTCTCCTATTTGCACCGAGGGAAGCTCCGGGTTCACCAGCTGGGACGCGGCTTCGCCTGGCTCGATGCCGGCACAAGCAGCAGTCTCCATGAAGCTTCCGCCTACGTTCAAACCATAGAAAAACGTCAGGGGATCAAGATCGGCTGCCCGGAAGAAGCCGCGTTCCGGCGTGGCTTCCTGAGCCTGGAACAGCTCCGGTCCACAACGGATCAAATCCCGAATTGCGAGTATCGCGATTACCTTGAATCCATCATCGCGGAGGCAAAGCGCCTTCAAAGCTGAATCCTATGATCATTCTTCTTGGAGCCACGGGTTACATCAGCCAGGCATTCACCCAGGCGCTGCTCCGGCAAAACAAAGAATTCGTTGCCTTGAGTCGAAAGGAAATCGATTACACGCGTTTTGACCTGTTGCTGCCTTTTCTTCGTGATCGAAAGCCCGAATTCCTCATCAACGCGGCGGGCTACACGGGAAAGCCAAATGTGGACGCCTGCGAAGTTGCCCGTGCGGATACGCTTCAAGGAAACACTCTTTTCCCACTGACGCTTGCTCATGCCTGCCTGGCGGCAAACATACCTTGGGGACATGTGTCCTCGGGGTGCATCTACGCGGGTGCCAGACTCGACGAACCAGGAGGAACTCGTGTCGAGAAGGATCTCACTCAACCAGGGGCAAAAACGCTGCTCTCAGAGCATCCGGAGAAATTGCACGGCTTCACCGAGAACGATCCGCCAAATTTCAGCTTCCGGGATGGACCTTGCAGCTTCTACAGCGGAACGAAAGCTCTGGCGGAAGAATCGATTGCCGGTCTTGGGCAGAGCTACATCTGGCGATTGCGGATTCCTTTCGACGAATTCGATAATTCCCGGAATTACCTGTCGAAGATCCAGCGTTACTCAAAAGTTTACGACAACGTAAATTCATTGTCCCACAGGGCCGACTTTGTGACCGCCTGCATTGAGACCTGGATTCGGCGTGTTCCTTTTGGAATCTATAATGTGACGAATCCGGGCTTCGTCACCACCCGGCAGGTGGTTGGCCTCATCGAGAAGATTCTAAAACCCAACCGTTCCTTTGAGTTCTGGAGCAACGACGCGGAATTCTACAAAACTGGAGCCGTCACTCCGCGCTCCAACTGCGTCCTCGACGTTTCCAAACTTCTGGCCGCGGGAATCAAACCGCGTCCAGTCGAAGAGGCGCTCGAATCGTCACTCCGTCAATGGCAACCTGAAAAAGCATGAACATCCTCATCACCGGCGGTGCCGGATTCATCGGCTCCAACCTCATTCGTCACATCATTGCCCGCCCGGAAATCAAGCGGCTGGTGAACCTGGATTGCCTCACTTACGCGGGGCATCTGGGGAATTTGACCGACATTTCCCAGCGTCCGAATTACACTTTTGAAAAAACAGATCTCCGCGACAAGGAGGCGGTCATGCGTGTTGTCCAGCAGCACGACATAACCCATGTGATGCATCTGGCGGCGGAGTCGCATGTGGATCGTTCGATTACTGGACCCGGGGACTTTATCCACACGAACATCGTCGGCACGTTTCACCTTCTCGAAGCCTGCCGGTCACATTGGGCGGGGCAGGTCGCCGACAGGAGGTTCCACCATGTCTCCACGGATGAAGTGTACGGCAGCCTGGGTGCCACTGGTTTGTTCACCGAAACAACTCCCTATGCTCCGAACTCGCCTTATTCAGCAAGCAAAGCATCGAGCGATCTGCTGGTCCGCGCCTATCATCACACATACGGTTTGCCCACCGTCATCACCAACTGTTCGAACAACTACGGCCCCTACCAGTTTCCTGAGAAGCTGATTCCGGTTGTCATCCAGCGGCTGCTCGCGAGAAAGCCGATCCCTGTTTATGGCGACGGCATGAACGTGCGTGACTGGCTCTTCGTCACCGATCACGCGGAAGCTCTTTGGCAAGTGCTCAATCGTGGTCGTCTGGCTGAAACCTACAATATCGGCGGCAACAACGAATGGGCGAACATTCACATCGTGCAACTCATGTGCGATCTCTTCGATGAACTCGCCCCCCGTCACGGCGGGAAGTCCCGGGAACTGATCAGTTTCGTGAAGGACCGTCCCGGGCACGACAGGCGCTATGCGATTGATGCAACGAAGATCAAAGAGGAGCTGGGCTGGACGCCGGCCTACACATTCGAGCGAGGCATCAGGGAAACAATCCAGTGGTACCTCGATAATGACGCTTGGGTAAAGCAAGTCCTCCAGGAACACGCCACAGCGACGAGCGCGGGGTGATCCAAGTTCCTTCAGGCTGGTCGGAGACTGTTCGCGCAACGGTCACTGCCGAGGGCATGGCCATCTCCTGATCCCGCTCTTCGTCTTACTGAGGAGACCGTGGGCTGGAGAGCGCAGACGCCTCGCGTGCTGTGTTTCACGAGTGGCAGACAAGTCCACCAAAGGTTGGCGGTCCGACGGGCAAGTGTTCAATTCGCCTTCGATCCAGGCGATTCTCCCGTCGCACTCGGAGGCTTCTCCGCGACCCATCGGATGCTTTGCGTAACGAGCCGGCGGTAATTCGCGTCGTTGAAGGCGGAAGGGCCGTGACCGAGCTGAAGGTAAACCACACGCGATTTCCTCTCGGTGCGCGCCCATGCCAGCGGCTTGGAGCTCTTCGGATGAGTGGTGGTGATGAGTGGCGTCACGTCTGGTTGTACGCGTAAGCCCCAGTAGATTTCATCGCGGATGGTGAAGTCCTTCAGTCCCGCGGTTATGGGATGGTCTTTGGTGACAATGACCACTGGCACGTCCACATCATGCCGCCAGCCCACCTGCTCCGTGACCGTGCCAGGCTTGCTGGAGTCCGGCTCAGGATAACGTCCGCCAATGATGCGCTCATACTCAGGCCATTGCTGGTAAGAGGCGATCGCATGATGCAGGACGACCAATCCGATCCCCTTGTCGAAAAGACGGAGAAACTTCTCTTTCTGTGCGTCAGTGATCGACTGCGGCATGTCGTAAAGCACGACAACGTCCTGATCGAGCAAGTCGGCCCGATCATAAACCGTCGCGTTCGACCTGCCATGCTCGGCGTGGGTGAATTTGATCTCTGGATTTTGCTCGAAGACCTGAAAGAACGTCTCTTTTTCGAACCCATGACCGCCAGTGACGATCAACACCTTGAGCTTGCCGTCGTGCTCTGCTGCCACCGATCGCGTGGCACTGATCAGCATCAGGGTCAACAAAATGACGGATGTTCGAAGGTTCATAAGTCTTGATGCTCAATGGCTACTTGGTCGAAAACGCAAATACCGTCGTACTCTTGAACGTCTGCCCCGGCCTGAGAATCGTGGATGGAAATTTTGGCTGATTCACTGAATCGGGATAATGCTGCGTTTCCAGGCAGAGTGCGCCGTGTTTGAGATGATTGCCCGTGTAAAGCTGCACACCCGGCTCCGTCGTGCGCACCTCCATCACACGGCCGCTCTTCGGTTCGAGAACCCTTGCAGCCAGCGTGAGCGACTTTCCTCCCCCGTTGATGACATAATTGTGATCATAACCGTTCGGCTTGGGTTTGATCTGCTCGATCCGTGCGCCGATGCGCGTCGAAGTCGTGAAATCCAGCGGAGTGCCTTTCACGCTGGCGATCTCGCCGGTCGGGATCAAATTGTCATCCGCGAGCGTGTAACGGTCCGCCGCCAGCCATAACTCGTGATCGAGCGCGTCGCCTTGCCCGGCGAGATTGAAGTAGGCGTGATTCGTCAAATTGACCGGCGTGGCCTTGTCGGTTGTGGCTTCGTAATCGAGGCGAAGTTCGTTCGCGTCCGTAAGGGTATAAGTCACCTTCACCTCGAGATTGCCGGGGTAACCCTCTTCCCCATCCTTGCTCAGATACGTGAACTGAACAGCCCCTTCGTGGTCCATTGCAGGAAGGGCTTTCCCTTCCCAGACGACACTGGCAAAACCTTTGCGTCCGCCATGAATGTGATTTACCCCGCTGTTGGCAGCGAGGTTGTACTCAGTGCCGTCGAGGGTGAACCTGGCCTTCGCGATGCGATTGGCGACGCGACCGATGACTGCCGCCGCGTTGAAGCCTTTTTGATACGCTTCCCAATTTGGCGATCCCAGCACCACATTGGTCATTGTGCCGTGGCGATCGGGGGACTGAATCTCGGTGATGATCGCGCCGTAAGAAATAACCCTGGTCACCATTCCCTTCTTGTTGCGCAATGTGAATTGTTTTACCGGAGTGCCATCGGCCATCCTGCCGAAGCTGGCTTCCTCGACTCGCATCAGAGGCGCACTGGCGGCCTGGGTGACGGATACGAACAATGCGATCAGAGCAAAGGTGATGGTTTGGAAAAGGTGCATGGGAAGATATTGGTGCGCCTTTCGCCCAAGGCAAACGCAAAGATCACCGTCGAGCCAAGTCGGTGCATCCACAAGTTGTCGGTGAACCTGGCTGTCGGCCAGGAGCGCGGCTGTGTGCGCAGCGCCAGCCGCAGCAGGTTTGGCGTGAGAGCAAGCCATCGATACTGCTGCGAGTGGCTTTCAGCACAGTCGCGCTCCACCGACAATTTACGGATGCGCCGAGCCAAGTTCCCGGCTTTGTGGGACGTTGCGAAACCCGCCATCCATGAGTTGATCAGACACTGAGATTGAAATTCAAGACCTCCGGCAAAGTCAGGAATTTGAAACTATCAACGACTCAAAACCAACCGGCCAAGCGGACGGAACAGCACGGCACTCTTCGGTATTCATCGTCTATCCCGCATCTCCTCTGTGCGTTCTTCACAGCCGCAACTTCAGCTGTTGATTCGGCCATTCCTCTTCCTCCACTTGCTCTGTCGAGCCCGCTTCGAGTATGGTCCCGACGTGTTCTTCCGCCATCAACCGAAACATTGCGCGCATCGTGCGATGTGGGTTGGGGGCATCCTGCTTTTGACAGGGGTGCTGGGGCGAGCAGCCGACCAGGTGAGCTTCAGCCGCCAAATCCTGCCCATTCTCTCTGACAACTGCTTCACCTGTCACGGTCCGGATGAGGAGAAACGCAAAGCAGAGCTTCGCCTGGATGACGAAACGAGCGCCAGGCGAGTCAAGGATGGCAAGGCTGCCATCGTCCCGGGCCAAAGCGCCTCGAGCGAAGCGTATCGCCGCCTCGTCACGACGGATGCGGACGACTTGATGCCACCACCCAGGTCGAACAAGAAACTCACGACCGCGCAGATTGCGCTGCTCCAGCGCTGGATCGACGAAGGCGCGACCTGGGGTAAACACTGGGCATTCACCGGATTGGAAAGACCGCCGGTTCCGACTCTTCCCAACGCCGCGTCCCTCACCATTCGTAATCCCATCGATGCCCTGGTCCAGGAACGACTCGCAAGGGAAGGATTTCAAGCCTCGCCAGAAGCGGCGAAAACCAAGCTCATCCGTCGCGTCACTCTCGATCTCACAGGCTTGCCACCGACACCGGAGGCTGTGAAGGACTTCGTTTCTGACAATTCACCAAACGCCTACGATACTCTCGTGGATCAACTGCTTGCCTCTCCAGCCTACGGCGAACGCTTGGCGTGGGATTGGATGGAAGCCGCTCGCTACGCGGATTCAAACGGTTATCAGGGCGATTCCGAGCGCACCATGTGGCCGTGGCGCGACTGGGTGATCGACGCATTCAATCGCAATCTTCCCTACGATCAGTTCACCCTCTGGCAGATTGCCGGCGACTTGCTGCCGGACGCCACGCGGGAGCAGCGCATTGCCACCGGCTTTTGCCGCAACCACCCGATCAACGGAGAAGGCGGCCGCATCCCCGAGGAGAACCGCATTGAATACGGCTTCGACATGGCAGAGACGACCGGCACCGTCTGGCTTGGTCTCACTTTCAACTGTTCGCGCTGCCACGATCACAAGTTCGATCCAATCACACGCCGCGATTACTACAGCCTGTTCGCATTCTTCAATCAAACCCCGGTGGACGGTGGCGGCGGAGATCCGCAGACCAAGCCGAACATCGAACTGGCGAGCGACGAGCAAAAGGCCCGGCTGATCCAATTCGATTCCGACATAGCCCGCATGGCGGCGGATTTGGAAGCGGCGGAACGCACGGTGTTCCCTCACGACGAAGGCAAATCCACGGCGGACTCCGAGAAAGCGGCGATTCTCTCCGACAAGGCGAAGGGAGTCCTCAGGGTGGCGGTGACTAAACGCGGCCGTGGACAATTAGCCGATCTCGAAAAGGAATTAAAAGAGTTCGAGAAATCGGCGCCGGATTATTTCGGAAAACTCAAGCAGTTGCGCGAGCTGCATGAGCAGCGCGATTCCTTCAACCGCGGTATTCCACGCGTGATGGTGATGGAAGACATGCTGAAGCCGCGAAAAACTTTCATGCTCGAAAAGGGTCTTTACAACAAACCCGGTGACGAGGTCGGCGCAGCCACTCCCGCCAGCCTGCCACCGTTGCCAGCGGACGCACCTCGCGATCGGCTGGCGCTGTCGCGCTGGCTGGTGTCGAAGGAGAATCCTTTGACGGCGCGCGTGACCGTGAACCGATTCTGGCAGATGTTCTTCGGCATCGGGCTCGTCAAGACGGCGGAAGACTTTGGCACCCAGGGCGAGTTTCCGAAGCATCCCGAACTGATGGACTGGCTGGCGGCGGAATTTCGCGATTCGGGTTGGAACGTGAAGCGATTGATCCGCCTCATCGTGACGAGCGCTACTTATCGCCAATCCTCGCGCGTCTCGCCGGAATGGTTTGAGCGCGATCCCGACAATCGACTTCTCGCGCGAGGTCCGCGTTTCCGAATGCCTTCCTGGATGATCCGCGATCAGGCGCTTGCAGCCAGCGGGCTGCTCGTGGGTCAGATGGGTGGACCGCCAGTGAAGTCGTACCAGCCCTCGGGTGTGTGGGAAGAAGCGACGTTCGGAAACAAGAAGTACGCCCAGGATCATGGCGATGCGCTCTATCGACGCAGCCTTTACACCTTCTGGCGGCGCATCGTGGGACCGACGATGTTTTTTGACACACCGTCACGCGCCGTATGCACGGTCAAGCCAACGCGCACCAACATCCCGCTCCACGCGCTCGCGACTTTGAACGACGTGACTCACGTCGAAGCTTCTCGCGCCATGGCACAACGAGTGTTGAAAGGTGCCGCCACGGATGATCAGCGGGTGGCCATCGCCTTTGAACTCGTGACCTCACGACTGCCTGCCGCCGACGAACGCGCCGTGCTCCTGGCTGGATTGAAGCGCGCGCGGTCGAAGTACGCCTCCGCCCCTGACGACGCGAAGAAATTCCTGGCCGTGGGTGAATCGAAGAGCGACGAGTCGATCGACGCCCCCGAGCACGCGGCATGGACGGTCGTCTGCCTGACGGTCCTGAATTTGGACGAAGCCCTGACGAAGGAGTAGCCCATGAATCCATTGGTTGAACACCATCGCCAAATCACTCGCCGGGAATTTTTTGGCCGCACTGCCACGGGTATCGGCGGTGCGGCTCTGGCCTCGTTGCTCGGACGTCAAGGGTTGCTGGCTGACCAGGCTGCACAGCCTTCAACTGTCGGAGGATTGCGCGGGCTTCCGGGCCTGCCACACTTTGCCCCGAAAGCGAAGCGCGCCATTTACCTCTTCATGAATGGGGCTCCCACTCACGTGGACCTTTTCGATTGGAAGCCGAGGCTGAAGGAATTGCACGGGCAGCCTGTGCCTGCCGGGTATCTGGGCGATCGCCGTTTCAGCACGATGACAGGCGATCCGAAGGGCAAGCTGATGCTGGCGCCTGTTGAACCGTTCCAACAGCATGGGCAAAGCGGTGCGTGGGTCAGTGCACTCATGCCTCACACTTCCGCCATCACGGACGAGTTGTGTTTCGTAAAGTCAATGCACACGGAGGCCGTGAATCATGCGCCGGCCATTTCGTTCATGTTGAGCGGGGCGCAATTGCCCGGACGACCGACCATGGGCGCATGGCTTACATACGGATTAGGCTGCGACACGGAGAATCTCCCCGCGTTCGTGGCCATGACTTCCGTGAGCAAGGGCACAAGCTGCGGTCAAATCTTCTACGAGTTCTACTGGGGATCCGGTTTCCTGCCATCACGCTACCAGGGGGTGAAGTTTCGCGCGGGTGGCGAGCCGGTGTTGTACCTCTCGAATCCTGACGGCATGAGCCGTGAACTGCGGCGCGGCATGCTTGATGACCTGGCGGCGCTCAATGAAATCAAGCTGCGCGATTTCGGCGACCCGGAAATCGCCACGCGCATCGCGCAGTATGAGATGGCTTATCGAATGCAGGCCAGCGTGCCCGAACTCACCGATCTCTCGAACGAACCGGAATCCGTCCTCGATCAATACGGCCCGCAAGTCAAAGAGACCGGCACCTTCGCGCATAATTGCCTGATGGCTCGCCGCCTCATCGAACGCGGCGTGCGGTTCGTACAGGTCATGCACGCGGGATGGGATCAGCACAACAGCATCACCACCGAGCTTTACACGCAGTGCAAGGATACCGATCAACCCAGCGCCGCACTGGTCATGGATCTGAAGCAACGTGGTTTGCTTGAGGATACTCTTGTCATCTGGGGTGGTGAGTTTGGGCGGACTCCATTTATCCAGGGAGATCTCAAGGACCGGGTGCGATGGGGACGCGATCACCATCCTTATGCTTTTACAGTCTGGCTGGCCGGCGGCGGGGTGAAGCCCGGCATAACCTTCGGAGAATCGGATGATCTCGGCATCAACGTGGTCACCAATCCCGTCCATGTGCATGATCTGCAGGCCACGCTCCTTCACCTTCTTGGCATCAATCATGAGCGTCTCACCTTCCGTTTCCAGGGCCGCGACTTCCGGCTGACGGATGTTCACGGGGAAGTGGTGAAAGGGATTTTGGCATGAATCGGTGCATCCACAAGTTGTCGGTGGAGCGCGACTGTGCTGAAAGCCAGTCGCAGCAGTAACGATGACTCGCCCTCACGCCAAACCTGCTGCGGCTGGCGCTTCGCACACAACCGCGCCCCAGGCTGCCAGCCAAGTTCACCAACGCCTTGTGGATGCACGGGGCGTGAATCGACAGACATTGCCGGCTCACGAACAATGACTACTGAGGAGACCGTGGGATAGCCTACGAATTCCGGAGAGTGCCGTGGGTGTAGATGCAAGGCGTGAGCGCGGGAGGATGCCCGCAGTGGCCTCTGACCAAGCGAGCAACGCAGCAGA
>SXMN01000361.1 GCA_005777315.1 Verrucomicrobiales bacterium
ACCTCAGTCGCCCGCTGGAGTCGATCCGCATCCTGGTCGACAACCGCCTTGCCGCCGGCCTCATTGATGCCCTGGGCGACGCTCACCGCGAGCTGGTCGATGTGCATGTTGCACGGTGTGACCATGCTCCAGGTGGAGGCGACACCGACCTGTGACTTCTTGAAGTCCGCCTTCTTGAAGCCCGTGGCGTAGAGCATCCCGCGGCTCGGGGCGCGTTCAATGCCATCGACAACGATGGATGAGAAAGCGCGGGTGTTGGAGGTTGATTTGCTGGGTTTCGCTTTCGACACCGAGTTTACAGATGTTTTTTTACGCATGCTATGGGGGTGAGTTTGCAGGAGGAGCTTTGCTGGAAGATGTTAAAACTATCGTTTGGTATGCCTCTCCATGAAGACATAGAATCTCCTCTGGTCGTTCGATTGATTGTTCCTCGAGATGTATCAGCCGTGGGCCGGGTTAGTTCGTAAAGTATTCCCGCGGGTCAGTCACATTGCCTGTGATGGCGCTTGCTGCAACCGTGGCTGGCGACGCCAGGAACACTTGCGATTCCTTATGGCCCATGCGGCCGGGGAAATTGCGGTTCGTTGCGCTGATGCACTTGAGGCCGGCTTGATTCATTCGTCCAAAAGTATCCACCGGGCCACCCAGGCAAGCCGAGCAGCCTGCATTTTCTGTCATGCGCACGCCGGCATCTTCGAGAATCTGCCAGATGGTCTTGTCACCCCAACGGGTGGACTGGAGATCCCGGACGATCTCCGGAGTTGCAGGGACGCCAAAAGTATCAATGACGACACGCCTGCCTCGAAGAACTCGCGCAAACTCGACAAAGTCACTTGTTTTGCCGCCCGTGCATGACCCAACGTAGGCGCGATCGAGTTTGATGTTGCTGAGTTCCTTTGCTTTCTTGCGCTGGCCGGGGTCGGGATGGCACGCGACGGTAGGCTCCAACAAGTCGAGATTCAAGGTGAGGTCATAGACAAAGCTTTGATTCTTGTCGGCGAACACAGGATCGTACTTCTGAATCGTGCCGTTTAGTCGAGTTCGGGCTTCCACGTATTCCGCTGTGCGTGCGTCGAATTCAAAGATCGCGTTTTTGCCACCGGCTTCGATGGCCATGTTCGCGATGGTCATCCGGTCATCCATCGAGAGGCTGGCTATTCCCGGGCCGTCGAATTGCATCGCGCGGTAGGTCGCGCCGTCGAAGCCGATTTCGCCGATGACGTGAAGGATGATGTCCTTTGCCATGACGCCTGGCTGAAGCTTGCCTTCAAGGCGAAAGCGCATCGTTTCCGGAACCTTGATCAACAGCCTGCCGGTACCCATGACGAAGCCCGCGTCCGTATTGCCGATGCCTGTGGCGAACTGATTGAAGGCACCCGCCATGCACGTGTGAGAATCGGTGCCGAAAAGCACTTCGCCGGGGCGGGTGTGCCCCTTGGCGGGAAGCGCCGTGTGGCAGACCCCGGCATAGTTGGAACCATACTGGCGCTTCATGTTGCCTTTCGAGGCATCGAAGACCCAATGGCCCTTCGGATCATCGATAACGTCGTAAAAGTATGGCAAGCCCTGCTCACAAGCGAAGTCGCGGAGAATGTCCACATTGCGGTTCGAAAGCGAATCGGCAGTGAAGATGTAATGGTCGGGAATGATGACCACCCGGTTTTTGTCCCAAACCTTGGCCGTTTTACCGAACTCACGCTTGAAGACACCAATAGTCCCTGGACCGCACACATCGTGAGTCATCAGGACATCCGCTTTCGCCCAAATGTTGTCGCCAGCCTGGACGGATGTTTTGCCAGCGGCACGGGCGAGAAGTTTCTCAGTCAATGTCATAAAGTCTGCGAAAAACTAATGAGCCTCGGCTCCAATGCAACTTAGGAACCGCGTCTCTATAAAATACTCAACTCAACTCCAAAAACGAGTTTCGTAACCAAACTAAACGAGGCTGCAAACAAAAAAACCTGGCTTCCAAGTCAGGGGGTGACCGGGAAGCCCGGGGAATGTTCAGAATCAGTACAACTGGGGCTTACGAGGAACATCCAGAATTAGCTGTACAACACCAATTCCGAAATCAATACGGGCCTTCAAAGAACATCCATTTGCGCCCTAAAAAATCAGCCAAGACACCGTAAACCCGAGCGCAATAGACCACGCCTCGATACGACTGTCAACAGAGGTTTCCTCTGTGTTCAGCAGATATCAGCTTTGCTGTTGGGTTTTGTAAGAAATTTCTCTGAATGAAAACTTTTTCAAAATTCCGCCATGGTTGCCCGGCGCTCCGTGGATCCACCAGTCGCAGTCGTCCTGTTTATCGGAAGAAGCGGCCAGGCATCGCTCATGACTTCTGACACGCCCCCCCCCAAGAATCTAATCTGGTTTACAGTCCTATGACAACCAACGGAGCTGACCCCTCAAACGTTCTTGAAACAGCTTGCGGAGGCGAAGGTGCCTAGTAACCTGCTGGCTGCTAAGTTGTGGCTATGAAATTTCTGCCAACAAAGGACGAGTTCGCATTGAAGTTGATCAATTATCCGATGCTGAACTCTGTCCTGTGTCTTCTGCTGTACGAGAGGATGTTCCGACTGGCCTTCTTCGCCGCGCTTTTATTCTTCCCCTTGGTCCTCTTATCGATCCTCAAGGTATGGCGGACGACCCCGGCGGGATTCACTCCGGAAGTGAAGGTCAGTGGGATCGACTTTGTCCAGGCATGGACGTTGAGGCGGACTGCGGAAAAGGAGGCCGCACAAGGCCGGTTTGAAGATGCCCTCTACTCATGGCGGATCGCCGCCGCTAACAACCCGGGTGATCCAGATCTGATCAGGGGTTGTTTGCGTCATCTGGGGTCGCGCGACGATGCGAGAAAATACGCTCAGACAGCACTCGGGTATTCATCCTGGTTGCTCCGGTTGACATCGACGAACACCGCGGACCTCGAACTGGCCGTGAAGGTGTTCCAAACTTACCGGCTGGACGACGCAACAGTTTACATTCTGACACCGATCGAAGACCAGCTCACCACCGCTGCTCAAAACGCGTACCTCAAGGCCATCTTCAATCGCGGCGAGATCAGCCGGTTCGCCAGCCGATGGAGTAAGCGTAAGCCGGAATCGGAGAATGATCCGGAGCTCCTGCTTTACCACGCTGCTTATCTGGCAGCTTGGGGACCGCACGAAACCGCGCCGGACGGAAAGCAGGCGCTCGACAAATCAAAGCAGGATCCCGCTCTACGAGATCTCGCTCACCGTCTTCAGTTGCGCGTCAGTGAGCGGTTGCTCCAACTGGACACTTATAGGGAATCCCTGGCTTATCTTCAGGAACGCCGGCTCGATACCCTCACGGATCACGTTGGGAACTGGCAGTTACAGGCCATGCTCGGTGGCAAGACTGAAGCCATCCGTCTCCTTCAGGACCATGTCCAGCCACCCGTTTCGGGCGAAGAGGCGGTGACGCTGGCCAAGGCGTACTTTGATTTCGGTTTTCCCGATACCGCAAGGGATCTCATGAAGCGTTACTCGACCGAATTCGTGGAGTCCGAAGCGATCTGGTTGAGCTACTCAAACCTGCTCATCGACCAGAAGCGTTGGGATGATCTGTTTGAGGTGGCGCTCCAGCTCCGGCATGAGGCGCATCCTCTCCGGGACCGGCTGCACGGTTACAGTTACTACATTGAGGGCGTGGCTCAGGCCCGGCGTGACCGTCGAGACGATGCGCGGGCTGCCTTCAAGAAGCTTGTCCAGGCGCATATTCGCAACAAGCTGTGGGAATTGAGCGCTGCGGAAACCGCCGAGAATTTGGGATTCGCCGATATTGCGCAGGAACTGCTCTTGGATATTCAAAAGGATGTGCCCAACACGCCCGAGTACTGGATGCTGCTGGCCAAGACCGCATACGAAACCAAGGAGCCAGGCGTCCTCGTCACTGCCATGTCGAGCGCGTACAAACTTCGCCCGGATGATTTCACAGTCGTCAACAATTTCGCGGCATCGCTGCTCTCCACACGCCAGCGTCCCGAGCAGGCCCTTCAACTTACTGCACGGGTGCTTGAGAAAAGTCCTGGCCTGGCAGCAGCCAGGATCAATCATGCCTGCGCGCTCATCCAAAACCAAAAGAATGACGAAGCGACAAAATTACTGGCCACTGTGGATGCCACCAGCCTGAAGGGGGCAGATCTCACTTCCTATCACATGGCTGCTTTTGAACTTCATTTGAACCAAGGCCAATTCGTGGAAGCCAGACGACACAGCGAAAAGATCGAGCTTCAGCACCTTTTTTCAACCGAACGACAGTGGTTGGAGAAGGCCCGAAAGGATCTTCCCATCCCTGCTCCCGAGCCGAAGAAGGGCTGACATCATTCGCTCGTCGGCCTCCGCATCGCAAGCGCCCGCTCAATGTCGCTCGTTTGCGCCTGGTCCAGAAACTGAACAAAGCGCCACAGAGGCTCCATTTCCTCCATCCCTCTCACATGTGCGCGATGATGTTGTCGCCGAAAGCCGAGCACTTGATCTCGGTCGCACCATCCATCTGCCGGGCGAAATCGTAGGTGACTTTCTTGGAGGCAATGGCGCCGTTGAGTCCTTTGAGAATGGCTTCAGCCGCTTCGGTCCATCCGAGGTGCCTGAGCATCATTTCGCCAGAGAGTACAACAGAGCCGGGATTCACGACGTCTTTGTTGGCATACTTCGGCGCGGTGCCATGCGTGGCCTCGAAGATCGCATGGCCGGTGATGTAGTTGATGTTGCCGCCCGGCGCGATTCCGATGCCACCCACCTGCGCCGCCAGCGCGTCGCTGAGGTAATCGCCGTTCAAGTTCAACGTGGCGATGACGTCGAAGTCTGTGGGGCGCGTGAGAATCTGCTGAAGCGTAATATCGGCGATGCTGTCCTTGATAACGATGCCTGCTCCGGGTTTGCCCTCGGGAATCTTGCACCACGGTCCGCCGTCGATCTCGACTGCGCCAAAGTATTCCTTCGCGACCTTGTAGCCCCAGTCACGGAAGGCGCCTTCCGTGGACTTCATGATGTTGGCCGTGTGGACAAGCGTCACTGACTTGCGGTTGAACTTTATCGCATAGCCGATCGCGCTATGGATAAGTCTCACGCTGCCAGAGTAGCTTACAGGCTTGATGCCAATGCCAACTTGAACATCGCAAGGAAAGTTGGTCGCGCCAACGGCCTTCCAAAACTCCTCGGCGGCGGGTTTGGTGCCGAAGCGGATCTTCCTGAAGTCCTTTGGAGAATTCGCGGAAAGGAAGTCGAGAACGTTCTGCGCCTCGGGCGTGCCGGCGGCGTATTCGATACCTGCGTAGATATCTTCAGTGTTCTCTCGGAAGATCGTCATGTCCACCTTCTCCGGATGCTTCACCGGACTCGGCACGCCGGAGAAGTACTGCACCGGACGCAGGCAGACGTAGAGATCGAGCATCTGACGGAGGGCGACATTCAACGAGCGGATGCCACCACCGACGGGCGTGGTCAGCGGCCCTTTGATGCCGACCAGGAACTCTTTGAACGCCTCCACGGTGTCGTCCGGAAGCCAGTTGTTGAAACGGGTGAACGCAGCTTCTCCCGCGAACACCTCCATCCAGGCAACCTTCCGCTTGCCGGCGTATGCCTTGGCGATTGCTGCGTCCATGACGCGGACAGCCGCCGCCCAGATATCCGGGCCTGTACCGTCACCTCGAATGAAAGGGATGATCGGCTGATCTGGAACCTGCAGCTTGCCGGCTTGAATGGTGATTTTGCTCCCGGCGGGAACGGTGCATGTGGTGTAGGCCATGATGGGTTTTAGTAGTGTTAAATAATTTTGCGGTGGATTTATCCGCTCACCAATGCAGCGGCAAGCGAATTGCCCGCAGCCTCCTCAGTAAAGTAGGTTCTGAAATTGCCTTCAATCATTGCAAACCCTTCTTGAGAATAGAGGCTTTGCAAGATCAGCCAACGGCTGCAATGGCTACGGACGAAGCTCCAGCTTGAAGAAGTGAGGCATCGCTGGATTCATTGGAGGAATGTTGAAGCTTGATTCAGCGGTGACCGCCCGGATCCATTCCGAGTAGGGGGACCATCCTCCCGCATCGACACTTGCGAGCACTCGGTAACTTCGGCCCGCCACCGAACGCAAGCCCAGCCGCAAACCGCCGGTGGGAAGCGGCACAATTGATTCCAGTTCGAGAACTGAACCGGGTTGGGTCGGGTCGGTGCCCGCGGCGAATTCCCCGTAATCGCTCGCGCCATCGCCATCAGAATCCATGTCTCGATAGCGTTTTGGAGAAACTTCCTTAAAGAAACTTTGCTCCCATAAATCGGAAATGCCGTTCTGGTTTTGGTCGGGAAAAGTGTAGATTCCTTCGAACAACAGCCTCGCATTCGCTGTGAGTGTATTCGTCTGCGATGGAGGCGTGATGTAATAGGGAACCTCCCTGAAGCCGATCACGTATTCGCCGGCTGGCGCGTTGGTCAGGAGCAAACCGAAGCCTTGTCCTTCCTGAAAGGCTGGCCCTTTGAGCGTGAAACCCGACTGCGAAAGGTTGTTTGTGATCTGGATGGTTCCGCGCAGAACATTGGTGACCGTGATCGACACATCATCGATCAACCAGCCCGGCCTCTGCACAGCTTCAAAGGCGAATAATTCGTAGTTCCATCCGATCCGAACGACCCTGCCGAGGTAGAGGCTCAAATCTATCTCCTGCTGCTCCCAGCCATCGGATGCGCCCTCGTACACTTTCAAAGTCGTCCAACTGGCACCGTTGTCTGTCGAGATGAAAAGACTGCCAGATTCGATGTCCAGAAAATCAACCTTCGGCGTGAAATCATAGCTCTGGGCAAATCTCAGGGTGGCCTTGTTGCCGCCCTGCAACTCGACGGGAGGACTGACCAGATCCGTATTCGCCAGGTCTATCGCGCCTCCGTCGAGATTGCTGCCCCAGGCGTTGGGGGAGCTGGGGGCTTGTGACTCTCGGCCGTTGGCGGGCGTTCCCACTCGCCATTGAACATCGGCTGGCTCAGCGAATACATCGATGTCGCCGTCCCTGACCAGCCAGTCGTTGCCCGGCTGGTCGAAGTGATCGACAAACGGTACCGGCCAGGGCTTGAGCGTGCGAAAGGTGTGGAATTTTCCACTATTGTCATCCACGGAGGTGTTGCCTGCGGCGTCGCGGCTGACGACCTGATAGTAATAGACCCGGTCCGGCATCAGTCCGAGGAGCCGGACGGAATGTTCCAGTTCCGGTTCGCCGACGTATGCCGTGCGGCCCAGGAAGGTCGATTCACCAAACTGCACCAGCGAGTCGGACTTTTCGGTGGTGATCCACGAGATGACCGCCTCCTCGTATTCCGGATCGAGTCGAAGCTCTGAAATTTTCGGGGCACGGGTATCAACGTAGGCTGTCGCCTGAACGATGATGTTGGCGGAGACATCAAAATATTCCGCGCGGACTGCATCCCCTGTCGCCACGCGCAACTTGCCTGGAACCGGAGCGTTAGTCTGGTTCACCAATGTGCCAAACCCGCGGAACAACCCGCGCTGCACGGTCTCGGTCAGCGTGATTGACACTCCGCCGGGCGCTGATTCGCTCGAAAGAGTTGTTTGGACCGTGCCGCTCCCGGCGAGATCCGAATCAGCAACCTCAATGGTGACCAGGCTGGGAATGGTGAACTCACTGCTGTCCAGCGCCACGGAACCGACGCCGCCGATGCCGGGAGCCAGAAATGCCAGAATGTTCCTGAGCAGATTCGCCCGATTATTGGGCGGCGGTGTGTCTTCAGGAACCGCATCCAGCGGAAAACCAAGGAAGACAACCCTGCCGGTACTGTCCTGTCCCGTGCGTGGATATCTCAAGCCCGCGATTCCTCCCGATGTCGTGTCGAAAAGAATCGGTGCCGCATTTGGAGTGATGTTGAAGGTGTCTGACCAATCCGGACTCAGGCCGAGCAAGTCGAGGACATCACTATTATAGCCCGAGTAGTCCAGGGCCACTGACATCCCGCCGGTTACAGGATCACTTGCTGGTCCACGAGCCTCAGCGACGCCAGCGTCGGTGTTAATAGACTCAACGTGCAGGATGTTGGTGCGGAAAGCCGAATTTTCTCCCAATCTTGTCAGCAGTTCCATGGACGAAATGAAGAGGGCGCCGCCTGAATTCACGTAAGACTGAAGCACGGTCTGTTGTTGTGGCGACAAGGTGTCATCTGCCCGGACGAAGCTGTCGTTGAGACGCCACATCACCACCCGATAGGGGCGCAGATCGTTGGTGCCGGGAGATCCACGCTTGTCCAGATTCCAAACCTGATAGCTGACACCCGTGCGGTCCAGCGCGTCCGTGTATGCCGTGAGCGGCACATCGGTTCCGCCAAACACCGGGCTGGCGGGATGATACGCGTCGATCAAAAGGATCGTCTCGGCAGCGACCGGGGTGAAAGTGAACAGGTTGCCATCATTGTTGGCGATGGAGTTGTTACCGGCCCGGTCCGTCGAGGAGACGAGAAAGCGGTAGGTAGTTCCCGCTTCGAGATGTTCCAGCACAACCTGGTGTTCTTTCACAAAACCCGCGTGACTTGCTGACAATTTCAAATCATCGCTCGTGCCATAGCGCACCAGCGAATCCGAGAGTTCGTCCGTGGCCCACGTGATGACCGCTCTGCCGAACGTGTTCGTTGAGATGACGCTCGTGATGTGCGGCGGTAACAAATCCGCCTCTGCCCGCGCCGTGCGGACCTGATTGCCATCCTCGTACGCCGCATGGATTTCGTCGCCGTGAGCGATTTGAAGCCGGCCATCCGTGGCTGCCGGGCCGGTGACTGTCATGACCGCTCCTGTGAATACACCGTTTGTTCCAGAAGGTTGAAGTGTGAGAAGCTCACCGTTCGGTTCAGTGTTGCTCTTGAGCAGGACTTGCGCGTTGGGCCGGCCCGCCTGGTCCAGATCAATGACTTTCAACTGGACTGTTGATGACGTTCCATAAGTGGACCGATCCATGATCACAACGCCCACTCCCGGCAGAGGAAGTTCGCCCGAAATCACCAGCGCGAAATCCTGATCCACCTTTATCGTGTCGCGGCGCGCATCTTCGGCAACACTGCGCGCACGCACGCGAACCACATATTCACCTGGAACAGGCAGAGTGAGGTGAACACCTTCAACGTTGTTGACCAAATCGAAGGCAGGCGCACCCGCCACGGATTCGCCATTTTGAAATTGATTGCCGTGATACACCATTCCATCCGGCGCCATCACCTCCAGATCCAGATTGTTGACCAACGAAGGAATTGCCGCCGGCATTCCCGGGACATCGGTGTAAGTCATCGTGACTTTCAACGGCTTCCCCACGCTGCCGACCACGAAGCGATGCTCGAACCGCTCGCCGGAAGCGAGCAGATGCGTCTGATCGATGAACTCGTAACGGCGGGTCGAACCGATGAGCTGAGTAAGATCCACGCGTCCCCAACCCTCGTCCATGTTTGGCGCGGAGTCCGTGCCACCCGCGCTCCTGTTCAAATCCGCGGCTGAATTGATCAACGCGGCTTTGACAAGGGCAGGCGAGGGTGTGGCGTTGGTGTGCGTCTCGCGGAAGAATTGCACAAACACCGCCGACGCACCCGAGACATGCGGACCGGCCTGGCTCGTTCCTCCTTGATACTGGTAGTTCGAAGAGATGGGTGCCCACGCGTTTTGCGCGGTTGCCGCGGATGATTGAAGCGATGCGATCCAGGTTCCCGGAGCAACCACGTCCGGTTTGATTCGACCGTCTTCGGTCGGCCCCCGACTGGAGAAGTCCGCCATCGCCTCCTGACCATTGCCGTACGTCACAAACTCGAAGCGATTATTCTCCGAAGCACCCGTGGCAATGACATTCTTGGCCACGGCGGGGCTGCTGATGGTGGTCGAGCCGGGACCGGCGTTACCCGCGGAAAATTCCAGGATATATGGCTGGTCGCCTGGTGTCTGGTCGTCTGCGTCCCGCACCAGCGCATCAAATTCCGCAGCGTCAAGATCGTATCGGCCCTGGGTGTCTTCCCCCCAACTGTTGGAACCGATAATGGCCCCGGCGCGAACGGCGTCCCGGGTCAAGGTTTGGAAATTCGGTGGCGCTTCAAAACCGCCAGTGCCGTTAAAGATCCTTTGGACCACGACATGCGCTTTCGGCGCGACACCCAAACCGTAGAAGGAGCCAAGTTTATCTGACTCTCCGAGGAATGCGTCGCCGGCGATGATCCCCGCCACATGGGTTCCGTGACCGTGCTCATCCACCGCGCTTTGAAGCTGCCCGTAGGAAAAGAAAGCGTCCACCCGCCCTTTGAGGTCCGGATGCATCGAATCAGGCTCCCCATTCTGAAGTCCGCTGTCCGCAACAGAAACGCTCGTGCCCCGGCCATCAAACCCAAGGGCCTGCGAAACAGTGAAGTGATTTGTGGCACTGGATTGAATTTCCGTCCCGGGCGCCTTGGGATTTATGGAGCTTGTGACCTTGCGAGTGCCGTGAGTTGTTTCTCCACCGCCCACAATTTTGGAAGACACCTCGTCAAAGAGCTTCTTCTTCCCCGCCGGTTCGATCCAGAGCACTGCGGCAGACCGGGCCAGAAGGGCCAGTTGCTTTCCAGTGGTTCTGCCTTCCAAAACGGTGCCAAAGCGCGACGGTGACTCGCGAGAAAGGGAATGAAGCATCCGACGGACAAGCACGGCCTCCAGTGGATTGGAAGCGGGCGATAGCAGGAGACGGACAGGCAACTGTTCGCCGTCCGCATTTGCGTTTTCTGCCTGCTGCAAAGCCGCATGAACCTTATGGTCCGGACGGTATTCTCCAACCCAGTGAACAAACGGAAGCTTCCGAAGGACGGAAAGTTTTGACAGGTGCAAACTGGCCACAAATGCGTCATCGGGCACTGAGCGCGCGAGAGTGGTGCCTGCCGCTGCCAGCGTTTCCTTCCACGGCGACTGAACCGGGCCATCGAACTGGATCAAGTAAAGGCCCGAGACTGGTGTTTCGGAGGCAGATTGAGGCCCGACTCCGGCGTGCTTCGCTCGCTCCGTCTGGATGGTTTCGTTGCGCAGACGGATCACCTTCGCATCCCCTGCGAACGCATCAATGGCGGAAAAAGCCAGGAGCACCACCCATGGCATTCGTGCGAACCCAGGCGATAGGAAGCACTTCACCCCGGCAAGGTACCGGTGCGTGAGGGCTCGCTCAAGCTTCCACATGATGCAGAAGCCATTAGCAATACCCGTTCCCTGATGGCGTTGTGGGACAGAGCGTGCCGGACAAAATTTCAAAAAATCGTTAAGGTCGGACAGTATTTGTCCGATCTTGACTGGTAGGCTGAGGAGAAAATTAGAGAACGCCTATGAAAGATAATCAGATCGAACTGAGCTTCAATTCCACCTCACCCCGGCAGCGCAATTCGCGTCGCCAGCGCCGTCTTCGCCGAGCGCACTGGTGGTTTGAACAAATGCGGCAGCTCGTCAACCAGGCGATGGATTGCCGACCGGCTCCGATGCCGTGTCCTGAACAGATCTTCCTACCTCTGGCTCGTTGCCAGCCAATAATGAGCAATCCCCCACCTAAGCACGAATTGAATTGATCGAAGTAGGAGTCAGGCTTGGCAGATTACTGCTTTGGCTGAGGGACTGGCAGGGTGTTCTGTCCAGGGACGCGATTGGTGCTCTTGTTGGTGCTCGCTCCCGTCGGCTGGTTTGTCTGCTTGATGGCATTGAGCCCGGTGGTTGCCTTGCTGGCTGGACTTTGAGGAGTGGCAGGATTCCTTGGTGTCACCAGTGCCGACGAGACCGGGGAAGGGGACTTTGCCGGCTCGGAAGCCTTTGAGGCGGGTGAAGCAGGCGAAGTCGCTGGGGTTGCATTTGTCGGTGCGGACTGCTGTTTGCGTCCCCCCAACGCGGTTCCGATTCCTTGGAGAAGCGTAGCCGCAGAGCCAGGTCTCTGCGCGGGGACGGCCTCGGGTGAGTTGACATTCGGAGCGTCCGGGGCTTTCCCACTGAGCAGGTTTCCAACTCCTTGCACGATGCCGGCTGCTTTTCCACCGAGTTTTGGGATGATGGACGTGACCGAACGGGTCACCAATCCGGCAACCATGAGTTTGTCCGTCTGGGTCTTTGGATTGCCAAGTGTGCCGGTCAATTTTACGAATTGCGCCAGCGGGACGTAAGCGGTGTTGGTCGGGGCGTTTGACGGCAGGAGATTGGATTTTTCGGCCAGGCTTCGCCGAAGTGAGAGTGTGACTGGCAGATCGAGAGGCGAGTTGGTCAGGACGTCCGAGATTGGGATATTCCCGCGAGACTCTGCGTGGAATGCGCTGCTCAACACGCTGAAATTCTCAAGGTTGATCTGTCCCTGACCGAGGTTCACACGCGCATCCACCCAGTTGAGCGGAGACTGAAGCAGGTCGCTGAGATTGAGAACGAAGGCGATAGGTTCGATCAGACGCCTGGTCTTCGGAGTTACAACCTCGTAATTCATGTTGGTGATGTTCAGCGCCATTTCGCCGGTGAGGTTCTTTCTGAGGTTCACGCCGGTTATTCCTGCTCCTTTAATCAAAGCCTTGGCGTTCAAGTCGCCTTTGAGTCTTCCGGGATTGGCCGGCGAGAAAGTGTTGGCCATCGGTTCGATGGGGACTTTGTCCGCTTGGAAGGAGATGTCATACACGTAACCCGGTTGAGAAAGGTTTAACGCCGCGGATGCTTTCACCGGAGCGCCGTTCAGCGTCATCTGGAGCGGATTCACCAGGAGTTGGCCGTTTTGGAGTTTCGCGTTTGCGACGAAGTTTGTGACGGCAATCTCGTGCAGGAAAAGGCGATCGATTTTCACCCCGGCCGTCAGCTCAGAAAACGGCAGGAGGACGGCTGGAGGTTCGGACTGCCCTTGGTTTGATATGGTCGCAGGTGCGGGCGCAGTGGTGTTGGTCGAGCTGGCGAACATGTCATAATAGGCTGTCAGGTCGAGCGCTTGAGCATTGATTCTGATCTCGCCCGGAGCCGGTTTGAGTTTGCTCAGGTCGAGTTTGGCCTGGATCTGGATCTCGTTGGTGGCGCGTTTGGTTGGTGTGAGTGCAAGTGTGAATTGTCGGAGGTCGAACACTTCCTCACGCAGAGCACCGTCCATCTCGATGCGGGCGCTGACCGGCGGGCGTCGTTCGGTCAGCTGCGGTGGCTGGATCAGGAAGTTGTTGAAGTTGAGTTCGGCTTTGATCGATGAACTGAAGCTCGGGTTGTGATTGAGTGAACCAGTGCCATTGAGCGTCAGGGACACCAGCCTGTTATCGCCGAGCGAGTGCTTGAGGAATGGCAGGAGGCCGTCCTGGTTCAGTTCAAGAATCTTGAAAGTGGCTTCGGTGACGGCGTTCGTCAGATTGACTTTCCCGGTAAAATCGACACTGCCGCCCGGACGAAAACCGTGCTGGATCTTTGCCGAGGCGCTGTGGATCTGGAGGTTGTTCTGTCCGAGGTCGAGGTTGTAATCAATGGCAGCCTGGAAGTGAGTGAAGTCACACGCGCCATAAACTCCAGTGAAGTCATTGACGGCGAAAACACCTGTCGAGGAGTGATTGTTCTCTTTGAACGTGTAATTGGAGGAGATCTTCGCCGAGCCGCTTGTGGCTGAAGCGCCGGAAATCGGAAACTGCTTGAGCAGCCCCACCAGACTTACCTCGGCACCGAACTGGGCGTTGCCTATGGCCGTCTGGAGATCATAATTGCCTGTAACGTTGGCGGACACCAAGGAAGCCCCGCCCTCCTCGATCACAATTCTTGCGGCGCGTATGTCGGCGGTTCGGAAATCGGTGAGGAATGTTTCTGTTTCAAGCCTGGCGCGGGCGAATTGAAGGCGGTTGGTTCCAAACTCAGCCTTGACGTTGCGGAAATCTGCCGCGGATCTTGCCGTCAACTGCTTGGCATCTTGTTGCGCGAGGATGTTGATCTGGATATCGGCCAAGCCGCTCACTGGAATGCCGATCAGTGAACGCCATTCAGAAAGGTCGATTTGATTGAGAGCCACTCGGAGGTTGGATTCACTAAAGCCACGAGCCCGTGGCCCCCAATTGATGTTCATTGGTTTGTCGAGTGATGCGGTGAGCATGTCCTTCTGTTCGCGGCGGCCGGCAAGATTCAGCTTTTGGAGAACGGCGGCTTCTTCAGCCAGATCGATTTGAAGCTGGTAATCCAGATCGAGTTCGACTGGTGGTGTCGTATGCCCGTTGCGAGTCATGCCCAGTTGCCTGCCTTCGATCTTCCCTGTGGCGACTACCACCCTCCAATCGCGCGAGAGGTCGATGATTCCGGATGCATTGACGAGAGATTTTCCAAAATCAACTGCGTGGGCTGCACCGAGAAGGTTTAACACCTGACGATCAATCTGCTGAATATCAACCTTGAGCCGGGCGGTCGCTTTCACGACATCGAAGGGGCCGTTGATGGCCAGGCGCCCCAGAGGCTGGCCTCCTCGTTCGAAGCGAAGATTAAACTGTCGAAGTTCAGTGGGAGAAAGGTCCACCTGCAAGATTGCAGCCAAGCCCAGGAACTCGCCGAACAAGCCTTCGGTGCGGGACAAATCCATCCGGCCATTTCCTTTGGCTGTTTGAGGCCGCAATTGTGGGTCGAGAGTAAATTCAAACGAGCTCGAAACCTTGGCTTCCAGAAGGCCGTTCGTGGCGGATGACGACTGTGTGGCGCGAAGAACTGTGCCCAAGGAAATTCTTCCAGACTGCCCATTTTCCAAGCGGTCGAGCGTGAATTCCAGGTTGCTCACTTCCCTGGTTTCTGATGCACTAGCTTTGTCTTTGCGTGCAAGAAGAACGCGCCCGTTTTTGAGGCTCACATTGCGGATGTTCAATCGAGGGGCAGGCTGGCCTTTTCGATCTGGACTGGGTCTGGACGGTCTGTCGGATAGCGACGAGAGGTTGCTCCTGCCATCCGGCCCTTCGATAATGCGAATGTCGGGTGATAGCAGAGTTACTTCGCTGACATCGATTTTGCCGCCCAGGATCGAGAACAAACTGTAGCGGGCTCGAACCTCCTCGACCGTGAGCAACGGCTCAGAACCAGTGGTCTTCAATGTGAACTTGCGCAGCACGACCTGGGAAAACGGACTGATGGAGCTATCGCCAATGGTGATCTGCGCTCCGAGCGTGTCCGCCAGGCGAGGCAGCACCACATTCTTTAGGAAGAAACTGCTGCTCGCGACGAAGTATGTGACGATCAGTCCTGCAACGACTGTAACAGCTGCGATGGCGAACCGTCGTGGCCACGGTGAACGAGGCTCTAATTCTTCCAAATCTATTTTGGTGGACATGAAAAAGCTTTCTATTGTCAGGCTGACTTTCGGCCTTCGAGAGCGGCGACATAGTCCGCAATTCCTCGGATGGGCGGAAACTCTGGCGAATACTTCAGTTCGGTTCGGGCAAGGGTGAGGTCTGCTTCAGTGCGAGGCTGGTAAAAACCATAAGGGTTCTCAAAATACTCGGGTGCGAGGTCGGTGCCGAGATTTCGGTTAAGCTCATCGATCACTTCATTAAAGGAAAAAGCACGGCCAGAACCGCAATTATACACGCGGCTTTGCGGTGCCGACAATGCATCGATGGTCATGTTCACGGCATCCTTCACATGGACAAAATCGCGCCTCTGCCCGCCCGAGTGGAAGACGCGCGGTCTCTTGCCCGCTTTGATTTGAAGGTAGAGTTGATAAATCATGCTGGCCGCCGCCTTCTTGTGAGCCTCGTGCATGCCATAGACGTTGAAGTATCGCACGCCCACAATCTTCCACGCGGGTTGTCGTCGCGCGTAGATTCGGGCGAGATTGTCCAGTTGAACCTTGGAAAAGGCATAGACATTGGCGGGCGCCGGCGGCTGATCCTCCTGCATGACGTTTGATCCAAGGCCGTAAACAGACGCCGAGGAGGCATAAATCACAGGTATGAGGCTCGGCGCGGCGAAATCCAGGAGGCGGCGAAAGCTCTCAACGTTGTTGTGAGTTTGAAGGAACTGATCGTGAACGGTGGTGTCCGTAATCGAGGCTTCATGAAATATCGCGTCGAAGGAGAGGTTGCGAAATTGCGCGTTCCAATCCAATCGCGACAGATCGGCCGCTACAAACTCGCCCTTGAAACCGATAAGGTTTCTAAAATCTCCTGAGCGGAAGTCGTCAATGACCACAATGTGCGCGTTTGGATGCCTATGCTGCAACTCCAACACAAGATTCGATCCAATAAAACCCGCTCCACCCGTCACTAAAATACTCCGCATAACAGCGGAAAATAGTCGTGGAGTTCCAAAGCGCAAGAGTCAACTGCCAGCCCAAATCCACACCACGGCGAAAGAAGGGGCGGGAGCGGCTTGGCAAGTTCGAGGAAGGAATTCAGGCCAGAACATCTGATCCGCATCAGATGGGTCAGCGCTGCCAGAGGTGGGCCCAGCCATCTCCTTGTGCCAGCCGGGGCAAGGTTGCGAATTCGATCGTCAAAACGGCTTCAGCATCCACACCATACGGACCTTGCATCACTTTCTCACCAGATGGGCCGACAACCAGCGAACAGCCAATGCACTTCCGGCCTGACCACGGGCCGGCATTGAGCCAGCCGACGTTGCTGACACCAACAATCCATAGGCCAAAATCACGCGCTACAGGCGAGTAGTTGTCCATCCAAAGCTGGCCGTAGGGTTCCTTGACGTTGTCGTGGTCGGACGGGACAGCCCATGCGGACGGCGACAGGATGATCTCCGCTCCCATGTAACCAAGGGCGCGGGCAATCACCTGCCCTCTGGCAAACCCATCCGCGCAGATCATCAGCCCAATTCGGCCGAAGGGTGTTTCTACAACCTGCAAGCGATCTCCAAGCGCGTAGAGGTCATGCGCGAGTTCGAGTTCGTTCAGCTTGCGATGGTGAAGCAGGATCGAGCCGCCGGGAGCAATCAGGACTGCCGAGTTGAAAATCTTTTCTCCAGCTCGCTCGATGAAGCCTGAACAGACGTGAACACCGGCTTCCATCGCCGCCTCACGAAGGGCGACAATGGACGCACCGTCAGGTAATGAATCGGCTTCAGTTCGCGCCAATGGATGCGTCCAGCCGAGTGTCATGGCTTCCGGCAAGACGACGATTTGTGCTCCAGCACTGGCCGCTTGGAGGATCAAATCGCGCGCGTGCCGGAGGTTCTCGCGCTTTGCACCTCCAACCACGTGCATTTGAATGAGCGCCAGCTTAGGCATGAGTCGCGGATGTTTGCGGTTTGGTCGCGGGCTGGCGAATTAGCAGCAGACCTAGACAGGTGAGAAGCCCGTTCAAGATCAGCAGCTCGAACCCCAGCTGATAGCCGCCAAACCAGTCTGCCGTCCGCCCATTGATCCAGAAACATGCGAGAGGTGATGCGGTGCAGATCACTGGAACCAAAGAGCTGCGAACCTTTTGCCTGGTGAAGAGGCCGAAGGCGAAAAGGCCGAGCAAGGGGCCATAAGTGTAAGTGGCCAGGGTCAGCACTGCGGTGATCACGGAGTCGTTGTTCAAGTATCGGAACGCAAGGATGACGGCAAGCAACAGCACGGCAAAGCAAAGGTGAGTGACATGCCGGAGTCTCGTCTTCGACACATCCGTCAGATCTGTCCGGGAGTCGATGCGGGCAAAATCGATGCAGAACGAGGTTGTCAAAGTTGTAAGCACGGAATCGGCGCTGGAAAAGGTGGCGGCGGTCAGGCCCACGAGGAAGACGATGGCCGCGAACGGTCCAAGATGTTCGAGTGCCAGCGTGGGGAAAAGAGCGTCCGCCTTTCCTGGAATGGTGATGCCTTTGGCACGGGCGTACTCGTACAACAGCACACCCAGCGACAGGAACAGAATGTTCACGGCGACCATGACCGCGGCGAACGAATAGATGTTCTTCTTCGCCTCCGGCAACGAGCGGCAGCTCAGATTTTTCTGCATGCTATTTTGATCCAGGCCGGTCATCACGATGGCGATGAAGGCTCCACTGAGAATTTGCTTCCAGAAGAAATTCTTGCTCTGCCAGTCCCATACAAAAACCTGGGACAGATCGCTCTGCCTGATTGTCTGAAAAAGGCCTCCAGGCCCGAGATCGAGGGCGCGCGCGATGGCCAGGATTGAGAGCACAACGCCAACGAGAAGGAAGGTTGATTGAAAAACATCGGTCCACACCAGCGTTTTGATGCCGCCGCGGTAAGTGTAAATGAGCATCAGCGCGATCGAGCCGGCAACGGATACCGAGAATGGAATGTGCCAGCGGTCGAAAATGAAAAGCTGAAGCACACTTGCCGCCAGGTAAAGGCGGGCTCCTGCCCCTGCAAGGCGGGAGATGAGAAAGAAGAACGAACCGGTAACCTGCGCCGTACCGCCGAATCGATTCCCGAGATAACTGTAGATTGATGTAAGCCGGAGGCGATAGTAAAGCGGCAGGAGCAGTTCAGCGATGACCACGTAGCCGAGGACGTAACCCAGTACGATTTGAAGGTAGGAGAATTTGGAAGTTCCGACCTGCCCCGGCACCGAGATGAAAGTGACACCTGAAAGCGAATCGCCCAGCAAGCCAAACGCCACCGCGTACCAGGGAGAGCGACGGTTGCCTAGGAAGTATCCTTCGCTATTTGCACTTCGTCCGGTCTTCCATGCGATGCCAAGCAGCGCCGCAAAGTACACGGCGATGCAGAGCAGCATCAGGACGGGCGACATGCGCGTTTTTTAGGCGGTGATGAAGCGTGGTAGTGCAGGGTCCACGCTGTCCAAGGCGGCGGAGACCAGCCTCGGAATTTTCCCGTCGAGGTGCGACAGCAACTCGTCGCAATCGGCCTGTCGCAGTTGAAGCGGACCGGCTGCGGAATGCACAAATCCATTCATCGTTTGCGTGGCGAAGTGGATCATCCCCTGGCGCAACGGCAGGGAGTAAAGGGCGAGCGTTAGCCCGAACACGACCGGATGCCAGCCCTTCGCTTCGCCCGCACGAACTGCGGCCAGATACCGCTGGACGATCCGCTGATCCCAGAGCGGCTCCAGACGGCGCAACCGCCCCCTCCCGACATGCTGGCTGGCGCGGGAGAACGGGATGAGCGCCGCGTCTTTTGAAAGGCTGACATCCAAAGCGATCAATTCGCTGGCTTCAGACCTCGACGAATGGTGGAACGCGCGACGAATGGCTGGCAAGTCGCGAGGGACCAGAGCTTGATCGCAATAGCCCTGAATGAACTGACGGAGTTCGGGAAGATTGCGAATTGGACTGAAGGTGCCTTGCGGGACGATTTGCTCCCAGCTCGCGAGGTCGGGTGCTCCGAGTCGGGCAGCGAGCGAGGCGACATCGCCCCTGATCGCAATCAGTTGGCTTGGCTCATTAGGCGTTGTGTTTTGCATGCCGACCCTCCGCCAGCATCCCTACCAGCATGTGGACGAAGTTCATGGGGTGAAATGTTACACATAAAACGATGAGTGGCGCCAGAGAGATTCCATGAAATTCGCGGAAGCCCAGTGCGTATGCATGAAGGGGATTCAAAGGGAGGGACGCTTGCGAGAGACGAAGCGCATGGCTTTGGCGAGATTGTTTTCCCCCATGTCAGCGTGGAAGTCGGTGATGGTTTTGTATTTTGGGTTGGGCTGTCGTTGACGC
>SXMN01000033.1 GCA_005777315.1 Verrucomicrobiales bacterium
AACAGCAGCCCCTGCGACGCCGTGAACGTCGTGGCGAGCGAGCCCGTCTGCAGCGCGCCATGAATGACGCCGGCCGCGCCGCCTTCGCTCTGCAACTCAACCACGGAAGGCACGGTGCCCCAGAGGTTCTTCACCCCGGAAGCCGCCCATTGGTCCGCCCACTCGCCCATCGGCGACGACGGCGTACTCGGGTAGATGGCGATAACCTCGTTCAGCGCATAGGCAACGCGGGCCACGGCTTCGTTGGCGTCGATGATGGCGGACTTTTTCAGATCAACTTGAGTGGAAGATTCCTCTGACAGCGATGTTCCAACTTCAGGTCGCTCCGAACCGGGCAAACATTCGGCCTTTTTCATTGATCGTTGGTTACCTCGCAGGCGAATGGCGGACTAACTATGCCTTGTCCGATGCAGTGCGTTTCTTGTTTGCGCAACCCGGATGAACCACGAGTCTTGTATTCCTACCGGGCGATCCATGAAATCCATGACCGTGAATTACAAGTCAGGAGAGGCGATTGCAAAACTCCCGACGATGGCAAAGGAATGGGGGCAAAAGAATGGATTTCCTTCAGAATAATTCATTTGCCACCATTCCCTTGCCCCAGTCTTTCCGACTTTTGAAATCGCCTCAGGATATTCCCCATTCAGAGCTCCGCTTGACGGGCGCTTGCGTAACGTGCCAGCTTGCTGGCGCGGCACCGCCGCCCGAGCCTTTGGCCAGAACCATCCTTGAGCTGGTGAAGAATGTTCCCGCCGCGCAGGAGCTGCGCTGGCGCGTGGAATCGGGACGATCGTTGTCGCTGGTCGGGATCAGTCCGGCTGCCCAGCCCTTCTTCGCCGCACTGCTGCGAGAGTTGTTTCCAGTACGTCCAATCGTTCTCGTCACCGAAGGCGTCAAGACACAGGAGAGCTTTCATCAGGATGTCGAAACGTGGCTGAAGTTGACGGGCGGTCCGGACGGTGCCGCCGGGCGGGGCCGCGTCGCCAGCAGCGGTGGCTGTCTGTTTTATCCGGCGTGGGAGGTTCTGCCTCACGAAGCCCGGCTGCCCCATTCGGACGTGATCAGCGAACGCCTGGAAACTCTGATTGAACTTTCCTCCCGCCGACTCGCCCGATCTGAAACGCCGTCAAGCCGGGCGCCGATTGTGGTGACGACGGTCACGGCGCTCGTCCAGACGACTTTTCCGGCTGAGATGATCACCGAACGCACCCGGGTTGTGCGGCTCAGGGATACCATCGACCCGCTTGATTTGATCGAGTGGCTTGAAGAGCAGGGTTACGAACCCGAGGCGCGCGTGAACAGCAAAGGGGAGATCTCCTTGCGCGGCGGAATTCTTGATGTGTATCCGCCCACCAGCCCCTGGCCTGTGCGGATAGAGTTCTTCGGAGATGAAGTCGAATCGATACGGCAGTTTGATCCGGCTTCACAGATCTCCCGCGAGCAGGTTCTTTTTGTAACCATTCCTCCCGCCGGGGAGATCGGAATTCTGAGCCGGATGATGCAGGAGCCGGCGGAGAAGGCGGAGAAGGTAAAGTTGGGTTCGTTCATTGATCATCTTCCTTCGGACACCCTGATCATTCTCTGCAACCCTCCTCAGTTGGAGGAGCACGCCGGGGCCTATGCCGGACGGATTCCCGCTGACGATCCTTTCTTCCTGGGCTGGGATTCTGTTCGTCAGGAAATCACGAATCGTGGAATGGCGACGCTGGAGATCACCGAAGCAGATCAGGCGGCCGACGGGCAGGATTCTGAAATCAGCGGGGCGCTTGGAATCGGCGTCGCGGACAATCCGATTGTGCCTGACTCCGAGGAGCTGACGCTTGCACTCTCCAACCTGGATGCCTTCCGCCCCATTGCCCAGCGACTCCCTGATCCGCAGATCGTCGAAGCGCAACGCCGGGAATTTTTCGCGCAACTGCATCGATGGCTCCGGCAGGACTACGCTGTCCATGTCTTCTGCAACAACGAGGGCGAGCGTCAGCGATTCAGTGAGATTTGGGAGGAGTATGGGCTGGTGACGGAAACACTCACGCCACCCACCTCACCCAGGCCCACTCCCCATGAACCGGAGAACCTCCTCTCCCCGTCCCTCTCCTCCAATCCGAATGGAGGAGAGGGTGCCCGAAGGGCGGAGAGGGAGAAGATGCGGCAATCCAGCGGTGATCCGGTCGGTGTTTCCGTACCGGCTCCAGGCTTAAATTCCCGCCTCCAAACCCACCTCGGAGCCCTGGCGCGCGGCTTCCTCAACCATGAAGCAAAACTCGTGGTCGTAACCGACGCCGAGATTTTCGGACGCTACAAAGTTCAGCGTCCGCGCCGGCTCAAATCTCCTCACGCGGTGGCGGCGCGCTCGGCGTTGGACATCGATTTCACCGACCTGACCGAGGGAGACTTTGTTGTCCATCTACAGCACGGCATTGGCCGCTACCTCGGCCTCCAAAGGACGCCGATTACTCCCAAGCGACGAGACACGGCACCAGATACGAGCCAGCAGACTTCGGATACGGCAGGCGGTCAGGAATGCCTCGTGATCGAATATGCTGCCGGCGATGTTGGCCAGCCTGCGCCCAAGTTGTACGTACCTGTCACGGAGTCGCACCTCGTGAGCAAGTATGTCGGCGCGGGCAAGGCCCACCCGGCGTTGAACACCCTCGGAGGAACGCGGTGGGCAAAGACCAAGATACAGGCCGAGGAAGCGGTGCGTGATCTCGCGGCGGAGTTGCTGACCATCCAGGCCGCGCGCGAATCGCAGACCGGCCACGCATTTCCGCCGGATGCACCGTGGCAGCGGGAGTTCGAGAGCGCGTTTCTCTACGAGGAAACACCCGATCAAATGCGGGCCATTGTCCAGGCCAAGGCGGACATGGAGTCGCCCAAACCGATGGACCGCCTGATTTGCGGAGATGTCGGTTACGGCAAAACCGAGGTGGCCATTCGCGCCGCGTTCAAAGCGGTGATGGGAGGCCGCCAGGTCGCGCTGCTCGTTCCCACCACGGTGCTCGCGCAACAGCACTTTAACACCTTCCGCGAGCGCATGGCGGATTACCCGATCCGCGTCGAGCAACTCTCTCGCTTCCGGACGCGGCGGGAGCAACAGCAGGTTCTCGAACAACTGTCCGCCGGCGCGGTGGACATCGTCATCGGAACGCACCGGTTGATTCAGGAGGATGTGCAATTCAAAGACCTCGGGCTGGTGGTCATCGACGAGGAGCAGCGCTTCGGAGTTCTGCACAAGGAGAAGTTCAAAATGCTCCGTCAAATGGTGGACGTGCTCACGCTCAGCGCCACCCCCATTCCACGTACGCTTTACCTGGCGCTGACCGGCGCCCGGGACATGAGCACCATCGAAACGCCGCCGCAGGACCGGTTGCCTGTCGAGACGATCACCAGCCACTATGATGAACGACTGATTCGCGATGCGATTCAGCGCGAACTCAACCGCGAGGGGCAGGTCTTTTTCCTCCACAACCGCGTGGGCGACATCAACGCCGTGGCTTCGCGGATCAAAACGCTCGTGCCGAAAGCCCGTGTGATTGTCGGACACGGACAGATGGACAGCGACGATCTCGAGGAGATCATGACGCAGTTTGTCAATGGGGAGGCCGACGTGCTTGTCTCGACGACGATCATCGAAAGCGGCATCGACATCCCGAACGCGAACACCATCATCATCGATCGTGCGGACCGCTTTGGCTTGAGCGATCTCTATCAGCTCCGCGGCCGCGTCGGACGATACAAGCACCAGGCCTACGCCTACCTGCTCCTCCCGCGGCACGCGCAACTTCTCAGCGATGTGCGAAAGCGCATCAGCGCCATAAAACAGTACTCAAGTCTAGGCAGTGGTTTCAAAATCGCCATGCGCGATCTGGAGATTCGTGGCGCGGGAAATCTTCTTGGCGCTCAGCAGAGCGGCCACATCACCGCCGTCGGTTTCGAGCTTTACTGCCAGTTGCTCAAGCAAAGTGTCAGCGCGCTCAAGGGCGAGAAGGTCAAGCCACGCGTGGAGGTTCAGGTGCGCCTGGATTTTCTGGCAATGCAGCCGGGAGGGGAGGGCGAAGTTCAAAGTTCAAAGTCCAAAGTCCAAAGTTCAAAATCGAACAGGGGCAAGCCGTCCGCGACTGTTCCACGCGAAGTCGCCACCTACATTGAGGATCCATCGGACAATTCTGAATCCTCAATTCCCAATTCTCCTGCTCCGGTGGCGCCCGCTGCCGCTTTCATTCCGCTCAAGTACATCTCAGAACCGCACCAGCGCATCGAGATTTACCGCAAGCTTGCGCAAATCGCGGACAAGGCGGGCCTTGATGCGCTCCGAGCCGAACTTCGCGACCGTTTTGGAAAACTCCCACCCGGCGTCGAGCTTCTGTTGCAGGTCTCGGAACTCAAGCCACTCGCTTCTGAACGCAGCGTCAGCGTCATCGAAAGCAAGAGCGACAAATTGATGCTCACCCGTCACGGCGATTTCATCATGGTGGGCGGCAAGTTTCCGCGTCTGACGAAGAAGGACGCAAAAGCACGGCTTGGAGAGATCAAGAAGCTGCTGTTGACTCTCTGACAGGCACAGGGGAGGAATCACTCCAGTCGGGCATCCGGCGGGATCAGTCCCAGCTTCTTTGCCATTCCTAAACTCACGATCATGCCATTGGAAAGTCTGACATCTGTGAAATCTTCCACGAAGTCGTTGCGGCATAAACCAGGCTCAGTGTGCTGCCGGAGGCGGAGAGATTTTTCAATCCATGTGGCTTTGCTGCCCACGGTGGTCTTGTTCGAATCAAAGTATTGGCTTATCGTATTGAAAGTCAGGTGGACAGGCTGCTTACGATCGAAGAGGAAATTCATCCTGGCAATGACAAGAATGACGGAAGCAGCCCAGATATTCAGGTTCCCTCGAAGAAATTCGGAGCTTTGGCGCCGACAAATCCGCTTCCATAGTTCGATGGCAAATCCAGTCAGTTCAACATCAAGATGGACTTGTCCAAACCTCTCAATCATGGCGCTCACTTCCGAAAAGCGTTTTTGCTTTTCAGTCGGTATTTTGACGGATGTTGTCATGGCCATGGACGGTATTGAAGGGGCGGTTGGATTCAAAGCAATTGCTTTCCAGCGGCGTAAACCAGATGGCGGACTTCACCTTGACCGTGGCACCGGTCGCGACTTCAATCCCGCCATGCCCAAAACATTTCAAATTTCCCGTCGTTCCTTCATCCAACGAGCCGGTCTCACCGCCGCCGCCACTGGACTCCCGCTGTGGTTCGTGGAGCGTGAACTTGCGCGTGCCGCCGAGCAGAACACCGCGCCTTCGACCTCGCCCAACAGCCGTCCGGGCCTGGCGCTGATCGGCTGTGGTGGCATGGGAACTGGCGATCTTGCCGGAGCCGCGAAGTTTGGAAACGTCGTGGCTCTTTGCGATGTGAAGGAAAGTTCGATGAAAGGCGTTGCCGCCCGTTACACTCAGGATGGCAGGACGCCCGCCATGTTCAGCGATTTCCGAAAGATCCTGGAGCGAAAGGATGTCGATATCATCGTCAACGGCACACCGGACCACTGGCATTCCTTGATCAACATTGGTGCCGCGCGGGCAAAGAAGGACGTTTACGGCGAGAAACCGCTCACGCTTACGATTGACGAGGGCAAGCAGGTGATTCGGGCGGTGCGCGAGAACAAGATTGTTTTCCAGACGGGCACCCAGCAGCGCAGCGACCGGCGTTTCCGCCTGGCGTGCGAATTGGTCCGCAATGGCCGGATCGGTAAACTCCAGACCGTGGAAGTGTTCCTCCCGGCCGGATTGCGCGAAGGGCCGTTCGCCACCGAGCAGTCAGTGCCGGAGGGGTTCAACTGGGATCTCTGGCTCGGCCAGGCACCGAAGGTGGGCTATATGAAGGAGCGCGCGAACAACACATTTCGATGGTGGTGGGACTACGCCGGCGGGCCGGTTACAGATTGGGGCGCTCACCACAACGATATTGCGCGCTGGGCCATCGGGCAGGACGGCCCCATTGGCGTCGAAGCCATATCCACGGTGGGTCCGATCGAAGGCGGCTTCACGACCTGCAAGGAATTCGAGGCGACACTCGTGTATGCCAAAGACATCCGGCAGATCGTCAAGACGACGACGGCGGACAGTCCGTTTGGCGGAATCATCGATCCGAAAGGCCAGCGCAACGGCGTTCGGTTTACCGGGACGGATGGTTGGATCTGGGTGAACCGAGGCGATCTGAGCGCGAGCAAGGATGAGATATACACGACCCCGTTACCCGCTGACGCCATCAGGCTCGAAGAAAGTTCCAATCACATGACCAATTTCTTTGACTGTGTTCGGTCGCGCAAAGACCCGATTGCCCACGTCGAGCAGGGCCATCGCTCCGCAGTCGTGGGACATCTCATCATTATCGCCATGCAGATTGGCCGAAAACTCCAGTGGGATCCGGCAAGGGAAGTCTTCACTGGCGACGGCGCGAAAGAAGCCAACTCCCATCTCGCCCGTGAAATGCGGAAGCCATACGATTACAGCTACGTGGCCTGAGCGTGGACGACAATTCAGGTTTGGTCCGCCGTGCAGCACGCGCACTTGAAGGGCGTCATCCATCGAGACCTCAAACCCTCGAACATCCTTGTCTCTGAGTGGATGACAAACTCGTGCCGCGGCCGATCTGGACGGCAATCCGTGTATGGCAGGCGGCACCGAGGACAGGGGGGCTGCGAATTCAACTCGCCACAGTCCGTGATTTCCAACGTCTGTCTCCAGAAATACAGGCTGAATGGGTGCGTGCGCCTAAAACGCATGGATGTTGATCTTGAAATGCAGGCCGAGATCCTGAGGGTCTTTGTCGGCGGGGGTATTCACATGGCGCAGTCGGTGGCCCCAGTAAAGTTGGGCATTGAAATGTCGGCTGGGCGCGAGCAACAAGCCCACACCAGTGCTGTAAATCGTGGTTGGACTCGGTGAGCCGTGCTCGTCCCACCCGCCGCCGAAATCAAAAAATGGTGCCAGATGCACGATCCCGGCTCCCGACTTGTCGAAGATCACCGGCAGTCGAAACTCCACGGAACAGAATATGCCGCGATCACGGACCAATTGATTTTCGCGATAGCCTCGCACGCTGTCGAAACCGCCCACGCTCATTTGTTCCAACGCGAGCAACGATTTGGAACTCCATTGTCCCGACGCTCGCAGGACCAACTGGTTCTGGGTGTTGAAGAGACGCTGGACATACTGCCCCTGGCCCAGCCATGAGAAGAATTTTGCGTTCGGATCACCCGCAATTCCATTGTCGGTGGCACCCAGGACATCCAGGCCGACATTGAAGGTGGAACGCAACGCCACCACGTGATCCTGTCCGCGAAGCAGCCACTCCTGGGAGGGCCGAAAAACCGAGACCACCATTTCTCCACCATCCGAACCGGGGGAAATATTGAACGGCTCACCCAGCAAACTGGTTTGATTCTGCCGGTAATCGAAACCGAACGACACCGCCGCCTCCTGATTGGCAGTCCGATAAACGGGTTGACGCAGGACGATTCCATAACTCCTGGTGAGGCTGTTGATGTCCAGTGTGGTGAATGGCTCCTCCACGAGGCCGGTGTTGAGCCTGCTGCCATGGAATCCGATGGTGGTGTCGTATCGCGTCAACGGCAGCAGATAACTGGCTTCCATGTTGTCCGCTCCCGAAAAATCCATGCCACGACCACGGCTGTTTGCTATCCCATACTTCAATTCGAGCGGGTCATTATGGCCGGTCAAATTCAGGTCGGACGCCAGTGCCCAAATTTCTTCCGCCCCGACGCTGGGTGGCCGCTGGTTGTCGATCTGCAATCCGAGGCGAAACGGTTGCTGATCTTCCACCCGCAGATCGAGCAGGCTTTCACCTGGCACCGTTCCCGGCTTCAATTCCGCGTTCACCTGCCGCACGTTTCGGTTTTGGCGGAGTAGCTGCAATCCCTCCTGCAGCTTGTTCATGTTGAGCGGCGGCTCGGACCATCGCCGGACACGGCTAGTGATGTAACGATCTTGAAGCCACTTGTTGCCATGCAGCTCGATCCCCGTCAGCGCCCCTTCGACAATGCGGATGGTGATGATCCCGTTCGCAGGATTCTGGTCCGGAATCACCGCTCCTGAATTAATGTATCCGTGTTGGACGTAATGGAGGGTGACCGTGCGCCGGGCCTGTTCAACATCCTCGCTGCCAAGCTCCCGGTTTGTGAACGGCTCCGTGACCTTCGCCAGTTCAGCCTGAGAGTAGGCCTTGTTGCCTTCAAAATGGAATCCACGGACTAGCAGGCGGGTATCAATCGGAAGCGTGTTCGCCTTGTCGGGGCGTGCTGGCGGCGGCGGAAGAATCTGGGCACCGACTGCGACTGTCGAAAAGACCAGCGCAAGCAGCGTGTTCACGCGGCGTAAGAAAGACCTCCGATGACGAGGCGTCCTGTTTGGTCGTGTCTCGATGTCGCGGTAGGGACGCCGGTTGCCCGGCGCCCCCCGCACAGATCCCGGCGGGCGGTTTTCCCGCACCGGGCTCTTCAGATCAACTCGCTCTCGCATGGGCCAGAGGGGACTTCGGGGGGGAACAGGAATCCCATGATTC
>SXMN01000362.1 GCA_005777315.1 Verrucomicrobiales bacterium
CCTGCGCCAAGAGATCGCCGCCTGGACCCGGCGTCGCAATCAGCCCTCTTCCAAAATCAACTGGCGTTTCACCACCGACGATGCCCGCGTCAAACTCAAGAAACTTTACCCCTCATTTGATGACTGACGGAGTACTAGCGTATTAAACATCGAGAACCATCGCCACTGATGGACAAAAAATCTTCTAAATCCGTTTATCCCTTGCGCGTGCAGGCCATCCGCTCCAGCGGACAGAACCAGCGGCTCTACATCGGTTTTCCAATGGCACTGGCGGCGGCCATTGGTTTAGAGGCGGGCGAAGAGGTCGAGTGGGAGATCTTGGAGCGCGGAGAGCTGCACTTGATCCGGCCTAACGCCTCCGCCCCAGCTGCCAAGGCCAGAGCAAACCGGTAGCACTTCACGCCCTCATAACGCATCGTTTTCAGCGCATCCGCGCAAATCCGCCCGTTTTACGCCCTGTCTTGTGTGCGCACTCGCGTAGAACTGCTCGCAACGCTCGAGGCTTGGGGACAAGCTCTAATTTACGAACTTGCGCAGCGACTGATTTCAGCCTGGACCCTGAGATGATTCAAACTCTGGCAAGCCATTTGCGGGCTGGAGATCGTTCCGGAGCTGTCGAGTGGCAGTTGGATGGCCAACTGGCACCAGCCATCTTCAATTGAGCGATTCTTCGTTCCTTCCTGTCGGCGTTTCAGTAAATTCCACGCTGACCCGTGAAAGTACCAGCCAACAGTGCCCCAACTAATGGGCCGAAACTCATCCCCACGCTCGGACTCTTCAGTGGCGTGATGTTGGTGGCGGGCGGCGTGATCGGCTCCGGCATTTTCCGCAAGGCGGGTGTCATGGCTGCGCAAGTCGGTTCACCTGAAGTGTTGATGGGTGTGTGGGTGCTGGCCGGTGTCATCTCGTTGCTCGGCACGTTGAGCAATGCCGAGCTGGCAGCGATGATGCCACAGACGGGTGGGCAGTATGTTTATCTGGATCGTGCTTACGGACCGTTCGTCGCATTCCTTTACGGGTGGGCACTCTTCGCCGTGATCCAGTCCGGTTCCATCGCCGCTCTGGGTTATGTGTTCGCTGAATATGCGACGCAAATAGTCCGGTTGCCGGAGGCGGCGGAGCCGTTTCGATCAATGGCGCTTCGTCTTCCACTCATCGGCGACATCGCACCGTTCAAGGAATTCGGCGTCAAGACACTCGCCGCTGTTGTGATTCTGATACTGACGGTGGTGAACTATTTGGGTGTTCGTTTCGGCGGCGTGGTTCAAAATGTTTTTTCGATCGCGAAAATGAGCGCCATGCTCGGACTCGTGCTGCTGGTTGCATTCACGCCTGGAATTGGACAATCCTCGAATCTCACCACCGACAGCCAGGTGATTCATCCGGTGGGAGTGGCGTGGTGGGCGGCGGTGGCCGCGGCGCTTCAAGGCGCATTCTGGGCGTACGACGGCTGGCACAAGATCACTTACATCGGCGATGAACTGAAATCACCACAACGGAATCTGCCTCGCAGCCTTATTCTGGGAATATTGCTGGTCACCGGACTTTATCTGCTGATGAGCGCGATGTACGCCTATGTGCTGCCGGTCGATGAAATGGCGCGCTCGAAACTTGTTGCGGCGGATGTGGCGGAGAGGTGCTTTAGCGGCGGCGGACGCTGGATTGCCGTGGCGGTCATGCTCTCCACTTTCGGGGCGGCGAACGCTGTGATTCTAACCAGCGCACGGGTCTATTACTCAATGAGCGAACGGGGCATGTTCCCAGCGATGTTGGGGCGCACGCATTCGCGATTTCACACACCCGCCGCGTCGCTTGTCGCGCAGGCGGGATGGAGCGTCCTGCTGCTGTTCAGCGGCACGTTCGATACTCTGACGGACACCCTTATTTTCGTGAGCTGGTTCTTCTATGCCGCCAATGCGTGGGCTGTGGTGGTGCTGCGTCGTCGCGAGCCGGATGCGCCTCGTCCGTTCAAAGTCCCGTGGTACCCGCTTGTGCCGGTGCTCTTCGTCGCCTTTGGTGTCGTGTATCTCATCCTGACTCTTGGCAACGACGTGGCCGCCTATCGCAAGGCCGTGGCGGCGGGCCAGCCGGCGTTCATGAACTGCGCACTTGGCACCGCCCTTGTCCTGAGTGGCACTCCAATTTACTTTTACTACCGTCGGCGAAAGCCACGTCAACACTGAGGAGACCGTGGGATAGCCTACGAATTCCGGAGAGTGCCGTGGGTGTAGATGCAAGGCGTGAGCGCGGGAGGATGCCCGCAGTGGCCTCTGACCGAGCGAGCAACGCAGCAGATGCGCCTGCGCCACCTCCGAGATTTGCAGGCTATCCTGCGGTCTCCTCAGTAAGTCTGCGGAATGCGTCTCACGCCTTCTTCACAAAGCATGCCTTCAGGCCAATGGATATTCCGTCCATTTTGCAGGAGATTTCGTGATCGCCGTCCACCAGGCGGATGGATTTTGATTTCGTTCCCACTTTGAGAACCTGGGACGATCCTTTCAACGGCAGATCTTTGATTAACATCACACAGTCGCCATCCGCGAGCACGTTACCGTGGGCGTCCTTGACGGCGCGTGGAGCATCGGCGGCTTCGGGCTTGGGCGCGCGTTCCCATTCGTGTCCGCAGGTGACGCATTCCCAGCGTTCTGGATGATCCAAGACTTCGGTCATCTCACACATTGGACAGGCAGGTTTGCTCATCATTGGGCAAGGAGCTTGCTGAACAACTCCCCGCTGGGGGGCGTTGCGACGGAGTTCACCGATCTCCCATTTTACTCCCCGTCAGGCAGTGACCACCATGTCAAAAGTCTCCGACTTCGGTTGCTCGGTATCTTCCTCGGCATCCACGGGTTTGACCGCAGGAGGAGGAGGCACGAGCAAAGCGGGTTTGTGATCGGTCACCTTCTCGTCGTGTTTGTGGAATTTGACGCTGACGATCTTGCTTACGCCATGTTCCTGCATGGTCACGCCGTAGAGGACATCGGCCATGCCGATGGTCCGCTTGTTGTGGGTGATGATGATGAACTGCGAATGCTCGATGAATCGTTGAAGAACCCGGATGAACCGGTTGATGTTCGATTCGTCCAGCGGTGCGTCCAGCTCGTCGAGTATGCAGAACGGGCTGGGCTTGACCTGATAAATCGAGAAGAGCAGGGCGACAGCCGTCATGGTTTGTTCGCCACCCGAAAGGAGTGAAATGCTCTGAAGCTGCTTGCCTGGCGGACGAGCAACGATGTCGATGCCGCTCTCGAGAACATCCCCTTCATCAACCATGATGAGATCGGCTTTTCCACCGCCGAAGATTTCGATGAACAGATTGCGGAAATTCTCGCGGATCTTGAGGAACGTCTCGGTGAACATTTCCCTGGTCTGACCATTGATCCTGTTGATGACGTCGAGGAGCTGCTCCTTCGCCTTGACCAGGTCGTCGTTTTGAGTGGTGAGGAACTGGTGGCGTTGTTCAATTTCCTCGTACTCCTCGATGGCAACGAGATTGACGGGGCCCATTTCTTCGACCCTCTGCAGGAGTGAATCAACCTGTTCCGTAACCTGATCCCAATCGGTGGCGGTGCCGCTGGCGGCCATTTCCTCCGGTGTGAGTGTCTGAATCTTGGGAGGGCCCTCGCTCGCGTCAGTGATGGTGATGCATTCGCTGCGGACATCCTCGAGTTTCAACTGATACTTCTCCATGATCCGCTGGCGGAGATTTTCCACCGCCATGTTCTTCTGCGCCAGCTCGACCTCGATCGTGGTCCGTTGTTGCTGGATTTCGGTGAGTCGGCGGCGCTGGTCCCGGAGATTTCCTTCGCGACCCGAGATTTCAGACTCCTGCGTTTCCTTGCGGCCTGCGAATTCGGCGAGCCGTCCGTTGATCTGGTCGCGGTCGTGTTGAAGTGATTCGATCGCGGACTGCGAATCAGCGCTTTCCGCAATGTGCTGTCCCCTGCGAGTGACGAACGAGGCTGTCTGCTGACGGAGGTGAAGGAGGGATTGGCCGAGTTCGCGAAGTCGATGCTGCAGCGCGCCATGCTGCTGGCGGAAAGAAACGCAAAGCTGCTCCTCTGCAGCAAGCGAAACTTTCGTTTCGGTCAATGCCGCGTTTGCTCCTTCCCGTTGCTGACGGAGCTCGTCGAGCCCCGAGGCGAGCTCTGCAAGCTGACGTTGCAATGCTTGTTCACTCGATTCGAGGTCGCCTATCTGCAGGGCAAGCGCCTCGCGTTTGCGTTTTCCTTCCTCCTCCTGTGCCGTGAGCCTGGTGGTTTCGTAGCCGACAGTTTCAATCTTTTGCTGAAGCGACTTGAGCGAACTCTGCAGCGCGTTGAATTCGCCCTGCCGTGTGGCGATGGCAACTTCCTGGTTGCGCAGATCGCTCTGGGCCTGCTGCAGGCTGGCTTGCAGCGCCGTTTGCTCGCTATGCAGCGCGCCCTTGCTCCGGCTGGCTTCAGCAACCTGTTCCTGAAGCTGGACGAGGGCTGATTCGAGTTCCGAAATCTGGTTCTTGCGTCCGAGGACGGAGGCGGCGGATTTGCCGGAACCATTCCCATTCCCGGCACCGCCGGTGTAGATGCCGTGGCAATTGAGCACTTCGCCGCCGAGAGTCACGAAGTCGAAGCCGCCTCTGGTTTCGCGCCAGGCAACTGTGGCGGCGGCCAGGGTTGGAACAATTCGTGTGCGATTGAGGAGGCCTTCCAGAAGCGGACGCACGGATGCGTCCGCTTCAATGATCTCCAGCGCGCCGACGCCGGGAAGGGCAGGGGGCGCGGATGCTGTCGGATCGCGCTGGAGTTGGAGTACTACTGAGACCGGAGAGGCTCCTCCCTCCGCAAGATTGGCTGGCGTGGCAGGGGCTTCGCGCAGGTCGAATGCCGCGATGCTGGCCCTGCCCCGTTTGTGGGTCGATAGATCTGCGAGGATCCGTTCTGCCGTGTCTGATGTTTGAGTCAGGATGACTTGAAGCTGGCTGCCGAGCGCTGCTTCGATCGCTGTGATGTACTGATCCGGGACGCGAATCTTGTCGGTCAGTGAACCGAGCACACCATCGGTGCTTTTCAATGCCGCCACAGCGCCGGCGCTAAACCCCTCGTAGGCGGTCTGGAGTTGATCTAGGACCGCAAGACGGGATCGCTTCTCCGCCTGCTGCCGAATGATCACGTCCAGGGCCTGGCCGGCTTGATTCAACTCCTGCTGAAGATCACGCAGGCGCTTCTGGCGTTCCTCGACCGTGCCGCGGCTTGTCTGGACGCCCAGTTTCTCAGCCTCGGCGTTGGCGGCAAATTCATGAAGGCGCGCTTCAAGCCGGGATCGCTCTTCGGTGAGTTGAACTTTTTCCGCGCCCAACTTTTCTAGGCGAACAACATTGCCCTGCTTCTGGAGGTCCAGGGAATTGATTTCATTCCTCACACGGCTCAGTTGCTGACCGGTGCCAAAGGCTTTGGACTGGATTTCGCGGAGCGCGTCCTGGCGATTGATGAGCTCGCCTTCGATTTTTTGGAGTGAATCGCGCCTTTCCTGGAGAGCAGAGCGATGCTGGTCCAGAGCGGACTGGGAAGTTTGGAGCCGGGTTGCGATGCCCGCCGCCTCCTGTTCTGCAGCCATCTGGCGTTCTTCAGTCTGCGTGATTTCTGACAACGCCTTGGCATTTTGAGCATCCAGTTCGCGAAGCCGTTCGTCGTTGTAATGAACGCGCGCCTCGTGGCGCTCGATCTGACTGCGGACTTCCCCTCCCTGCTGCTGCGCTTCGATGATCTTATCCTCGAGCCCCGCGAGGGCCGCGCGCAACTGTAACACCTCATCCTCGCCACACTGGACGTCGGCGGAATATGTCTCGATCTCGACGCGCAGTTTATCCGCTGCGGTCTGGCGTTCGCTGATTTCACCCTGAAGAACATCGAAATGATGACGCGCGAGTTGAGTATCGAGGTGTTGAAGCTCCTGCATGAGCTGCTTGTAGCGCCGCGCCTTTCCGGCCTGGCGTTGAAGCGACCCGATCTGGCGTTTGACCTCGCGGATCAGATCCTGGACTCGCAAAAGGTTTTGCTCGGTGTGTTCGAGCTTTCGGAGGGATTCTTTTTTCTGCGCCTTGAACTTCGTGATTCCAGCGGCCTCCTCAAAGACCATGCGACGATCCTCGGGCTTGCTGGAAATGATCTGGGTGATGTTGCCCTGGGCCATGATGCTGTAACTGGATCGGCCCACCCCCGTGCCCATGAAAAGCTGCTGGATGTCCTTGAGGCGGCAGGGGGTCTTGTTGATGAAGTATTCGCTGGCACCATCGCGAAAGACCCGGCGAGTCACCGTGACTTCATTGAACTCCACGGGGATCCCGGCGGCTTTCAAATGCTCTCCGTCCACATCACTGATTGTCAGTGAGACTTCGGCCATGCCGAGAGGTTTACGACTGTCGGTGCCGTTAAAAATCACGTCCGCCATTTCGGAACCTCGAAGGGCTTTCGCAGATTGCTCGCCTAGCACCCATCGAACCGCGTCTGATACGTTGGATTTTCCGCATCCATTCGGGCCCACAATCGCCGAGACACCGGGAAGGAAATTCAAAGTGGTTTTGTCTGCAAAAGACTTGAAGCCAAGTACAGTGAGGCCTTTCAGATACATGATGACTAAAGAGAAGGCTAAAAAAGTGACAAGTGCAAGCCAAAACCACAATTAGGAGTGCCTTGAATGTTATGCGACACTACTAATTGTTACTGTTGATTTATTGACAGTTCGTGAGTCTCAGTTGATTTCAGCGGGTGTGGAGTGGGCTATTTGAGTCGAAGCCTGAAGAATTGCTGGATGAAGGGTTCTGGCGGACTGAAACGGAATTCGAGGACACCCGTTTGGTTTGTTTGGATTGGTCTCCACGAATCGAATCCAGAGGACATTTCCAAGACAAGAGCCATGCCTGAAGGAATCGGATCAATGGAACGGACCAGGATTTCATCCAAACCTGGAACCATTTTCAGATCTACTTCCAAGGTTTTCCCATCTACCACGCGCAGGGTGCAAGGCTCGCTTTGGGTGGAGCCATAGCGGTTGGAAACGACCACGCGATATGAGCCCTCCGCCGCTTCCGAAGCGACTTCAATCACCAGCGCGGGGGATTCCGATTTGTGAAATATCGCACCATCCTTGAACCAGGTGAATTGAAATGGCGCTTCTCCAAGGGGCACGACGGAAAGTTCGGCCCGACTTCCTTGAATCGCGGTCAGACTGGCCGGTTGTCTGGCAATGGCCGGTGATTTCAGGACGAATCGGACGGCATCGGCGCATGCTTCTCCATTCTCCCCGCTTATTTCGATAAGGCCGCCGGGCCCGGCCAGAAATATGAAATCGCCAATAGCATTCCACCTGTGCGCCAGACTCGGGGCACGCTGGTTGACATGGATGGTGTGAATCCCAGCCGCATCAGTGATCCGAAAAGGAACAACTTCGCTTCGACTGATTCCGTAGGTCCACCACGCTTCAACGCCATATAAACCCGAACGCGGCAATTCCGGCTTCCAAAGAAACCTGTTGGTGGTTGCGGTTGATAACAATGCACCCGCTCCCCAAGGAGACCAGGCTTCCGAGTAGAACCATTGGCCGGTTATGGTGGTGTTTGGAACGAAGGCGTCGAGGATCAATTCGTCTTCCGGGTATTGCGCCATCAGCCGCCATGTATGTTCGGTTGCCTCTGAGTGGTCGTTGACCCGGACCGTCACCCGGAGCTCTCCATCAGTGCGAAACCGAGTGGTAAATGTCACGGCTCCCAGCTCCGGCGGCAAGAATTCGACGCCATCGACAAACCAGGAATACTGAAGCATTTCACCGTCCGGATCGAACGCCTCCACCTCGAACTTCACTTCCCGCCATGCAACAACCGGATCGGTTTCCGGACCGGGTCTGGCGGCGGTGATCACGGGTCTTGCATTGGAGCGCTTGTCCAGAATCGCCGCAGTCACTGGACCCCAATGACCGGACAGATCCTGCGCACGGACGAAAAGCATGTGATGTTCATTGGGGTTGATCTCGCCCAAGTCCAAACTGAGAGTGGCTCGTTCATTGGAGGAATCAAAACTCCCGTCAGCAGGCACCATCGCAATGGGCCGGGCACCTTCGGCCCAGGGGGGCAAATCCAGGTAACACTCAGCAGCGACGATGTGACCAGTCCCCGAGGAGGCATGATCGATGGAGGCGATGACAACAGGAGAATCGGACTTTTTCACCTCCAAGCTCGTCACGTCCGGTCCAGCGGACAACTGGTAAGGAGCCCGCGCAATCTTCGCGGCATACGCAAGACTCTTCCTGCTGCGCGACCAAAATTCCTTTTCGACGACGGGGTAGGGAGCCTCGATCCCATAGCCCGGATCGATGACTTCCTGAAGCAGGCTTGGCACGCCAAAATTGTAATAAATCCAATCATCCGCCGAGCCGTTTACCGGGCGAAGAATCTGGCTTAATTGGCCCGAGTAATAGCCGTCCAGACGAGAGAGCTTTCCGCTGATCCGAGCGAAATCATCACTGTTGGGAGCGAGGTCCAAAGAATGAGTCCAAGGCCATAGATTGAGGCGGCCAGCCTGATGCACCTGAATGCTGATGCCCATCGTGTTCACAGGTGCCGGGCCATTCGTCGGCAGCGGTCCCTGGTCGCCAAACAACCGCTTCAAAAGCCCCGCGTAGTCTCGTGATTCAGGTTCGGAAAAGGGCTCCAGCCCTCCGCTCCCGTCGCCGAGGGTCCACTGAAAATCAAAATTTTCATAAAGGTTAACATTCCTCGCGTTGGCATAATGATTCGCTTGCAGGCCGTCCGGGTTCAATGTCGGCACCACCCATGTCTCCTGCCAGTCCACGATCCAGGTCGCGTCCACATTGATCCCGTAACTGGCGATCAACCACTCGGCAAAAAGCATCGGTATCTCCGCCGAGGCGGTTTCGGCCCCATGAATGTTTCCTCCAACAAGGCAAACCGGCTTGCGTCCTGGCTTGTCCTTTCGGGCAATTTTTATCGCAAGAAGATCGAACCCCGAGTTGGGATCCTGGGTCCGCAAATAACTGTCTCCGAAATCCACCAATTCGCAGATGTCCGGGTTGGCGATGGCCAGATTCGTCAACGCCTCGTACAAGGCGGCGGGTTTCCTCAACTCACGGCCGGACCCGCTCAGTCCGGCGGCAGCGCACTTTCCAGTCCAAACGCAGCAGACAAAAACCGCGAGTACCACCGCTTCCCAACGCCAGGCAAAGCCCCGCCTCTGATGAATAGACTTCATCGCTTGCATCCATTTTACATCTCCCATAATTGCCATCAGGAATCTGCTGAATTAACGCTTCGCTCCCAAGCAAGAATCGCTTCCCGCTGGTCTCCATGCCGTGAGGCTGTGCAGAGCGCATGGGCGGCGTCAAGCGCGCGGAAATTATTTCCATTGATCGCCAGCATCGTTAGATTGTCACGCAATCATGAATCCTGTCGCTCTCATCACCGGCGCCTCGCGCGGCATCGGGCGCGGCATTGCGCTCGAACTGGCACAACTTGGTTACGACCTCGTGGTCAATTACGCGCGCGATACTGCGGCCGCGGGACAAACGGCGAAAGACTGTGCCGCAGCGGGCCGGAAAGGTGCAAACATTCGTGCCGAGGTTTGTCAGGCCGACATCAGCGTCTCGGCGGATCGGAAGCGCCTCGTTGACTTTGCAGAGGCTACTTTTGGAAGAATCGATTTGCTGGTCAACAACGCGGGGGTCGCCCCAACCACCCGGGCAGATCTTCTTGATGCATCCGAAGAGAGTTTTGACCGGCTGATCAACATCAACGTCAAGGGCCCTTACTTCCTGACGCAACTCGTAGCCCAATGGATGATTCGAGGGGTGAAGAATGGCTCGGACACAGCCCTGACAACAACCTCGGTTCACCGGCCGAAGATTGTGACAATCTCATCTGTCAGCGCCTACACGGCATCCGTCAACCGTGGTGAGTACTGTGTTGCGAAAGCCGCGCTTTCCATGCTCACGCCGCTCTATGCCACCCGGCTGGCCGGGCACGGGATCAATGTCTATGAAATCCGTCCCGGAATCATCGCGACAGACATGACTGGTCCGGTGAAGGAGAAGTACGATCGCCTGATCGCGGACGGGCTGACACCAATCCAACGCTGGGGGACTCCCGAAGACGTCGCCAAAGCCGTCGGAGCGATCGCGCTGGATTTGCTTCCGTTCAGCACGGGCGAAGTGATCAATGTGGACGGAGGATTTCATCTGCGACGATTGTGAGCCGGCGACGGCGGCGACCTCAGAAACTTTTATCATCGATAAGCCATGCCCATCAAAATTGATAACCGTCTCACGACTCAGAAGCTCATTCCTGCCATCGAACGCATGTTCGAGATTTCGGGGGCGAAGATTCTCGCCATTGAAAAATCATGGAAACCAGAACGCGGCACACCCGTCTTCACAGTGCGGGGGCGATATACGAGCCGGGGATGGACGGAATGGACTCAAGGCTTTCAGTACGGTTCCGCCATCCTCCAGTTCGATGCCACGGGCGAGAAACAGTTCCTGGAGTTGGGTCGCAGCCGCACAATCCAGCGGATGGCTCCGCACGTGTCACACGTCGGTGTGCATGACCACGGCTTCAATAATGTTTCCACTTACGGCAATCTGCTGCGTCTGATCCGCGAGGGACGGATTCCGTTTTGTGAGACTGAGGCCCAGATGTATGAGCTGGCGCTCAAAGTGTCGGGAGCAGTCCAGGCGGCGCGCTGGACGGAGACCGCCAATGAGCTGGGCTACATCTATTCTTTCAATGGTCCGCACTCGCTGTTCGTGGACACGCTGCGCTCATTGCGCTCGCTGGCGGTGGCTCACCAGCTCGGACATGCGCTCATGGGGGAGCGCGACCGCAAGATTTCGCTGCTGGCCCGTTTGCTTCAACACGCCGAATCCACGGCGCGTCACTCGATCTACTACGGCGAGGGAAGGGATGCCTACGATGTCCGGGGCCGGGTGGCGCACGAGAGTGTTTTCAACTGTAATGATGGCAGCTACCGGTGTCCGAACTCTCAGCAAGGCTACTCGCCATTCACCACCTGGACTCGCGGATTGGCTTGGGCCATTCTCGGCTTCGCAGAACAACTGGAGTTTCTTGAATCCATCCAGGAAAAAAAACGCACCGAGGATCAAAGCCGGGTGGAGGCACTCATTCTCAAAGCCGCCCGGGCCACGGCTGACTTCTACATTCAATGCTCCTGTAACGATGGGGTGCCGTTCTGGGACACCGGTGCGCCAGGTTTGGTACGGTTGGGGAATTACTCGGGCAAGCCCTCCGATCCTTTCAATGCGTTCGAGCCAGTGGACAGTTCAGCCGCCGCGATTGCCGCGCAGGGACTCATCCGTTTGGGAACTCATTTGAAGACGGCTCGAAAAACCTCAGAAGCATCACGATACAGGCAGGCGGGGCTTACCATCGCGCGAACGCTGCTGGACGAGCCTTACCTCTCGACAAATCCACGTCATCAGGGGTTGTTGCTGCATTCTGTTTATCATCGGCCGAATGGTTGGGATTACGTGGCGCCTGGACAGAGAGTCCCGAATGGTGAAAGCTCCCAGTGGGGCGATTACCATTTGCGGGAGCTGGCGCTACTGCTCCTGCGGGAATCTCGAGGGGATTCCCATCTGACGTTCTTTTCGGTTGCGGCTCCATCAGCCGGGTTCGTTGATTGAGAATAGATTCAAAAACCCATCTCAACATGGAGCCATGAAGTTGTAGGGTTAATTTCAGAAAACATCCATTGTAGATAACCTCCACGTCTGTCCATGAAAACGAAACACCCGTCTGCATCCTGTTCTTCGTTCAACGGCCCACTGATCGCCTTCACCCTCATCGAGCTCCTGGTGGTCATCGCAATCATCGCAATTCTAGCGGGCATGTTGCTGCCTGCTTTGGCAAGCGCCAAGGAGAAGGCGTCCCGCACATATTGTATTAACAATCTCAAGCAGATCGGCCTTGCGATGCACCTCTACGCGGACGAGAACAACGACAAAATGCCCTGGCCGAACTGGGCCAACGACTACGGCCCCGGCTGGCTCTACCAGCCGACCAGCGGACGCTCGCCGGACCCGCTGAAGACCAACGAAACCAAGTTCATTGAAGCCGGGCTCTACTGGTCTTTCCTGAAGGAGCGCCGGGTTTACAATTGCCCAAATGACAAGACCAACCACGTCTCATGGCAGAAACGGGGGCAACGGGTCTCGAGTTACGTGATGAACGGAGCTGTCTGCAACTTCGGGAAATTCACCGGTGGCAAGACATACAAACTCGGCGCGTTTAATCCGACGGCCTACGTGTTTTGGGAACCGGAAATCAGGAATTACGGCGGACAATGGGGAACGAATCCCGGCTTTGACGCCTCGCAATATCCGAGTGAGGAGGAAGGCATCGGACGCCGCCACAAGAAGGGCGCTGACATCCTTGGCTTCAGCGGCCAGGTCCACTTCATCACGTTCCAAAAATTCCAGCAGGAGCAGAAGTTCAACAAACCAGGCCTGCTCTGGTGCGTGCCAGACTCGAAGACGGGGGAGTGACTTCAGATCAAGGTGCCCCAAGCTTGAACCATGGGAAGTGACGTCACATCGGGTGTGCTCATTTTCTTCCAGCCATTGCGATCATGAAGGCTTGAATGCTCATTCGATGAATCTGGATTGTTTTGTGGCGTGATGTTTGTCCACGGAGGAGCTGTACGGCGCTTCGCGGGCAATTGAGCATCCCGGCGAGGAGGTCAACGAGCGCCTGATTGGCGGCGGAATCCACCGGAGGAGCGGTGACGCGAATCTTGAGTTCAGAGCCCTCCGCCTCTCCGATTTCATTCTTCGAAGCGCGTGGTTGAAGTTTGACCGCCAGCAACACGCCGTCCTGGTGCGGCCTGAGGTACGCCGGGCAGCTCACAGCCATTGATAAAGTTCTGGAAGCGCCAATTCGAGCGCTTCAGCCGATGCGAGGACGACCGGTATGGCGATGAGCGGAGCAAAATCGATCCTTGCAAATCGCAGCGGAAGAATTCGAAAGGGCTTCAACAACTGGTTGGCAGTATGGCTGATGTACTGCCACGCAGGATGATTGCCGAGGTAAAGATAGCTGTTGATGAGATGAATGAAGAGCAGGCCGACGATGAGAAATTTCCAGAGAAGGCACGTGGCGCAGGCAAGAAGCAGCGCCTGGCAGATCAGTTGCCACTCGGAGACGGAGGCGGGGATCAATCCCATTTTGTAAAGCAGCGGATTCACGAAGATCCATCCGAACGCAGCCACCATGGCCGGTAGGAGAAGTTTCACAGCGAAGGGCCACCATTCCACGAGTCCCAAAAGTCCGCGTACGAGCCGTTGCTGCGGGTCGTTGGACGGGAGGTCTCGATTGACTACGGACAGGAGTACGAGCCAGACATAGCAACCAAACAGCCAGACGCCAAAACTCAATGTGGAAAACAAAATGATCCGCATGAAACGATCACTCCGGAAAGGCAGGGAGAGAGCGCCAAGCTGGAGTGTGGCGATCCAGTTCACCGCCGAGCCAATTTCATGGTAAGCGATGGCGCGGATGAACAACACCGCGAACAACATCCCGAGGGAGGACCAATTCCTGGCAGCGGGAGGACCGGCGGCTCTGAGCGCTGTGGCCAGGGTGATGCCGGACACCGCGGCCGGATTTGGGAGTTTCTGCGCACGCCAGTTGAGCCAGAGGAGAACGCATACCAGATTCAGAATGGCATCAATGACGGCCATGACTGATCAGCCGTGGTTTATTTCAACAGGCCGCCGACGCGTGGCAGTGCAGGAAGAGTGCTCTCCTTTCACATCATCTTCAACAATGTGTCTGCCATGTCGCTGGGCGTGGTGGCGACCCCAATTCCGGCGGCTTTGAACGCGTCAATCTTTGCTTCCGCCGTGCCTTTACCACCACTCACAATCGCGCCCGCATGCCCCATGCGACGGCCCGGAGGAGCGGTTGCGCCCGCGATGAAACCGGCCACGGGTTTGGTGCCGTGTTTCTTGATCCATTCGGCGGCCTCTTCCTCCGCGCTGCCGCCAATTTCGCCGATCATGATGATGCCCGTCGTTTCCGGGTCAGCCATGAATAGCTGGATCACATCGAGGTGCGAAGTGCCGTTGACTGGATCACCGCCGATGCCCACGCACGTGCTTTGTCCGACGCCGCGTGAGGTGAGCTGCCAGACCGCCTCGTAAGTGAGCGTGCCGCTGCGCGAGACGACGCCTATGTTGCCCTTCTTGTGAATGTAACCAGGAGCGATGCCGATGCGACACCCACCGTGCGAGTCCTTGCCACTGCCAGGCGTCACGACACCGGGGCAGTTTGGGCCGATGAGGCGCGTCTTGCTGCCTGCCATCGCCTGCTTCGCGCGCACCATGTCGCGCACCGGAATGCCCTCGGTGATGGCGACGACGAGATCGAGTCCGGCATCGACACCTTCGAGAATCGCATCGGCGGCAAACGGCGGCGGGACGAACACGGCACTGGCTGTCGCGCCGCTTTGCTTCACCGCCTCAGCCACGGTGTCGAAGATGGGCACCTTCACGCCGCCGTGCTCGAAGAATTGCCCGCCCTTGTTCGGCGTGACGCCGGCGACGACTTGCGTGCCGTAGTCGATTGAGAGCTTGGCATGGCGTGCACCGAATTCGCCGGTGATGCCTTGGATGAGAAGTTTGGTGTCGGGGCTAACTAGGATGGACATGATACTTTTGCGTATGGGACTTAAGGCTTAAGGACAGTAGTTGCTTCTAAATTCAGTTTTCCGCTGTTCGTTTCGCTCCTTGATGGAGCGAAGCCAGTGGACCGCTTCAATATCACGCTGACGACCGGCGGCGGACTTGGCAGCGATAATGGCGTCCAGATTCAACATGCGGAATCGCCCCGATAGACACGGTGTAGAAAGTCGCAATGCATCCTCATAGCCGCCGACTCCTGTCACTTCACTCAAACAATCCAAAAGACCCAGGTCGGTGCGCAAATAAACATTCTTCAAATTGGCGCACATCCAGTCATTCAATTCGAAAGGGAGATCATTTGGCGTCATCCGGTGGACTGGATGCAAGTCTTTGACAGCCGCCTCCAGTCGCCTCAGGTTTTCCGATCCAAACCGGCAGCAAATGTCCACGTCCTTCGTCACCATAGGAGCGCCATGGATGACAACACAAAGTCCGCCGATGATGACAAACTCAACCTCATGGGTCCGCAATCGATCAAGCAGATCCTCGTCATTCTGTTGGACCATCGACATGGTTGGTGAAGCGTAATACCCGGTTCAGAGCCCGCTGATGATCTGCCAGTCGTTCCGCTTCTGTCATGCGCAAACATGCTTCGAGTAGTGACAGATCAAGGCCATACTCAGAAGCAGCCCGCCAAGCCGGACCGGCGTCTGGAGGACAGGCGTAGCCGCGATTCAGTTGATCAATGAGCTCGTCGTCGAGCATGGTCATGAGTGTCCGGCCTTTCGCTTGTGGATGCAAATCAAGTTGCCCTCGGTGTCGTAAATGAACGCCATGCGGCAGACGGGCGTGGGGAACGGCTCCATCTTGAACTTCACGCCGCTGGCCTTGAGGTGCGCGATGGCCGCGTCGAAGTCCTTGACTTCGAGGCCGACGGAGCAGCCGGTAGGCGTCGGCTTCCAATCCGACGCGCCCGCGCCGAGTGAGAGCGTGCCGCTGGCGATGTCGTATTCCACCCACTCCATGCCGCCCGGTTCGCCGGCATGATGAGTCGCCTTCAAGCCCAGCACGCCCTCGTAAAACTTCCGCGCCCGCGCCATGTCGGTGACAGGGTAGCAAGTGAAGGCGATTTCGGTGACTTTGAGCATGGCGCGACTACTTGACTGCCTTGACCACCTTCTGCGCCGCGTCAGCCATCGAGTCGCCGCTGATGATGGTGAGGCCGGATTCCGCCAATGTCTTCTTGCCGGCGACGACGTTGTTGCCTTCGAGACGGACGACGAGCGGGAGTTTCAAGCCCGTCTCCTTCACCGCTGCGACGATGCCCGTGGCGATGACGTTGCAGTCCATGATGCCGCCGAAGATGTTCACGAAGATCGCCTTCACATGCGGATCACTGAGGATGATCTTGAAGGCGGCCGTCACCTGCTCCTTGCTCGCGCCGCC
>SXMN01000363.1 GCA_005777315.1 Verrucomicrobiales bacterium
TCCCCATCCGATGGGGAGAGGGAGTAAAGTTTTCCGCACCCAGCGTATTGTGCAGCACTCCTGTATTTCATCCTGCGGACTCCTCTATAAATCCAAAAGCTACGCGCATACTTCAACCTCCTGCCACGATCTTGACAACTTCAAGTCTGTCGCCATCCCGCAACTCACGCGCTCTAAATTCCGAGGGAGCGACGGCTTCGCCGTTGTGCTCGACCACGACGCTGCGCGGGAGAAGTTGCCGGGAAACAAGAAACTGCTCGATGGTGCAAGGTGATTGCATTTCAAGCCGCTGGCCGTTTGCGATGACGTGTGCTGCCGGCATTATTCCACAGGAAGACGCAATGGCTGGCTCTGAAGTTTCACTCGGAGAGCGCGGCATCCCAATCCTTCCACACAGGCTCGTACCCCATGCTTCGGACCCGCCGGGCGACCTCGTCCGCCGGACGGTTGTCGGAAATCTCAAACTGCCCAGTGGCATTCGTTGCCATGCCGGAGATGCCGGCCCATTCGCTGGCACCAGCCGCGAGTTCAACAATGCGGCCGCGCTCAGTCCGATGAATTTTCTCCTTCCCCGCTCCGGTGTAGCCTCCTGGCTCAGTGTGACTGCCCGCACTGATCATCGTGATCCCAAGCGGAATCAACCCGTCTCGTAACCGTGCCTGCTCACGAGTCGAGAGCACCAGTCCGACGTCTGGAAAACTGATCCGCAACGCGGCCACGAGCTGGACAAGCTCGCGGTCCGTCATGTGGGTCAATGGTTGAAATTCACCCGCATGAGGCCGCAAGCGCGGCACCGAGATGGTGACCTGCGCTTTCCAGCAGTGCTTGAGCAGATACTGCGCGTGGGCGGCGACAGCCAGAGCTTCAAGCCGCCAATCGCTCAAACCGTGCAGCGCTCCGATTCCCAGACGGCGGAATCCGGCGGCGTAAGCCCGTTCCGGGGTTTCAAGCCGCCAGTCAAAATCGCGCTTCGGGCCGGCCGTGTGAACTTCCGCATAGACCGTTCGATCGTAGGTTTCCTGATACACAACGAGCCCTTCCGCCCCGGCCGCGCAGATAGGCCGATACTCCTCCAGATCCATCGGCCCGACTTCCAGCGACACGCTCGGGAACTCCGCGTGCAGCATTCGAACGCAATCTGCGAGGTAGCTGTTGGAGACAAATTTTGAATGTTCGCCCGCCACGAGCAGCAGATTGCGAAAGCCCTGCTCCTTGAGCGCCGCCGCTTCCCGACGCACTTCTTCGAGCGACAGCGTCACGCGCAAGATCGGATTGTCGCGGGAAAAACCACAATACTTGCAGTTATTGATGCACTCGTTCGACAGATAAAGAGGGGCGAAGAACCGGATGACTTTCCCGAAGCGTTGCCGGGTGATCTGCTGAGACCGGGCGCAGAGAAGCTCTAGCATCTCATTGGCTGCCGGCGAAATCAGCCGGGAGAAATCCTCCAGCTCGCGGCCTTCCCGGGAAAGACATTCTTTGACTTCCCCGATCGAAGTCTCGCGCGACTTCCGCTCCAGCGCTCGAAATGGCAGTTCGTTGAAAACAGAAACAAAGCTCACAGACAGGAAACTGGACGGCAATACAGCTCACGGCAACAGAGAATCGCAGGCGCCATCGAAATGCTTTGGGCTAACGGGCAATGTCTCTCCGCACCCATTCAGCATGGAAGTCCAGGTAAAGCTGGTTCCTCCCGCCCATGTGCGCGGACCAGCCTGTGGCTGGTGGCACGCTTTCCCCCACGGCCCATTGTGCGCTGAAGTCCTTCCACCAACCCCGCTCGAAGAAGGGGGTCATGAGCCATTCCTCGACAGCCACACTGGTGCCTCTTTTGAGGGCACAACTCTCGGGAGCGCGCCCGCGAAGGTAACGCGCTTGTTCGGTGTCCTTCTCCGCCAGCTTGTCACTGATGTAATTGGCCCAGCCTTTCTGCGGAAAATCCTGGCCGTTCTCACGCCAGGGGCTCGCGAAGTGCAGCCGCCAGTTGTTGGTCTTCTCCAGTCGCGCGGGAGGTGATTCCCAAATTTTCGAAGCGGAGACATACGGATCAAGCAGCGGCATGAACGCGCCCATGCTGTTGTAACGCTTCCCGCTGGAGTTCACCGGCGGAGTAAGTTGCAGGTCGTCGTCAGGCACCCAGGGCATCAGGTTTCGATTGTCGCTGAGGTACATTGTCGTACCCAGGGCGATCTGGTGCAGATTGGAAAGGCAGGATGCTCGCGTGGCCATGTTTCTGGCTTTGCCAAGCGTCGGCAGCAGCAGGCTCGCAAGCACCGCGATGATGGCGATCACGACCAGGAGTTCAATCAAGGTGAATCCCGCGGACTGTCTCACGGTCGCGTGGATTCCGTGTCGTTTTCGTGTCGTACTCATCATGTCCAGGCATGGATCATTGGCAGTCATTTGGGAACTATCACACTCTTGGCCGACTCCCACCGTGCGGTCATGTCGAGCGCTTCGTTGGCCATCTCGATCGGGTAACGGTGCGTCACCATCGAATCAAACGGGAAATCGTGCCGATGCGCCCGGAGGAATTGCAGAGCCGCCTTCAAGTGACGGGGCTCACTCGACCAGGAACCAAAAACCTGGAGCTGCTTTCGCGTGATCACCTGGGGATTGAACGCCACCGTGCCCGCATCGCAATAGTGGCCGAGGACAAGATACCTTCCCCCGTCGCGGCACATTTCCATGCCTTCCACCACCGCAGTCGGATGCCCGACGCACTCCAGCACCACGTCGGCACCGTAACCACCGGTCAACTCGCGCACGGCTTCAATCCTATCCTTGGGCAGCGAAACCTCCTCGATGTCGATCAAATGATCCGCGCCAAAGCGACGGGCCATTTCAAGTCGGGACTTGGGGCCGCCTATGACAATAACCTTCGAAGCGCCCGCCGTCTTCGCGACGGCCAGCGCGGAAATCCCCACGGGGCCGGCTCCCTGCACAACGACAACATCCCGCCACTCGATGCCCGTGCGCTCGATTCCATGAATGGCTGTGATCAGCGCGCAGCCCGCGCCAATGACGGATTCCGTTGGCACTTCCTCGGGGATCTTGAAGATGCTCGTGCGCGGACGGAGGTAATGGTATTCCGCATAGCCGCCGAGAAAATGAGGGGCTTCGTCGCACCGATAGCCGATGCCGTAGGCGCGTCGCTGGGGACAGCGCGTGGGCTGTCTCTTCTCGGCGCAGTAATAACACAAACCGCAGCTCGTCGTGGAATTCCACGTGACACGATCGCCGACGCCAAGCTTCTGCCCGGTCCAATCCCGCTCCAGACCATCCCCGAGCTTCACGATGCGTCCGACGGTTTCGTGGCCGAGAATGATCGGCAGCGCGATGGGAAGCTGGCCTTTCCAGAGATGAACATCAGTTCCGCAAATACCCGCCATCTCTGTCTTCACCAGCGCCGCACCCGGATAAACCTCCTCCGGCAGCGGCATGGATCGAGTTTGAAGCGGCTCGTTGAAACGTTCGAGAATGGAAGCTTTGGCGTCTGGCATTTGGTTAAATTCACCCTATGCTCCATCGATGGAACAACGAGAACGCGCGCAGCTTAGTATTGTCCGTCAGATTCAAAAGCCAAATTACTCCAACCAATGTTTCAAATCCCGATCCAACAACCGCGACAAATCCTGGATGTCATCGTGGTAAATCTGGGTCAATCTTGTCCGTAATTTGGGAGTGAGTGGCGAAGTGTGGGAAACGCCCGCCTTGTCCACCTTCATCGAATGGAAAGAAACATCCTGCACAAACGTATGACGGATGCCGAGGAATCCGTAAATGTCCTGCATCAACCGGACCGGATTGTCCCGGAGATCATCGTAAAGGCAGATCAGGATCTGATCCCTGGAGAACCATTTGAGATACGGCAGAAGCAGCTCGTAATAGAAACCCTGCTTTTTGTATTCATGCTCCGTGTCGTTGGTGAAGGCATCGAGAAAATCCGTGCGCTTTTCGACATCATTGGACCGGAACAGCAGGTAATGAGAGTAAGCTCTCTCCACAGGCTGCCTGAGGATGGCGATGATCTTCACATCAGGCAGATGACGATGAATGTTGGGCGCGGCTTTGTCGCTCCAGGCGAGATATAGCGGTGAAGCCTCTCCTACTGCGATCGCATTCCCTGCGTTCTGAAAAAGCGCCTGATATGCCTCCAGGGTGCCGACCACTCCTTTCCAAAGGAACTCATGGGTGGCATCGCTTTTCTTTCCCGTGATGGGATCGACAGAATCAGATTTCCAACCTTCCACCGCAAAGAACATCGGTTCCTTCATCGCCGGCACGTACACCTGAAGATGTTGCTCAAGGTAGGCGTAGAGAGAAGTTGTCCCAGCCCTCATCGCACCAATGATCAGAAAGTTCGGCATGCGAGGCGCCGGGGGCTTCACAGGAAGCGGGGAGGCAAAATGCTGGAGGTCAAAATAGCGGATGCTGCCCTCTGGTATCCGTCCCCGTTCGACGGCGGCGAAGCCTTGGGCCAGATGCAAGCTGGAGACAGGTTGTGACTCCGACATGGTTACCCTGACCGCAGCCAGGGTAAGTTCCTCGACGAGCTTTGAAAGCGGTGTCCGGCCTGCCCACGGATGATCATTGTTTTGGAATGCCGGCCAATGTTTCCAGCCCCAATTCTCCAGAAAATAAAACCCACCTTCACGCAGCCGCGGAAACAAAAACTCGAAAAGATCCCTTGCCGGTTCATAGAACGGAGCGCCACCCCCAGCGATGATCAAATCCAAGGGCTCCAGGAATTCTTCGTCCAGGATCGTGGCAAGCCCGGCGGTATCGAGCGGGTCGGTACACCAGTAAGTCTTCAAGCGAGCCTGCAAGCCATTACTGAAGAGGTAGCGGGCGAAAAAACCGGTTCCGGGCATTTCCGCGGGATCAATGACCACAATCTTTTGCGGTTGCAGCACCTCGTTCCAGAACGCCGTCGCCCCATTCTCCCCCGAGCCGATCAAAAGCACGTTCCCGCAAAGAAAACCGGGACGCTGTTTGAAGAAGTTTGCATATTGGCCAACTGAGAACTCCGACTTCGAAAGCGGAAGGCAATTGTCTGCCAGATCCCAACTCTCGCTCCAGGCATGCTTGAGTCGAAAGGTCACGTTGGGGGTGATCAGCCGGTCAGACTGCCACTTCAAGCGGTCGAAGGGAGATTCGGAGTTCATATCCAAAAGTCGTGAAAATGCATGTGAGCCGGTCAAAGGATAGCCATTCGCATCTGCTGCGAACAAGAGGGAATTCCCACCGGCGCTGATTTGATTGAAGCCGAAGTCAGTTGCCTTCTTGCGTCCGTCCCGTTGCGTTTGCTACACCACTGCCATGCAAACTCCGTCGCCCAAGCCGTTGGATATTCACAGCGAAGAGTTCCTTCACACCCTGATGCGTCGGCAGCTCAAATTGTCGATCACCTGCGCCTGTGCTTTCCTGGTGGCTTTGCTGGGTCTGCCACTGGCGAATTACTTTCTGCCCGAATTGATGGCCACGCGCATCTTCGGTTTCACGCTGACGTGGTTCCTGCTCGGGGTGATGTTCTTCCCGGCCGTCTGGATCATTTCCTACACGTTCATCAAGCGGTCGATCTCGCTGGAGGAAGCCGAGGCTGAAGAGGTCAAAAGACCGTGAGTGGGTCGGTGGGTAAGTGAGTGAACGAGAAAGGACGCGCATGAAACTTATCAAGCATCATTGGGAACTGGACGTATATAAACTGGCGATGGAGATGTCGCGGGAGGTGTTCCAGCTTTCCAAGACGTTTCCCAAGGAAGAAACCTATTCGCTCACAGACCAGATTCGACGCTCCTCACGTTCGGTGTCCGCACAACTGGCAGAGGCGTGGCGGCGGCGGAAATACGAGGCGGTATTCGTCAACAAGCTGAACGAAGCGGAGGGCGAAGCCGCAGAAACCCAGACATGGCTAGAGCACGCAGTCCAATGCGAATACGTGCCTGTCCAGAAAGCCCGCGAAATTCACCGGCTCTGTGATCGCATTCTCGGCAAGCTCGTCACGATGGGCAACAAACCGGAAGCATGGGTGCTCCGCAAATCCCGCACCCCTCCCCCACTCACTCACTGACTCACTCACCCACTCACCATGTTCGCCATCATCGACCCCTACATCCTCTCCTTCAGCGCGATCACCGTCTTCGTCACGATCTTCATGGGCTTCTGGTCCGCCAGAAAATCCAAGACGGCCAGCGACTTCTTCGTCGCAGGGCGAAGCGTGAGCGTGGGCTGGAACGCGTCGGCCATCTCCGGCGAATACCTTAGCGCCGCGTCTTTCATGGGCGTGGCGGGCATGGTGATGTCGAGCGGCTACGATGCGTTGTGGTATCCAGTCTGTTACGCCTGCGGGTATTTGTTTCTGCTGCTGTTCATCGCGGGGCCATTGCGAAGGTTCGGAGCCTACACCATTCCTGACTTTGCCGAGGGCCGGTTCGACTCGCCGCTGTTCCGCAAGATCGCCGTGTGCTTCGTTCTGTTCATCGGCTTCTTCTACACGATGCCGCAGATGAAGGGTGCCGGGACGACGCTGGCTTACATTTTTCCGGGGCTGCCGTATTGGGCGGGAGTGGTGCTGGTGGGCGCGGTCATCACGCTCAATGTCGCGCTGGGCGGCATGAAAGGCATCACGCTGGTGCAGGCTTTTCAATACTGGGCCAAGATGTTCGCCATCTCCGTGCCCATCTTCGTGCTCATGGCGGTGTATGGGGATTATGGGAAACAGATCGGGGCGAATGGCGGAAACGTCCAACATCCAGCGTCCAACATCCGACGTCCAACGAACGCGCCGAATGCTGCTTTGGACCTTGGAAGTTCAAAGTTGAGCGTTGAACGTTCTCCCCTTCCTGCAAAAGCCCCCGCCGACTCCACCTGGCTTTCCCCTTTCGGCCCGCTCACGACCAAAGCCGCCAAGGCCGCGAAACTTTCACCGGAAGAATCGAAACCCTACTCGCTGCTCTACACCTACTCCCTCATCATCGCGCTCGTCTGTGGCACGGCGGGATTACCGCACATCCTCGTCCGTTTTTACACAAACCCAGACGGCGTCGCAGCCAAGCGCACCACCATGTGGGTGATGATTCTCATCGGCATCTTCTACGTCTTCCCGCCCGTATTCGGCGTCCTCGGACGCAACCTCATGCCCGAACTTTACACCGGGCTCTCCGGCATCAAGGGCACCGATCAAGTCGTGTTGAAGCTGCCGACCATTCTCCGCGAGAAATACGGCGTGCTCGGATCAATCCTCAGCGGCATCACGTGCGCTGGCGCGTTTGCCGCGTTCATGTCCACGTTCTCCGGCCTGCTCGTTTCGATGACCGGCGCTCTCGCGCATGACGTGTACGGCCGGATGCTCAAGCCGACTGCGACGGCGGATGAACGCACGCGCATGTTCAAGTTTGGAGCGGTGCTGTTGGGCGGCGTGGCGATTGGGCTCGGTTCCTTCGTCGAGGCTCTGGAGATCAACTTCATGGTTGGCCAGGCATTCGCCATCGCGGCGGCGAGTTATTTCCCGCTTCTATTCATGGCCGTCTGGTGGCGCAAGCTGACGATGAAGGGCGCGGCCACCGGCATGTTGTCCGGCGGCATAATGTCATTGCTGGCAGTGACGCTCACCAACCTGAGCACGCTGTCCCTGGATCCGGGTCCGATGGGCAAGGTGTTTGGGGTGTTCAAACCATTGAATGATTTCTGGGCCGGCCATCCGCTTTTGCGCATCCTGTGCGAACAGCCCGCCATCTGGTGTGTGCCGCTGGCAATTGGCCTGATGATCGTGATCTCGAAGCTGACTGCACGTCAGGTGCCTTCTGACATCCGCATGAAGATGCTTGTCCTCCACGCGCCAGAGAAGCTTGGGTTGAAACAGGAATACATTCAGGATCATCAGCACGGGCATTAACCGTGATCGCGATCCAGACTTGTCACCGGGTGTTTTGCATCCTCTGGTATTGAGCAACGGCGGCGATGGCTCGCGGATCTCCCTTTTCGGCCAGAACGTAAATCTCCGTCATCACGGCGGCCACGCTGTCCTGCAAGGCCATTCTCTGTTGGGGCGACATGACCGGCATCGAGCGCAGCAACTGCAAACGCGTCACGGCATCTTCCATGTTCCCGGCCTTGTAATCTGCGATCGCCTGCTGCACCTGTTTGGCCGGAGGCGGGCTGGCAGGATCAGGGCGAGGCCCGGCGTCAGGTGCGGCAGGAGCCGTTTCCATCTTCTCCATCGCGACGGCGGCTTTTTCCAGTTCGACTACGGGATCCTGTTTGCGGCACGCGCTCAAGGCCACCACGATGGCCATCAGCGAAGAGATATGGATGAAGATTTCTTTCATGTTTCCGTGGTCGCTAGGTCCGTGACAGTGCTACCTCCCGTCTTTTGTGGCGGGGTTGCACCAGAGGCGGTTCTTCCCACGGATATTTCCTTCGGAATAAAACTTCAGCGTCTTCAAGTACTCGACGTGTCCGTCCACAACTCCAACGGTGGTGCCAATCGAATGCAGTTTGGTGATGCCTTCGGCGGGGCTGCTGGATCCATCATTGAAGTCACCGGGATTCGTTTCCAACGCCTGCCAGAAAATGATGGAGTCCGGCGGGAACGATGACGCTTTGTAAGAGCTGGGAGAGACACCGCCAAACCCGCAGACAGCGCCATTCATCAAGTAGCTCGACATCTTCTGCGCGCGCCCGCGCCAGCCCGCCTTGTTGGTCCGATCGAGAGGGCACCGATAAATCCCGATGCTGTTGATATAAGTGTAAAGCAATCCAGTTTCGTAGGCGCGTACCTGGTTCGTCCCGTAAGCTGGCTTTGAAATATCGGGAGGCGACTGCAATGCGGCATCGTAAAGCCAGCCTTTCCTGACCCAGGGCGAGTTCCAGTTGGGCTCAGGCAGGTAGTCGTTAAAATCCAGCACGTACATGTGCATCCCCAAGGCGATCTGCTTGACATTGTTCTGGCATGTGGCCCGAACCGCCTTTTCCTTCGCCTTGGAAAGCGCCGGCAGGAGCATGCCGGCAAGGATGGCGATGATGGCGATGACGACCAGAAGTTCGATGAGCGTAAACGCCCGCGGGCTCCGCTGGCGTAATGAAAGAACCGGGTTGGTATGGGCTTTCATCTGCATGGTGGTTTGAGGTTCGATGGAAGAATTCCTCTCGGAATGGGTTTGGGTGTGTGGCCGAATTAAGAGCCAACCTCCCCGAAAGTCAACCGTGGGTTCACGCTTTCGCGGCAACTCAAATTCACTATCACCTCCGAGGGTGTTGATCGCCGTGCGCCACCGACGAATGCCCGCCTGATCGAACAGCTTAAAACTGCACGGCTTCCAGGAACTTCAGACTTTGTGGAATCTGCCTCTCCGAGAAATGCGATTCGTCCTCGATGAAGTACCATTTTATCCCGATGGTTTTGCCGGCCTTCAAGATTGCCGGCCAGTTCATCTGTCCGATTCCCAGGGTGACGTCGTTGTCCACGTCGGACTTGCCCGTCAGGTCGCCCTTGAGTCCCTTCCTCATGTCTTTCACGTGCATGAGTTCGAACCGCTTTCCATATTTTTCCATCACTTTGACCGGATCCTGTCCGGGATGGACGATCCAGAACACATCGATTTCGTAGCGAACATAATCCGGTTTGGTCTCGGCCATGAGCAGATCGAAGAGCGTTCCGTTGCCGTGTGGTTGAAACTCGTAGCCGTGAGTGTGGTAGAAGAATCGAATCCCCTGCTTCGCGAGAATTTCACCCGCGCTGTTAAACACGGCGATGGCATCCCGACATTCCTTCTCGTCAAATGCCCCATCATGTGGAATCCATGCACAGCCGGCGTACTGCACGCCCAGTTCCTTCGCATCGCGGGCAACGGCTTCAGGTTCCTTCTTGAACCGGTCATACGAAAAGTGGGCACTGACAGCCTTTAGTTTCCGTGAAGCGAGCTCGCTCTTGAACTTGCCAATCGGCATCCCGTAGGTGCCGGCCAGTTCAACGTTCTTGAATCCGAATTGCTGCACCGTGTCGAGTGTGCCGGGAACGCTGTTGCTGAATTGGGATCGGAGGCTGTAAAGCTGGAGCCCGATGGGTCCTTTGAAGCTCTTCCCGATCCCGGCCTGATGGCCCGTGCCGTCAGCTCCAGAAGCGTTGAAAAGGGAGAGGCAGAAGACGAAAAAGACAATGGTTCCCGTCGGAATGAATCGTTGCATGAGCCGGATTTAACATGCCGGTGGATGGAATGGAAGACAGGATTTCACGATCGAGGGCCGACTGGTGCATTCACAGGTTGACGGTGAACTTGGCTGTCGGCCAGGAGCGCGGTTGTGTTCGCAGCACCAGCCGCAGCAGGTTTGGCGTGAGGGCGAGCCACCGATACTGCTGCGACTGGCTTTCAGCACAGTCGCGCTCCACCGACAAACTTCAAAACACCGCGAACACCGCGCTCCGCTCAGGGTGACATCGTGGGTGGAGCCTGAATGCGCCTGGGCAGTTGGGGATGACCGGGCGTACGAAGCAGGTGCGTCATGCCGGAACGTTGCCCGATTCCTCCTCGTCGCTCTCCGCTTCTTTCTCTTCTCCGATGTACTCGTGAAGTTTGTTGCGCAATGTCCGGATGCTGATGCCAAGAATCCTCGCGGCATGAGTTCGATTGCCTTTCATCCGTTCGAGCGCAGCCATGATGTGTCGCTTTTCCAGTTCCTCCATGGTCACGAACCCGATGTCGCCATCCTGGGACTCCACTGGAACCTCCGGCGGGACGGATGGCGACGAAATCGTTACCGGATCGGCAGGACTGACGGGCAGGCCCAGATGTTCCGGTTCGAGAGTGCCTGCCTCCCCGCAAAGAATTACCGCACGTTCAATCACGTTTTGAAGCTCGCGAACATTGCCAGGCCAGCTGTGCCGATCGAGGGCCTCAAGGCATTCCATCGAAAGGCCACGAACCCGAACACCGTGTTTGCGTGCGAAACGCTGGGCAAACTGCGTGGCGAGGAACGGCACATCTCCCCGCCGATCCCTCAGCGGCGGGATTTGGACCGGGACGACATTCAGGCGAAAGAAGAGATCCTGCCGGAACTCCCGCCGTTCCACGCTCTCGGCAAGATTCCGGTTGGTGGTCGCCAGCACGCGCACGTCCACCTTGATCGTCCGGTTGCCGCCCACCCGCTCGAATTCACGCTCCTGAAGCACACGCAGCAGCTTGGCCTGGACTTGTGGGGAAATCTCGCTGATCTCGTCGAGCAGAATGGTGCCTGTATGCGCGAGTTCAAAACGTCCCTCACGCTTGTTGAGCGCCCCGGTGAACGCTCCCTTTTCGTGGCCGAAAAATTCGCTCTCAATCAAGTTCTCCGGAATGGCGGCGCAGTTGAGCTTGATGAACGGCGCATTGGCGCGGGGGCTCTGCCGGTAAAGAGCCCGAGCGACCAGCTCCTTGCCTGTACCGCTCTCGCCACTGATCAGAACCGTGGCCTGTGTGCGGGCGATCTTGCGGATCAACAGGCGGAGATCCTCCATCGGCTTGCTTTGACCCAGCAGTTCGTAGCCATCCTCGTCCTCTTCCTGTTGAAGATACTCGTTGAGTTTTACCAACTGGCTGTATTCCTCGGCCTTTTTGAGCGTGACGTCGAGCTGGTCGGCGGTGAACGGCTTGATGAGGTAATCAAAAGCACCCGCTCGGATGCACTCCACGGCTGACTCCACGGAACCGAATCCAGTCACCATCACCACCAGCGGTTTTTGGGGACGCTTCTGAAGTTCGCGCAGGAGATCGGTGCCCTCGCCATCGGGCAGACGCACATCCAGGAACATCAGGTCATACGCATCGCGTGAGAGAAGATTCTGGCCGTCCGTGATCGAACTGGCCGTGACAACCTCATATTGCCGGCGCTTCAATTGCTGCTCCAATGCACGGCGGACAATCTCGTCATCGTCGAGGACTATGATTCTCTCAATCGGCATGGTGCGTTCAAACCGGCCATCAGGGCGGGGAGCCCAACAGCTCCGCCATTACCGTGCTCTCATCTAGGTGTACGAAACAACACTCAGCAAGGCTTTTTTCCAGACACCAAGCCTTGCTGGGTGCAACGCCAGAGCATTACGAAGCCGGGTGACCTGTAATCAGAGATCCTGACTCCTGCGCTGACTTCAGCGAATCCGAGCAGACTCTGCGGGGAATCAGGCCGCCGCGCGCATTTGCGGCTTGGAGGCGGAAGCCTTCCCACCACCCCCGCGAACCCAGGTGAGGGCTTTGACGGCGAGTTCACTCATGAGATAGGGCTTTCCGATTATATCACTGCCACCATTGAGCAACGAGCGCGTCCGGGTTTCGAAATCGCTCAAACTGCTGACGAAAATGATCGGAGTGGCCGCGTTAAATGTCGTCGCGCGCAGCTTGGACGCCAGTTCAAATCCATTCAGACCCGGCATCTCGATATCCAGGAATATCAGGTCGAAGCGATTTCTCTCCCCGAGGCTCAAGGCAGTCTCAGGTTTCTCGATCATCACCGATTTGATGCCGGCGCGATCCAGAGCCGCGCAAACCGCCCGGCAGCACACCAGATCGTCATCGACCACCAGCGCCATGACGGGCGGGCAGGTGTCGTTCATGGGATCGTCCGCCGTCTGCAGGACCGAGGCCAGACCATCCACGGCGCTCGCCAGCGTTCGGAGGGAGGAAGCGTTGACGAAACGGGGGTTGTCGTGGAGCTCCTGAACCATGGCCTCCAGACCACTTGCAAGCTGCGCGATTCGTTTAAGACCCGCCAGACCAGCGTTGCCGGTGATTGAGTGGATCGTCCGATACAAGTCAGACAATCCCCGATGCCGCAGTGCTTCGTCTCCGGAACATGTCGCGCTCATCAATTGCGCCCGAAGTGCTCCGAGAGTGTGAGGGAAGGAATCGATGAAAACGCGCCGGATCAGAGTGGTCTGATTGCCTCCACCTAATGCGAGCGCCGCGTTGACAAACGGATCTGCCGGTGAGGGAGCCGCGGCAGGCTGGCTCGGCGCCTCGACATCCGCTTCCAAACCGCGCAAGCGATTTGTTTCACCTCCAGACGATGAGGTGGAGAGGACGGTGGAAGCCCATGAACTTGCTTCCTGCGCCAGATGTTTCAAAGCCTCCGGAGCGGGGATGCGTTCGGAATAGTTCAATTCGACTGTCGAGCCGCCAGCCAGCCGGAGTCCCTTTGATGCCAGCATGCCATGGATGATCTCGAGAAGCTGCTTGGGAGTGCAGTGAGCTTTCGTCAAACACTTCGTTGCTCCCGCTTTCCACGCGTCCTCAACCAATTGTCCCATGAACGCGTTCGAGAAGACAATGATCGGCGTGGCTTTCATGTCCGGTCGCGATAGGAAATTCTTCAGCACTTCCACGCCATTGAGCTTGGGCAACTCCAAATCCAGCACCACGAGGTCTGGAACATTCTTCTTAACCGCTTCGATGGCGCTGGGGCCGTCCATCGCCACGTCCACTTCAAAGCTTTCCGATTGGAATTTTCCCCGATAGATCCGGATGATCATCAGATCATCTTCAACAAACAGAATGCGCTTCATAAATGATTCTCAGGCCCGTCCGTTTACCGCCTCAAGGGGCAATTTCGTGGAATCGCCATTGTTTAGCCGCTTACCGAGAAACGTTTGGACATCTGCCATCGCCGCTTCAACCTGTTCCAACAGTTCCGTGGATGAACTCAAGTCGCCACGCACGGCAGACTCCTCCATGCGACGCAGCGGCACCACCAAGGCCGTCATTCCAAAAGTGGAGCTTGATCCTGCCAGTTTGTGAGCCAGCTCGCGGATCTCCGGGGCGGACTGGCATCGTACTGCCGCCGCCAGAGTGGCAAGGATCGTCCCGCCCTCCTCCATGAAAAATGAAATCAATTCCAACAGCTCACCTCGATCGCCCGAAGCCAGTTCGAAGAGCCGATCCAGGTCAACCGGCGCCTGGCCTTCACTTTGCAGATCGTGAGCCACATGCACAGTTGTTGGCATCGCGCTGACAGACTTCGCTGATGATTCGTTCTGGTCGGCGACTTCCGCCCCGGGCCATTTTGCCAGAGCCGCTTCCAGCAACGACCATTGCACCGGTTTGCTCACGTAGTCGTTCATCCCGGCAGAAATGCATTCCTGCCGATCCCCCTCCATCGCACTCGCCGTCATCGCGATGATATAAACAGGGTGTTGCCGTTGGAATGCATGGCTCTGTTCGGCGGCCCTGATCCGGCGCGTCGTCTCGTAGCCATCCATCTCCGGCATGCGTCCGTCCATCAGAATAATATCGTAGGATTCACGCTCCATCGCTGCCAGCGCCTCCCGGCCATTGGACACCATCTCGGCCGAGTAACCCATTTTCCGGAGCTGCGCCAGAGTCACCTTGCAATTCACAGCGCTATCGTCCGCCACGAGGATTCGAGCCTTCCGCAATCCAACATCGCCCTCGCGAATCTGAGCAGCAGTTGGCGCCGCATGTGGAAGCGATGGCACCAAGTCGCCCGCAACCAGCGAGAGGAGCGCGGACTGGAGCCTGGCTCTACGCAATGGTTTTGAGAGGCATTCATCCACACCCTGATTTCGGAGGGACAAGGGATCAGACTGCTGTTGTGACATCCTCATCAGCAGCACGCGGGTGGATTTGAGAGATGCATCCGCCTTCACCGTGGCCGCGATCTGGGTGGCATCCAAACCCGAAATATCAGCATCGAGGACCAGGATGTGGAACGGATTCCCATTTCTGCTGGCGTCTCTCAGAAGTGGTAGAACACTCAGCCCGTCTGCCGTTCTGTCCCAGGCCAGCCCCCAAGAACCCAGGTGTCGCCCAATCGATTCGGAGACGCTTGAATTGTCCTCCACCAACAACAGATGAACTCCTGCCAGCCTGGGGTCAGGTCGGGGCGGTTCATGTGCGACAACTCCTTTACGAAGAGTCACCGCAAACCAGAATGTCGAACCGCGTCCAGGCGCGCTCTCCACTCCGATCTCACCATTCATCATCCCGACCAGTTGTTTGCAGATGGCGAGACCAAGACCGGTGCCACCAAAACGTCGGTTCACAGACTCGTCGCCTTGAACAAACGGCTGAAAAATGTTCCGCCTCGATTGTTCCGAAATACCGGGGCCGGTGTCGCGGACTTCAAATCGCAACCGCACCTCACAGTCCGTTTCCTGGTCAGCGAGAACGCTCACGAAAACTTCGCCGGAATCCGTAAACTTGATGGCGTTCCCGATCAGATTGGTCAGCACCTGTCTGAGACGATTCGGATCGCCAATGACGTTCCAGGACGGCTCCGGAACGAGATCGCAACCGAGTTCAAGCCTCTTTTCCCTGGCACGTCCTGCGAGCAGGTCCATGACGCTCTCAATCAGCTCCCGCAGACTGAACTCGACCGCTTCAAACCTCAGCTTGCCGGCTTCGATCTTTGACAAATCCAGAATGTCGTTCAACAGAGTGATCAAAGCGTCACCACTGCTGTGAATCGTTTCCGCGCATTCGCGCTGCTCAGGAGTCAGGTTGGTGTCGAGAAGCAACTCGCTCATCCCAATGACGCCGTTCATCGGAGTGCGAATCTCTTGGCTCATCGTCGCCAGAAAGGCGGATTTGCCCTGCTCCGACCTGACAGCTTCATCACGGGCCCGCTTCAGCACCAGCTCGGATTCGCGGCGTGCCGTGATGTCTTCCAAAGTTCCTGAGTATCCAATGCACACTCCACGTCGATCATTCATCGGCGAGGTGTGAAAATGCACATGGAGGCGGCGTCCGCTTGGATTGATCACCGCAAATTCGAGGGAACAGTCACGACTGCGCTCCGCGAGCCATTGATCGAGAACCCGCTGACGATCTTCGGGTGCGATCGCCTTTTGCCAGTTCTCGCCAAGACAATCCTCCACCCTGGAGCCTGTGATCTCCTGCCAGCGACGGTTCACGAAGAGACAATGTCCAAATGCATCACAATAGAACACACCAATGGGCAACGCCGCGCTGAGCAGCTGAAACCGCTCCTCGGCATGGTGTTCCACGTTGGAACGCGACACTCGATTGACCTCGTTCATAAACAGTTCTGACCTGGCAATGGTGTAGTCCTGGAACCGACAAATTCCACCGCCCTTGCGCCTCCTAGCAGATTGAGTTCCACTGCGGAATCGCACGGCAAAAGATCTCGCGGCAAGGTTTTGCGGATTCTCCCACAAATGGTTCGCGAAGCGCAGTTGCGGCGGGAATTTGAGCCTTCAGCATTCGCCGTGGGAAGTCATCCGTCTCCCATGAGAATCGACTGAGCTACGCGCGATACGTGGCAACGCCCAACTAATAGACGGGAATGTCTCGGAACCAGACACCTTCTCAGCCGCCATTCCACGATCACTTCTTGATCCGGCGGATGATTCAGGAAGGACTACGCCGCCCTGACTGCTGGCTTCATCGGCGGCTTCACCAGAAAGGTCAACGCCTTGACCGCCAGTTCGATCAACAAGAACGGTTTCGCGATCAAATCATTCCCGCCGCTCAATTGCGAACGTGCCCGGCTTTCGAAGTCACTCAAGGTCGTGACAAAGATGATGGGAGTGTTCTGGTTTATCGGAGACGCGCGCAGTTTCGTGGCCAGTTGATAGCCATCCAGGTTCGGCATCTCTACATCCAGAAAGATCAGGTCGAACCGATTGGTCTCGGCCAGTCGAAGCCCAAACTCGGAATCGTCCACACGAATGGAACGGACACTGACCTTGTCCAGCGCTGAACAAACGGCGCGGCAACAGATGATATCATCGTCCACCACCAATGCCAGCGCCTGTGGAGATTCGGCCGCAGCCTCCGAAACGTTCTGGAAAAGACTGCCCATCGCGTCCACCCCGGCGGCAAGCGTGCGGAGGGAGGAAGCGTTGATATACTTCGGGCTGTCTTGAAGCTCTTGCAGCAATGCCTCCAGTGACGCTGAAACCTGCCCGATTCTGCGGAAGCCAGCCAGCCCGGCATTGCCTGTAATCGAATGCAGAGTGCGGAAGACCTCCGCACTCTGAAGATGCTTCGAACTTTCGTCCCCGGCGCGGGTCAGATTCATCAACTGCGTGCGAAGCGTCGATAGGGTATGAGGACAGGTGTCCAGAAAGATTCTCCGGATCAGGCCTTGCGACTGGGCGTCTGCCGCGGATTCGCCAGGCCTCGGGGAATCAGCGCTCAGGGTGGAGGTGCCAGCGGTCGCGGATGCTAATTCGGAAGCTTCGGTCAGTCGTGATTTCCCCGTATCCACCGAACTGCTGCCGCCGGGGAGAACCGAAGCGGACCAGGAGCTGGCTTCGCGGGCAAGATCAGCAAGGGCTTTGTTCGCAGGGATGATGGCCGAAGGCAATCCTTCGGCATTTGACCGGGCTTCGGATGGCTTCGGCGCATCCGCAACAGGACCGCGATTATCCAGAGTGCCACGAACGATATCGATGAGTTGCTTCGGAGTGCAGTTCGCCTTGGTCAGGCACTTGGTTGCACCCGCCTTCCAGGCATCCTCGATGAGTTTTCCCATGAACGCATTCGAGAAAACGATCACTGGAACACTCCGGGTCTCAGGCCGCGCTCGGATGTGCTTGAGCACCTCGACACCGTTGACCTTCGGCAACTGGAGATCCAACAAGACAAGGTCGGGCGCGGACTTCTTGAGGAAATCCAGCGCTGACTGGCCGTCCGTCGCCACATCCACCTCAAAACCCTCCGATTGAAACTTCGTCCGGTAAATCCGGATGATCATCATGTCATCCTCGACAAAAAGGATCTTCTTCATGCGGAGGCCGATTGTGCTGCTTAGGAGACCACAGCGCAAGCCGTGGTTGCTGGAGGAGTCAGACCTTGCGAATCCAGAAACCGACGCACGCGGTCGAAGCATTGGAAGGCGTCATTCAGCGCCGGTGAAGCCTCAATGAGTTCACCGCGCTTTCCCATGGACTCCAGTAAGGGCGGGCGAAATAATAACTTGAGCAAATGTTAGTTAACGGGGTTCGATGACATAGTTCCATTCCCCGTGGAACTTCGCTGGCGTGATATGGACGCGAGCCAGTTCATCGTCCGAGACGCTCACTCCAGTTTCA
>SXMN01000364.1 GCA_005777315.1 Verrucomicrobiales bacterium
CCTCTCCAAGATCGAGGCCGGCAAAATGACTTTGTTTATCGAGGAGTTTGATGTCGCGAAGCTCCTGCGGGAAGTCGAAGCCACCGTGCAACCGCTCGTCGCGAAGAAGGAGAACAAGCTGCTGGTCGAGTGTCCGGCGGACATCGGCTCGATGAAGGCGGATCAAACAAAAGTGCGGCAGGTGTTGTTCAACCTGATCTCGAACGCGGCGAAGTTCACGGAGCGTGGCACCATCAAACTGGAAGTGAGGAAGTGTGTGGATGGTCCGCCCACACCCCGGCCCACTCCCCCAGGAGAGGGAGAAACGCTCGCCGTCCCACAAACATCCGAGGGCGTCCATTTGCTCGAGACGCGGGCAAATATGCCCCCTCTCCCCGGGGGAGAGGGCCGAGGTGAGGGCGAGCGTCCAACACTCGACACTCAACGCCCAGCACTCAACTTCAGCATCTCCGACACCGGCATCGGAATGACGCCGGAGCAACTCGGTAAGCTTTTCCAGGCGTTCACGCAGGCAGACGCGAGCACCTCGAAGAACTACGGCGGCACCGGGCTGGGCCTGGCGCTCTCACGGAAGTTTGCACAAATGATGGGCGGTGAGTTGACGGTCACGAGTGAGTTCGGCAAAGGCTCGACGTTCACGGTGCAATTGCCGGTCGCTCCGTCCGAGGTGGAGAAGGCTTGAACCTGGAAAAAGGACTTGGAGTAGCCGCTAGAGAACGCAGAGAGCAAAAAAGAGGAACATGAACCACGGATCAACGTGAACACATGTTCCCCGCTGGGCGAAGGGAGACGCTGCATGCCATACTCACTTCATCCAGTGTCATTGCGTTTTTTGCGTTCCTTCGCGGCTCTAGTGCTTTTCCGAGGCACCTGCTGGAGCCAGGGCCTCCCCTCGCCAAATGACGGTGACATCGCCGCTCGAACTTCCGCAGTGCGGACGCACGAGGCAGAATGTCGCTTCCGCTCCAACTTCGATTTGATGCGAGATCTTCATCCATTTGGCCGGTCGGGAGGAAAATCCATCCCATACTTTTTGCCATGACCTGTTCAACATTTTTGCGGCTCGAAAAATGCCATCGAACGGTGTCAGCGCGGACCCTGCGAAGTTAGTCCTGCCCAGCTGCCGAACAACCCCGTCGCCGCCGACTTCGAGTTCGAGTTTGCCAAGCTGGTAGCGCCCCGGCCCGGTTCCCGCCGCCGACATCGCATCGGTGGTGTAATAGATGGATTCGACTGGAATCGCACGGTGAAGCAATCGAAAGAGCGAAGGTGAAACATGTATGCCGTCAGCAATAAGGCTCACCATCAAGCCGTCGGCATCCAGCACTCGCCACAGGATATTGTCGTGGCGATCCAGCGCCTGCGGGCAGGCGTTGCCCAGATGTGTGAAGCCTGTTGCACCGGCTGCAATCGCCCGGCTCAGGCAATCGACGCTCGCATTGGTGTGGCCAAGACTCACCCGCATCCCGAGCTTCACCGCTTCAACAATCGCTTCGAAAGCGCCTGGGCGTTCAGGAGCGAGCGTCACCAGGACCGGATCGCAACCGGTCAACACCCGAAGCTGGCGGATCAAATCGGGCGTCGGATTGCACATCAACGTAGGATCGTGAGCTCCGCAGTAACCGGGCTCGGAGGAAAGAAACGGTCCTTCAATGTGCCATCCGGCGATGGCTGAGGAGAGTTCATCCGACTCCGACCGCAACGTCCGCAGATGAGCCACTCGTGCTAAAAGACTCTCCCAACGATCCGTCACGAGCGTGAGCAGGAAGCGCGCGCAACCGGCGCTGCGCAATGCGCGGCTTGCCTGCAGCAGTTCGCTTTCAGTGAGTCCATCGTGTTGGAAGTCCACTCCGCCAAATCCGTTGATCTGGAGATCGACGAGGCCGGGAGCGAACCACAGATCTTCCGAAAGTGTCGAAGACGACGGCTTGATTTCAGTGATCACACCATCGCGCCAAGTCAGCGTCATTATCCCGCCTGTCGCGTAATGCTGGGCCGTGATGGAACCGGAGCCTTTCATCGCTGTTCAATGAGCATCACGGCTGGATCACGATCTTTCCCAACACGGAACGTTGACGGAGTTTGGCGAAAGCGCGGGGTGTTTCGAGCAACGGCACAACTTCATCGATCACGGGGCGGAGCCGGTCAGACCGCGCCCATTCCAATGTTTGGATCACATCGGCGCGGCTTCGACCGTAGCTTCCCACAAGCCGTTGTTGCTTCACGAAGAACGGCCAGAGATTCAGGGTCACTTCCCTGCCTGCTGTCGCGCCGCAGGTCACGATGGTTCCTCCGCGAGCCAGGCAAGCGAAGGCTTGCTCGATCACTTGTCCGCCCACGTGCTCCACCACCAGATCGACACCTCTTTTACCCGTGATCCGCCGGACATCGAGAGTCCATTGAGGATTGGTGGAATCAATCGCATGGTGAGCGCCGAGTTGAAGCGCGAGAGAACGCTTGGCCTCGGATGATCCCGTCGCGATGACCTGCGCACCACTCTGACGAGCGATCTGGATTGCAGATGATCCCACGCCACTGGCACTTCCGATCACAAGCACCCATTGTCCGGCATGAATTGCAGTCCGGTTCGTCAGCATGTGCATCGCGGTGCTGCCTGCAAGGGTGAGAGCCGCCGATGCCACATAACTTACCTGATCCGGCAGTTTCACCAGCGAACTCGCAGGGACAACCACGCGTTCGGCAAAGCCTCCGTCCCTTTGAACGCCCAGGAGGACACCTTCGATGCACAGAGATTCATCTCCTGACACGCAGAATTCGCAGCGCCCACAAAACAGGTTCGATTGGATTGCCACGCGGTCGCCAGGACGCCAGTCCGTCACTCCATCCCCACACGTCTCCACCTCCCCGGCGATCTCCGATCCGGGCGTGCGAGGAAGTTCGAGTGGAATGGGCAGTGCGCCTTCCTCAAGCCACAGATCCAGCCGGTTCAATCCGCAGGCGCGAACTCGCACCACCACCTCGTCAGGTCGGGGAGCAGGATCCGGAACTCCGACAACGCGGAATTGTCCAGGTCTTCCGTGCGCGACGAGTTGAACGGCTTGCATGAAAGGAATTGAACACATGACCGAAGGAGGCGACAAGCTTCGTTCCTCAAGCGTCATCGTCTCAATGCTGGGGCGCAGCGACTCCGATTGAAAGTCCGGTGCCAGCCGCCTGGAACGATGTTGTCTGCCAGCAGATGCTTGACCGGTGTTTTTCAGGCAGGTCAATGGGCTAATTCCAATGCACGTTCAAGTTGAGACGAATGCCCCTCACCCCGTCCCATCGGATGGGGAGCGGGTGTCCGCAGGACGGGTGAGTGGAAATCCAGGCATGCCACAGCGCGTCGAGTTAGTCTCATCTTGAGAGCGAACTAGAATAAGCGATCAGGACACTGCGCGTGATTCCAAGGTAACGCTTGACTCTGTATGACTGTTATCATACAGTCACTCACATCATAGGTCATGAGACGCCAGGTTCATTTTCAAATCGATCCGCACTCGGGGATCCCTGTCTATCGTCAGATGGTGGATCAGGTGAAGTATTACGTGGCTTCCGGAACGCTGGCTTCTGGCGATCAACTCCCCTCAATCCGGGAACTCGCCGAGACGCTCACGATCAACCCCACCACAGTCGTGAAGGCTTACAACGAACTCGTTCACGAAGGAGTGGTCGAACTCCGCCACGGCAGGGGTGCGTTCATATCGGCGGAAGCAAGATCACGTCAGGGCGCGACACGTTCGGCGTGCGACAAGGCGTTGCGTCGTCACGCGCGTCAACTGGCGATCGAAGCGGCTCAAATGGGCGCCAGCGCGGAGCTGGTTGTCCAGGTCGTGGAGGAGGAACTGCTGAAGATTCAAGACGGAAGCTCCGTTGAAGCGCCGGCCAGAGCTTCCACGGCAAGCCGGAGATGATGTGATGAAGCCCGCGATTGAAGCCAAGGATCTGACCAAGACATTCCGCGATGGCGTCGTGGCGGTGGCTGGACTCGACCTGAGCATCGAACCGGGCGCGGTCTTCGGATTGATCGGGCGGAACGGCGCCGGCAAGACGACCGCGCTGCGTTTGCTGGCCGGGTTGCTGCGTCCGGACTCTGGCCGCGCCCGTGTGTTGGGTTCCGAATTGTGGAGTGCGCCTCGTTCCCTTCGTCAACAGGTGGCCTACGTCTCACAAAACCAGCAGTTGCCTGGCTGGATGCGGTTTACCGAGCTGGAGCGTTATGTTTCCCACTTTTACGATTCGTGGGATCACAGCCATGCTCTTGAGCTGGCCCGGCGCTGGGGGATACCTCAGCACAGGCCGGTGAGCCGCCTGTCCGCCGGTGAGCAGCGCCAGACAGCATGTGTTCTCGCGTTGGCGGCCCGGCCCAGGGTGTTGCTGCTCGATGAACCGGCGGCGGGTTTGGATCCGGTTGCGCGCCGCGGTTTGCTGGGAGCATTGATCGAGGCGGTGGCTTCGGATGGCGGCTGCACTCTCGTATTCAGCACACATCTGATCAGCGATCTCGAGCGGGTGGCCGAGCATGTCGGATTCATGGATCGCGGCCGCTTGACCGCGACGGCCAGGCTCGAAGACCTGCTTCACTCGACAAAACGGGTGCAGGTGGTTTTTGACCGGTCCGGTCCACCGACCAGCTTCTCGGTGCCGGGAGCATTGCGGACGGAGGTTGCCGGACCGGTGGTCAGAGCGATCGTGCGGCTGGCAAACGAGGAGCAACTCAAGCCGCTGCTCCAGATGCCAGGTGCGCGGGTGGATGTCTTTCCGATGCGTCTCGAGGAAATCTTTGTCGAACTCTTCGACCGCGAGGACAACGGGCACGACGAACCCAGGCAGGCACTTGGTTCCGCGATTCCAGACGTGGACTGCGCTCTCAATTGACCCTGCACGAAAGAGGAATGAAACCATGATTTCCAGGCCGAACAGCACCGACTCCAAATTCGATTTCCTCACGCCAGAAAGCGATCGGCGGTCGTCTTAAAATATTTTCACTGCGTTGCAGAGTTCTCACAACAGAAGATCAACTTGAATACAATTATGAGATTCCGAATCATGGGTTTGTTAGTGGCATTAGCCGTCACTGCCGCGTGGCCAGCCCCACGCGCCATCGCGGCCGACGTGCCGAATGCATTGAGCGGGACGCAAACCGCATCCGCCGATGAAGCGGTCATAACCGGCATCCAGGTCCAAAAAAACAAGGTGCTGGTAACAGTTCGCGTGCCGGCTGGCCTGAAGAAACTGACGCTTGAATGCCGAAGCCAGCTCGGGCGCGGCGCATGGACACCTTGCGCGGTGGCGCGAATCGACGGCACCGCCGGAGAGATCGCGTTCACCATCGACCAATCTGAGAACGTCAGCCTGCTCCGCGTTCGAGGTGAAAGCACGGAGCCGCTTCCAGCTTCATTTTATGCTGGAACCAAGTCCTTTGCTGGCCAGCCGTCCGGCAGTGGAGCTGAGGCGCTGGCCCCTGGGGCTCCTGTTGACAGCGCCGGTGCCAAGAACACTGCCATGCCGCCGGCCGCCAATGCCGATGCAGGCGGTCGCGAAGTGGTCGAATCGGACATCTGGCAGGTCTCCGGCGATACGCTCTACTTCTTTAATCAGTACCGCGGCCTGCAAGTGGTGGACTTGACGATTCAGGATGCGCCGGTGTTGAAAGGCACGCTGCCAATGCCGGCTTCCGGTGAGCAAATGTACGTGCTGCCGGGCGATCATGTCGTTCTCCTGGCCCGCGATTCCTGCAATTGGTGGGGCAATGAGGCTGAAAGCCAGGTACTGCTGGTGAATGTTTCACAGGGACAGCCCCGGCAGGCGGCGAATCTGCCCGTGCGTGGTGACATCGTGGAAAGCCGTCTGGTGGGCACCGCGCTTTACGTGGCTTCTCAATACTACCGGCGCATCGAGCCCGTTGCTGTGCCACCCGACCAGAAGGTCGCACCTGAACAATGGGAGTGGGGCACCGTTGTCACCTCGTTCGACCTCGCCAATCCAGCCCTGCCGGTGCGCAAATCGGAAGTCTGGACTTCCGGTTACGGTGCCGTCGTGACCGCGACAGACAAATTCTTCTTCATCGCCAATAGCGACATCAACAACTACTGGCGCTCGATTGTGCGTGTCATCGACATCAGCAACCCGGACGGCACGATGAATGCCGTTTCTTCCATCAAGCCGGCGGGCCGCGTGCCGGACAAGTTCAAGATGCAGCAAAGCGGAGAAGTGTTCACCGTCATCTCCGAAGCGTTCACTGACAATTTCCAGACTCCTGACCGACCGAATGGCCGTTGGGTGACGAAGATTCAAACATACTCGCTCACCGATCCCTCCGCTCCCGCGCGGCTCGGAGAATTGGAAGTCGGGCACGGTGAACGACTCTTCGCGACGCGCTTCGATGGCAACCGCGTCTATGTGGTGACCTTCCTGCGCATTGATCCGCTCTGGGTGGTGGATTTGTCAGATCCAACGAAGCCCGTCATTCATGGCGAGCTGGAGATTCCGGGCTGGTCCACTTACATCCACCCGATGGGAGATCGCCTGGTGGCAGTCGGCGTGGAAACCAACCGTGTGGCAGTTCAGCTCTTCGATGTGGCTGATCCAGCCAAGCCGGGGCTTCTCAGCAAAGTCCGCCTCGGCCAGGATTATTCGTGGAGTGAAGCAAACAATGATGAGAAGGCCTTCACCGTCCTGCCAGACGCTGGCTTGATAATGCTGCCCTATTCAGGCAACACCGCCGCAGGCTGGGCTTCGCGTGTGCAACTGATCGATTTGAGCCGTGACTCGCTGACTGCGCGCGGGTTCATCGAGCATGACTTCCAACCCCGCCGCGCCACGCTTCATCGGGAGCGCATCCTTTCCCTATCCGGCACCGAACTTCTGACGGTGGATGCAGCCGATCGAGACAAGCCTGTTGTGAAGTCTTCCACCGAACTATCGTGGTCGGCGGACCGGCTTTTCGTGCAGGGTGCCCATGTCGTTACGCTCTCGCAGGAGTGGCGCAACGCCAGTGAGATCATTCTTCGCGTCACACGGGCTGCCGAACCGGTCGAAGTCCTGAGCAAGCTCAAGTTGCCGGCCGACCTCGCATTACTGGGTGCCACAACGCGGGATGGACGCCTCCATGTCCTGCAAGGCCGCTCGATGGAAATCATCTGGGAACTCACCAAGTCGGAAAAGGGCGAAGAGTGGGTTCCTGCGAGGACAAATTCTCCCTTGCTGCTGTTGACTACCGTTGATCTCACTCAGTTGCCGGCGCTCAAAATACTCGACCAGACGGAGGCGAAGCCCGAGAGCGATTCTTATTGGGGCCAGTTCGAGGCACTGTGGCCTAAGCCCGGCCTCCTCGTGTGGAGTGGCGGAGGCGGCGGTTACTGGGGGCCCATGTTTGCCAAGGGGGGAATCGCGGCTGACGTGGCCTTTCGCCCGGGTCCATGGTGGGGTGGCGGCGGTGGACAACTGATCTCGTATGACGCCAGCGGCGCATCCATGAAATTTCTCGGAGTGACCGAGGTTGCGAAAGGAAGCGGCTACTGGAACTTCAGCAAACCGTTCACGGTGGACGGCTTGGTTTATCTCGGCCATCAAGCATCGGAATGGGTTCCCAACGTCCTGCCCGAAGGCGTGGCCGCGCCGCCGCAGACACTCGTGAAAGATCCAAACACAGGAGATGTTGTCATTGCGCCCGTCGGCACGTGGCTCACGCGCTACTTCCTGGACGTGGTTGATTTCGCGGACCCGACAACCCCGGTTCTGCGCAAGCCCGTCAACATACCCGGCCAGTTGCAGGGCATTTCACACGGAGGAGCCATCCTCTTCACAAGCGCGCCGCATTGGGATCCGGTGAAGCTCACCACGGATTGGACGGAATGGCTGGATGCCAGCGCTTACGATGGCGTATCCGCCAGCCTGATTGATTCGCTCAAGCTGCCCACGACCTGGCCGCATCCGGTCACGGTCAAGGACGGTGTGGTTCTGCTTGGGAGGCCGGGTGATGACAAGGTGCCGCATGTTCTGGAAAGCTGGTCCCTTGCGGACACGGGCAAATTCGCAAATCGCAGTCGAATCGTGCTCACGACACCTCCATCCAACTTCAGCAAGTTCGGAGATCTGCTGGTGGCTCAGGCATACGGAGGCAAAGCCAATCTTCAGTTCTTCAACGTCACGGATGCCGCGACGCCGCGGCCGATCGGGTTCCAGGACTTGTCCAGTTGCCTGGGATACAATCTCGATTATGGGGACGGCTCGATCACCAGCGGTTTGTGGCTGCCGCTCGGGCCGTACGGGGTGGCGAAACTGGACATAAAAGGAGAAGAACGCGCCCCTTGATCCTGTTTTCGCCCATCCAGGAGGCGAACCGAAGCAGCAAGCGTGAGAACTCGCTGCTTCGGAAACGGGAACCTGTCGTTCCCGATCGCAGTGGAGTGTCGCAGGCCGCCAGGATCACTGACGGCCTTGCGGCCTTTTTTTCTCTATTGATCCATTCGGTATCAAAACAAGCCCTGGCTGGAAAGCGCCGTCGAGATGGTTTCACGATGGTTGAATTGTTGACCGTGATCGCGGTCATCGCCGTACTTGCTACACTGTTGCTATCAGCCATTGGCACGGCGAAAAAGAAAGGCAGGCAGGTGCGTTGCATTTCCAACCTGCATCAAATCAGCCTCGCGTTAAACATGTATCTCGATGATCACGAAAAGCGCCCGCCTGCATTCGATCCATTGGTGCAACAGCGTTATCTCCCCGCACCTGCCGTGATACTTTGTCCCGAAGACAAAACCGGAAACTGGGGTGGCTGGGTCAACGGAAGCGGGCCTGCGCTCGCCACGGATGCGGTCATGGAAGACCTGTCGTTCAGCATGATCATGGAGAGCACACCGGTCGATGCTGCTACGGAGATGGCCGAGCCCCTGCCTTTTTCTTATTTGCATCCGCTGGGATGGAGCAACGAGGCATGGAACCGACTTCAGAGCGCTGGCGGAAGCGCCGGCATGGCCACCTGTCAATGGCACGGCCTGGGACGGCCCAATCCGGACGGTCCGTCACTGCTCGATTTTCAAGGTGTCGTACTTCGAGGACAGCGCGATGGCGCGGTGGTCCGCCGGAAGATCTTTTGGGAAACAGCGGTCAACAAAGCATCTGACGCCGCTGGTATTGCTCCACCGAGTCTTGCGCCCCCGCTCGAGCCACCGGGTTTCGCCGCGCGCATGAGCCAGAACCAGACTCAGGACACATGGAAACTGTTGAGTGACGAACCACAACCCTGAATCAGAACCTGTGCCCACCGCACCGTTACCCGAAGACTTCGAGCACCCGGGCCTTCCCGAGACAGTTTCAAAGGAGCGCTTCAACATGCCGGGGCGTCGAGCGCAACGTTCACGAGTGTGGTTGGGACTGCTCTGGTGTGAATGGTTCGCTCATAGCCGCCTGCTGCTGCTGGTTCTGACTTCCTGGCTGGTGGCGGTATGGATGCTCCCTCTTTTTGCGCATCCTGACTGGATTCTCGTGCTTGGTTTGATTTACGCGATGCTGGCCGGGCCGGCTTATGGCGGAGGTGATGTCATCGAGGGCTGCGAAGAGTTTTCCTTCTCCCTGCCCGCCACGCGATCCGAGCGTTATCTGGCTCGGCTCGCCGTTGGCGGCGGCTCCTTGCTCCTGCTCACCGCCATGAATTTGATCGTGCTCGGTCTTGATCTGCCCCAGGCGCTGGCCCGGCTCTACCTCGATACCGGACTGGTTCAGACAAAACATATCGCCAATCCGGGAATGTTATACGGTCTGGTGCTGGCCTTTCCCTGCGCTGTCTTCGCGGGTTCATTTGTCTGCGCGGCGCTCACCCGCTCACGAATGCTGGTATTGACTTCGTGGTTGTGGGGTGGACTGGCGGCACTGATCCTCCTCTGCGCCGGAATTCGCTACGAGGAGCTGCTGTGGACTCAATTGAACGGCGTTTTCGCGTGCCCGCTACTTCTGGTCGCCGCTACTGCGATGCTCTTTGCGGGACACCGGCTGTATCGCAGGAAGGAAGTTGGTCCAGACGCACACCCTTTCCAGCTTCCAGCGCACTGGTGGTTGTGGGCGCTGCTCTTTCTGGCGTGCGCGGCAATCGCCTCATTGCTCCTGCGGTCTGTTTTGCGCTCTCTCCCGGGCCTGGCACCCAATTAGCCCTCAGCCCGATCAATCCGCCGCCACGGTTTCAAATCAAACCAGCCAGCGCCTTCACAATGGCGCCCACTTCTGGTGCTTGTAACGTTGATAGACCCACTGAAAGTCGATGTTCTTGGCGTTGCCGCCGGCCCAGTAAAAGCTTTCCTTGCCCATGGACGAATCCCTGGCCGCCTTGATCACGCCCGCGTCCCGCCATGTATGACTCTCGGCATGCGCATCCGCGAACGAAAGAGTGCTGACATTTCCGTGGAAAATGGCAAAGGGATCCACCCAGCCTGGAGAAGGCTTCACATCAATGACCCAGGTTCCTTTATTATTACCGCGCGGATCGGCCTCCTCGATGAAGACCATGGCTTCCGACGGGCTCAGGACACTTCCGAGCTTGTCATAGAATTGCTGAGGCCCCGAAGTGAGCGATGACCCTTGCCAGCCGCCGCCATTCATGCCGTTGGCTTTCGAGTAGCTGTCGTAGGCGTATCCTCTGGCGGGCTTCAGCTTCTTCGTCCGCAGATCGCCAGGACAATGGTAGGAACCTGGGCTGCTGGCGTAGGGCCAGAGCGCCCCCTTCTTCAGGCCGTTTTCAACATAACGCTGTGCTGTATCGAGCGACATGTTGGCGGCCAGATCCTGGTATTGACCCTTGTCATTGTAAGGGCCAGGCCAGAAACCGCCGGCTGGATTGCCGATCTGCCCGGGGCCGGCGTCGGTATAGATCATCTTGTCGTTATTGTCGTCGGCATAGAGCACGAACCCGAGGAGGAGTTGCTTTTGGTTGTTCAGGCAGGCGGCGTTGGTCGCCTTCAGCTTGGCCCGGCTCAAAGCCGGCAAAAGCATTCCCGCCAGGATCGCAATGATCGCGATCACGACGAGCAGTTCGATCAAGGTGAAGCCCTTCATTGAGGGCACAACGGCGGCGCAGGAGCGATTTGTCTTCATAACTTCTATGGGGTTTCTTGCGGCGGACAGTAATTATCTTGATGCCCCTGACAAGAATAACTTTCTCCGATTCCAGCTCACCCGAAGGGTGAAGGAAGTTCAGTCCTCGTTCTGGGCATTCCGGTGAACACGATTCAATACCGAGACCATGCTGAGTGGGAACTGGTGTGCGCTGCGGGTACGGCCGCGACGGGCGGCAACGTGGTGACGGTGGAGGTGGAGGGGCGCGCGGCGTTTCGTCGGCGCATTACCCTTGCGCGTGAAGACAACGACTGGCGGGTATCCGATTACGAGAGCGACCTTTTCCCCCATGTGGATTGGGAGGCGCTGGAGTGGCCGAAGGCGGCGGAGTTTTCTCCGGACGATGCTTCATCGCTGGCCCACACTCGTGTCGCCGCGGACGTGGACCAGCTCGGCCCCGATCCGAAGGAGCCGCTCGGCGTGGCGGAAGTGGGTGGTAAACCCGACCTTGATTTCCCAGCGCTGGAGCGACTGCTCGCGGATGTGATTCCGAATTCGTGGCAGGCCGCGCGACATCATCGTCCCCAGTCATGACGCGCCATCGTGCGCACCTTTTTCCTACACAGTACTCAAGTTTTCGCGTAACGCTTTCGTCACACATGAACTTTCGCTCCGTTCTCTTTGCACTGGCGCTCGCCTGTGCGCCGGTTCTCCATGGTCAACAGCCCTCACGCCTCGACCTCAAACAGGGTGACCACATCGCGATCATCGGCAACGCGCTTGCCGACCGGATGCAGCACTCCGGCTACTTGGAGACGTTCATTCAGGCGCGATTTCCAGAACATAATCTGGTCATTCGCAACCTCGCCGCCGCCGGTGACGAGGTGGCGACACGTCATCGCTCGGAGAACTTCGGCACGCCCGACGACTGGCTGACGCGGGTCAAGGCCGATGTGATCCTCGCCTTCTTCGGTTTCAATGAAGCATTCAACGGCCCCGAGGGAATCGAAAAGTTCAAAGCCGACCTCGACAAGTTCCTCAAAGAAACTGCCGGCAAGAATTATTCCGGCAAAGGCGCGCCACGAGTGGTGCTCTTTTCACCGATTGCCAACGAGAAGCATCAGGATCCGAATTTTCCCGATCCGGTGGCAAACAATGCCAGCCTCGCGCTCTATGCCGAAGCGGTGGCTGGGGTCGCGCAAGCTAATCGCGTCCAGTTCGTGGATCTGTTCAAACCGTCGCAGCAACTGTTCCTGGGAGCGGCGCAACAGGGGCGGTCACTCACGCTGAATGGATTTCTCCTCACGGATGAAGGCGACAAGCTGCTCGCCCCGGTGATGTTCAACGGTCTCTTCGCCGAAGCAGCGCCTGCGGGCAATTTCGAAAAGCTCCGCTCTGCTGTAAACGACAAGAGCTGGCAGTGGCATCAGCGTTATCGCACCGTGGACGGTTACAATGTGTATGGAGGCCGTTCCGCGCTTGCCTACCAGCCCGGCAAAGGAGGATTTATTTCTGATCGCAAAGCTCCCGAGCCGCATATCTCGAATTACAAGGTCATGCAGGAGGAGATGTCACAGCGTGACGTGCTCACGGCCAATCGCGACAAACGCGTCTGGGCAGTGGCGCGTGGCGGTGATTTGACGGTGGACGATTCCAACCTTCCTGAAGTCACCAAGGTGAAATCAAACAAGCCGGGTCCGAATCCCGACCAGTCGCCGGTCTATATCAGCGGCGAGGAAGCCATCGCGAAGATGACCGTTCACTCGGGCATGAAAGTGAACCTGTTCGCCGATGAGAAACAATTCCCCGAGCTGATCAATCCGGTGCAGATGGCGTGGGACACCAAAGGACGCCTGTGGATCGCCGCCTGGCCCAATTATCCCGAGCGCACTCCGACGAGCAAGGTGGGCGACAGCCTGTTGATCTTCGAGGACACCAATGGCGACGGCAAGGCGGACAAGGTCACGCACTTCCTCGACGACTTGAACTGCCCGACTGGTTTTCAGTTTTACAAGGATGGTGTGCTCCTCATGCAGGCGCCGGATTTCTGGTTTGTTCGCGACACGGATGGCGACGGCAAGGCTGACTGGAAGGAAAGGGTGCTGATGGGAATGGATTCCGCCGACTCGCACCACACCGCAAACGCGATATGCAACGATCCGGGCGGCGCGATGTACCTCAGCGATGGCGTATTTCACCGCACTCAGGTTGAAACCGCGCAAGGGCCTGTGCGAAATGACGACGCCGCGATTTTCCGGTTCGAACCGCGCACCGGGCGGTTTGAGACTTATATCCCCTACGGATTCGCAAACCCGCATGGGCGCGTCTTCGACTATTGGGGGAATGATTTCGTCACCGATGCCACGGGAAACGCCAACTATTTCGGTCCCGCGTTCAGCGGCTTCCTCGATTACCCTGCCAAGCATCCCGGCATGCAGACGTTCTGGAAGAACCCTTCCCGTCCTTGCCCGGCCACCGGATTGTTGACCAGCCGTCATTTCCCCGAGGAGTTCCAGGGAAATTTTCTTAACATCAATGTCATCAGCTTCCAGGGCATCTACCGCGCAAAAGTCAGCGAAGAAGGCTCGGGCTTGAAAGGAGAGACGCTGGAAAATCTGATCAGCTCGACGGATCCAAACTTCCGTCCCATTGCGATCAGCACCGGACCGGATGGCGCGATTTATTTCGCCGACTGGCACCAATCGATCATTGGCCACATGCAGCATCACATTCGCGATCCGAACCGCGGCCATTCCTACGGGCGCATCTATCGCATCACTTACGACGGACGTCCGCTGATGACGCCGGCGAAGATCGACGGCCAGCCGGTGGCCGCCTTGCTGGAACTGTTGAAGGAACCGGAGAATCAGACGCGCGAACTCGCGAAGATCGAACTCGGGAAACGCAACTCGACCGAAGTTGCTGCTGCGACAAAGAAATGGGCGGCATCGCTCGATAAGAATGATCCCAACTTTGAGCACAACCTCCTGGAGGCTCTCTGGGTTCATCAATGGCACAACGTCGTCGATGTTGATTTGCTGAAACGTGTGCTCCGATCAGCCGAGCCGCGTGCCCGGGCCGCCGCCGGACGAGTCCTTTGCTACTGGCGCGACCGCGTGCCCGACGCGCTGGCCTGGTTCAAGACGCTCGCCAGTGATGAGAATCCACGGGTGCGTCTGGAAGCGGTGCGCGCCGCGAGCTTCTTCCGCACCGCTGAGGCCGCGGAGATGGCGCTCGAAGTGTTGAAGCGTCCGACCGACTACTACATCGACTACACGCTCAAGGAATCCATGCGCCAGCTTGAGAGGTGGTGGCGCAAAGCCATTGCCGATGGGCAGTCCATTGCCGCCTACAATCCGGCTGGGATCGATTATCTGATCCGCAGTGTCTCCACCTCGGAACTGTTGAAGCTGCCGCGAATCGCTTCGGTGCTCGATGCGATCGTTGCGCGGAGCGACGTCCCGGACTCCGACCGGGCTGGCGCGCTTGTGGAACTTTCCAAGGTTCGCAATGCCAGCCGGGTCGCACTAGTGCTCGATGCACTCGATGCAAAGGGAGCTGCCGACCCAGGCGTGGTTTCCGGGCTTGCGAGGCTTCTGCCATGGCAATTGCCGGAGGAACTCAAGCCCGCTCGCGCTCGCGTTGCGTCGCTGGCAAGGTCAGCGAAGTCCACCGAGGCGCGCAATGCAGCCTGGGCGGCGCTGGCGCTGGCGGACGATTCGTTCGACGCGGTGTGGGCCGAGGCTGGGAAATCACCGGCGACCCTCGCGGAACTGGTCGGCGGCATTCCGCTGCTGCTTGATCCGGACTTCCGGGCGAAGGCGTACGACAAGACCAAGCCGTTGCTCGGCGAACTTCCCGCGCGATGGCGTGACGCGGCCAACGCCAAGCCTGGAGGCCGCTACGTCCGCATCGAGTTGCCGCGACGCGGAACATTGACTCTCGCCGAAGTGCAGGTCTTCAGCGACAGCCGGAACATCGCACAAGGCGGCACAGCCACTCAGTCCAGCACTGCAAACAGTGGTGAGGCATCCCACGCCATTGATGGTCGGACCGACGGCTCCTTCAGCAGCGGCACGCAAACGCATACGCGGGAGAACGATCGCAATCCCTGGTGGGAAGTGGATCTGGGAAGCGAACGTCCTGTCGAATCCGTGGTGGTGTGGAATCGAACGGAAGGCGATCTGAGCAAGAGGCTCGAGGGTTTCACGTTGACTGTTCTGGACGGCAACCGCCGCGAAGTTTTCTCGAAGACTGGTAATCCCGCTCCAAACAGAAGCGCCCGAATCGAAGTTGCCGATGACTCGATCGGGGCGCTTCGGCGCGCCGCGATCCGGGCAAGCGTGAGTATGAATCGGGAACCGGCAGATGTGTTCACCGCGCTCGCTGGATTGATCGGCAGGCGCGAGCAGGTGTCGGTGGCATCCCAGGGATTGCGTGTGATTCCCAGAGCCACATGGCCAAAGGATCGGGCTGCGGAAGCGGCCTCCGCCCTTGTTGCATGGGCAAAGTCTGTTCCCGTCGATGGACGCACCGCCCGTGATTACATCGAGACGGTTCAGTTCGCCATCGACCTCGCGGGATTCCTTCCCGCCGACAAGGCGGCTGCACTGCTACGCGATCTGCGCGACCTCCGTGTCTCCGTGTTCGTCATCCGCACCGTGCGCGAGCAGATGCGCTACGACACACCCCGCATTGTGGTCGAGGCCGGCAAGCCCTTCGAGATCATCGTCGAAAATGCGGACTTCATGCCGCACAACCTTGTGGTTGTCCGGCCCGGTTCACGTGACAAGGTCGGAACCGCCGCGGCGCTGATGAAGCCCGAGGAATTGGATTCCAAAGGACGCGCTTACACTCCGAAGACCGAGGACATCTGGGCCGGCACGAAGTTGTTGAACGCGGGCCAGAACGAAACTCTGAAACTCACGGCACCCAACGTGGAGGGCGATCATGAGTACGTCTGCACCTTCCCCGGCCACCATCAAACCATGTGGGGCTGGCTGATTGTGACCAAGGACGTGGATGCATATTTGCAGGCGCATCCGGATGTGAAAATGGCTTCCGGAGAGAGTGCCGGTAGCCAGCACAAGCATTAACTTGCGTTCATAGGTGGATTGAACCGAGCCATGGTCTCGGATCAATCCAGGGGAGCCTCAGTCGTCATGGTTTCCGCTTCTCTGTGACTGGCGGGTGCGTATCCATGTTGCGCAAATCGTGCAGGCGCACGCCGCCAGACCAGTCGCCCGAGGCGAGCATGGCTCCATCAGGACTGATCGCCAGCGCATAAATCCAGTCGTCGTGCGCGCGCCATTGGTTCTGGATCGTGTCGCTGGCAGCATCGATGCGCCGGATGATGCCTTCCTTGCCGGCTGAAAAGAGCGCGCCGCCATCGGACGACCATGCCAGGGCGAACACAGGCCCTTCGTGCCGCCGGACGATTCTTACCATGCGGCCAATTTCCGGTTGCCAGACTCGCACCGAACGATCGTCACCAGCAGAAGCGCAAGTAACGGGGGAGGCATCATCCGCGGAGCGGGGGCGAAATGCCATCGCATGAATCGCCTCTGTATGATGGCTGAAAGACCGCAGCAGATGACCGTCGGCAGGCGACCAGACTTTCAGCGAGCGGTCAGCGCTGGCGGTGACAATGCTCTGTCCCGACGGGCTGAAGGCAATCGCGAGCACCGGTCCCGCGTGACCAGTCAATACGAAGGCGGATGTTGGCTCGGTGTTTTCTTTGAATTGCCAGATGCGGGCGGTGTGATCGGAAGACGCGATGCCGAGGCGCTTCCCTCCTGCATCGAACGCGACGCTGGTGACAAGGTCCGTGTGATTGGTGAGACGATGCAGCACCTTCCCCTCGGGCCACGACAAGAGCAGCACTTCACCGCGAACCCCGGGTTCGCCGCCGCCCACTGCCAGCACGCGCCCGTCCTGTCTAAAAGCGATCGAGGTGATCTTCTGTAAACCACACGGGACTTGACGCTGAATGGCAGCATCTTTAGGCGAACGGATGTCGATGCGGCGATCACTGTTCGAAATGAGCGCAGTACCGTCTGGGGAGAAAGCCAGTGTTGTGACAGGGGCGGCGATGAGCGTCTGGATGGCGGCAGCGAAGATCGAGAATCCAATCAAACCGCCAAGTGAAAGCCTTGCGGCGTCGGTCCACATCACACCAGTTCCTTGCTGAAGCTGCCTTCGCAGAGTGTCGAATGGGTTCACGCCAGAACTATGCGACGCAGGTCTTCACAAACAAAGGCGGAAGTTGGCGTTGTCCTGATCGAATGCCGGTTCGTGATTACGAGTATGATTATGAGCAAGAGTAAGGTCAGGACACTGCCAGGAATTTGATCTCTGCCCGGGACATTCGGCCACCCACCAAAGTAGGTTTGATGCCTTCCCGGTAATCATGTTATCAAACACCCGCACGGCGAACGACTTCATCAATGTTCGCACAAGCCAGAATTGATCTGAGAATATGAATTCCGTCAAAGATTTGGTTGCGCTGGTTGACGGAGTAGTTCTCCACGCAACTCTCACATGATCGTCCTCGGCAACATCTGTCTCGGCCTCGCACTGTTGATCTATTTGATCCCTCTGCAACTGATGTTGCATGACACACCGAGGAAGAACGGTGACGGCGGCGTGCTCTGGGGTGCCATCTTCACCCTGTCGCCCCTGTGGTTGCTGCTCACCGTCGCGTTGTGCGCGGTCACGGCGAAGGGTGGTTTCGACTGGCTGCTCCGGGCACGTGTGGCGCAATTCCCAGTCGTGCTCGCGGCGGGCATGGCGCTGTTCGTTGTGACAGGCTTCAGCATGCTCGGAAAATTCGAGCATCCCTCGCAGATGCCGTGGGCGTCGCGGTTCTTCACCGGCTGGGCGGTCCAGTTGTTTCCTCCCGTGACAATGGGCTTCTGTCTGCTGGCGCTGAATCCGAAACTGGGATCATCCGTGCCCGCGATGGCCTATCGCGTTCCGTTTGCAGCTGTTGCAATGCTCAGCGCTCTGGCGACGGTTGCCATGCTGTTGCAATGGCTGAGCCACAGTCAGCAGGTGCAGCAGGCCCGGGTCAAAGAAGCCATTGAGTTCGAAAACAATCGTGATCGAGACGTGATGGCCTGGGTGGAGACGTTGAAGAGTGTCGATGATTTTGCTGAACTGCTCGGGTTCGCCAATCGCTTCGAAACCCCCGCGATTCGCGAACTCGCGATCAGGAAGACCCAGACTCATCCGGACTTCCTGGCGGCACTACGAAAGGTTCTCCAAAGCGGTTCGGCTGAAAAGGGACTGGTCTATCTCGATGCGTGCGATGTGCCGGAACCAAAGGCGCTGGCCAAACCGGTGAGGCAGGCGATCCTCAACCTCGCCGAGGAAGCGCGTGATTCGATGAAGCGCACCCATACCCTTCATGCCGGCCAGTTTGATTGGAACACACGTTTGATCCTTTCCGTGGCTGAAAAATTTCGCGGCAGCGGCGTCGATTATGCCCCAGCAATTCGAGAGTTTCGCGCTGCGTTGGACGAGCCACGCACGCAGAAGATCCAGCTCAACGCGGTTCACCCACTAGATACGTGGCTGGCCAAACAATCGAAGGACCGTTGAATGCCGCCGCCACCTGATCTCGCCGTGGTCGAGATTACTGAGGAGACCGTGGGATAGGCTGCAAATCTTGACGGTGGCACAGACGCACCTGCTTCGTCGCTCACTTGGTCGGAGGCCGCTGCGGGCATCCTCCCGCGTTCGCGCCTCGCATCTGCATCTGTGGCGCTCGCCATCATTCGTAGCCTATCCCACGGTCTCCTCAGTAATTCTGGACGCGTTCAATCCGCCGGAAAATTGCCCTCGAACCTTCCCACCGGCCCGAGCCGGAGCCGGACATGAATGCGATTCGGGCGGCGCTGGAGGCGAAACAGCAATCGCCCGATGTCGAACTCCACGAAGCACAGCGCTCAGGAAAAACAAAGCGCAAGAGAGCATCCCTCGATGCAGTGCCTTCAACCATTCCTCCGCGTTCACTGCCAGCACCCAGACCAGGGACCGCTGTGGATCGTTTCCGGGAGCGCATGGTTGGGGGTATGAGCTCTGCAACTTCCAGCCAACACTTTTCGACCTTCTCCTCAAACCGAGGTTCCGTCATACTTGAGCCGTGAGCGACGTCACACGCATCCTCGACCGTGTCCAACAGGGCGATCCTGAAGCCGCCCGGGAACTGCTCCCACTGGTCTATGAGGAATTGCGCAAGCTGGCCGCTATGAAAATGGCGCAGGAAAAGCCCGGGCAAACTCTTCAACCCACCGCGCTCGTCCATGAAGCCTGGCTGAAGATTGCAGGAGACGGCAACGAGCGCTTCGCCAACCGCCGGCATTTCTTCAAAGCCGCCGCGAGCGCGATGCAACAGATACTCATTGATAACGCACGGCGGAAACAGCGGCTCAAACATGGCGCCAACCAGGTGGGCGAAGAGCTGCATGAGTCCCGCATCGCAGTGTCCGTCCCGACCGATGAATTGCTGGCCGTCAATGACGCACTGGCGGTCCTGAAGCTCCAAGATCCCCAGGCTGCGGAAGTAATCCAGATGCGTTACTTCGCGGGCATGACCGTCCCGGAAATCGCCAACGCCCTCGACCTGGCTCCCCGGACGGTCGATCGGCATTGGGGCTTCGCCCGGGCCTGGTTGAAACGCACAATCCGGGCATCAATCTCCGACCCGGCGCGGCCAGCATGATCTGGAATGATTCATTTCAAACCGCTAATCCACGCTGATCTTCGCTAATAACAGTATGTCGGTGGCAAGCCTGGTACCTGGCCGCGACTCCTGGCCAGATAGCCCCGGCAAGGCTGAGAGGGAATCGTCAATGCATGGATTCATCAGCGCAGATCAGCGCGGATCAGCGGTTCCCGCTTTCTTGATCTTTTGAAAAATAGTTTCAAATTTTGTGGCGTGTTTTCCACTCGAAACTCGCTTGAGAGGGATGACGGAGCAATTGGGATCCGCTTGAGCGATGCAAAAGCTCTTAAAACCACGAATGAACACGAACAGACACGAATCAGAGGAAGTTGAACACGGCTTCACTCAGGAATTCGTGTTCATTGGTGTCCATTCGTGGTTGAACTCCCTAGAATTATGACTGAACGAGAGATTTTCTTCGAGGCCATCGAGATCACGAGCGCCGATGCGCGGGCCGCCTATCTCCAAGGCGCGTGCGGCAAGGACGTCACGCTCCGCCGCAAGGTGGAGGAGTTGCTCAAGGAACATTTCGCCAGCGACAGCCTGCTGTCGAAGCCCGCCGTGGACGGCGCGCCCACGGTGCTCGGCGACACCCAGATTACCGAAGGTCCGGGCGCGCAGATCGGTCGCTACAAACTGCTCCAAAAACTAGGCGAAGGCGGTTTCGGCGTGGTGTACATGGCCGAGCAGAAGGAACCGGTCAAACGCCGCGTCGCCCTCAAGATCATCAAGCTGGGCATGGACACCGGCCAGGTCGTCGCCCGGTTCGAAGCCGAACGCCAGGCCCTGGCCATGATGGATCATCCGCACATCGCCAAGGTGCTCGACGCCGGGGCCACGGACACTGGCCGGCCGTACTTCGTGATGGAACTCGTGAAAGGCGTGCCGATCACCAAGTACTGTGATGACAACAACCTGACCACCCAGGAACGGCTCGAGTTGTTCATCCCCGTCTGTCAGGCGATCCAGCACGCGCACCAGAAGGGCATCATCCATCGCGACATCAAGCCGTCCAACGTCATGGTCACGCTGCACGACGGCGTGCCGGTGCCCAAGGTGATCGACTTCGGCATCGCCAAGGCCACCCAGCAGGAGCTGACCGAGAAGACCATCTTCACGCAATACAGCCAATTCATCGGCACGCCGGCATACATGAGCCCCGAGCAGGCGGAGATGAGCGGGCTGGATATCGACACACGCTCGGACATCTACAGTCTCGGAGTGCTGCTCTATGAATTGCTCGTCGGCCGCACGCCGCTCGACGGCAAGGAGCTGATGAGCGGCGGCTATGACGAGATCCGGCGGCGGATCAAGGAGGAGGAACCGCCCAAGCCTTCGACGCGGGTGAACACGCTGGAAGGCTCGGAGAAGACGACGGTGGCCCGGCATCGGAAGGTGGAACCGGAGCAGTTGAGCAGCGAACTGCGCGGCGACCTCGACTGGATCGTGTTGAAGGCGCTGGAGAAAGACCGCACGCGTCGCTACGAGACGGCCAATGGATTCGCATTGGACATCAAACGATTCCTGACGAACGAACCCGTTGCGGCGGTGCCGCCGAGCAAGGGGTACCTGTTGAAGAAGTATGTGCGCCGCCATCGCGCCGCACTAGCCGTGGCGGCGGCAATCGCCGCACTGTTGGTGGCCGGCACTACGGTGAGCACGTGGCTGGCGGTGCAGGCGAAGCGCGCGCAGGAGGCCGCTGAGAACGCCCAGGCCGCCGAGCTGGAGCAAAAGCTCCTGGCGCAAACGCAACAGAAGAAAGCCGAGGCCGAGCATGAGCGCGCTGAAACCCAGGCGCGCAAGGCCTCCGCGAGCGAGCAGCAATCGCGTCGGTTTCTCTACGCCTCGGACATGAGTCTCGCCCAGCAGACGCTCAACCTGAACAATCTCGGCCGGGCGCGCCGGTTGTTGGAGCGCTACTCCCAGCCGCAGCCCGGCGAGGAAGACTTGCGCGGCTGGGAATGGCGCTATCTCTGGCAACTGACCCGTAGCAGCGCCCTCGGCACGCTCACCAACCGTCCAACGACCGGAATGTCCCTCAGCTTTTCCGCGGATGGCCGCCACCTGGCCGTGGGTTGGCGTAACGGACGCGTGGACTTGTGGGATGTCCCGGGCCAGCGATTTATTCGGGCTTTGACGGATCGCGACTTTCCCACCCCAGGACGGGTGGCCTTTTCTCCGGTCCGAAATCTTCTGGCGGCAACCTCCGAACCCAAGGTGGTCGCACTGTATGACCTCGACTCCGGCCACGAATCGATCCTGTGGCGGGCACCCGACCAGGGCGCCTGGGACGTCCGTCACCTGGCGTTTTCGCAAGATGGTTCAAGGTTGGTTATCTACGCCGGATCAACCCCCAAATTTGGCGACGCAGCCTGGGTGGTGAATGTGGCATCGGCCCAGATCGAAGGCCCCTACCCGACCGCTTGTAGTGACAACTTTCATTTTGGAGCCGCCCGGCTATCGCCCGACAACCGCCATCTGTATCTGGCACGTTCAGACGCTTTGAACTACCGCTCCAGCATCCAGTGCCTGGACCTCACCACGGGCAAGGAACTCTGGGAAACTGAACGCGAACGGAACTTGGGGTTGAGCACGGTGGCCATCTCGCCCGATGGACACGTGCTGGCTTCGGCATCGGGATTTGAAGATTCCGCCATCATCCGCGTCTGGGATGCCACGACCGGCAGACGCATCGAAAGACTCGAAAGACACACCGGCTGGGTTTGCGATCTGGCGTTTACCAGGGACGGACGACGTTTGATCTCTGCGGCGACCGATCAATCCATCCGTTTCTGGGATACAAGCACATGGAAAGAAACGCAGGTGCTGCGCGGCCACACCGACGAGGTTCATTCCGTCGCGATCTCGGAGTCCGCACAACTCATCGCCAGCGCGGGCAAGGACGGGAACCTCATGTTGTGGAAAAAGGATGGAACGAGCGCTACGGATGGATCCCGCCGATTACCGGAAGACCTCCGGAGCAATGAGGTCCTGTTGTTGGAGCAATCACGCTTGTTATTGCTGCCCCCGGGCAAGCCGCCCGAATTGGTCGATCTCAAGCGCGACTCGCTCCCGGTGCCGCTGTTGGAAATCGGAACTTCCAGCAATGTCCTGGGCTGTTTTGGCACCAACCTTCTTTGCTACTGGAACGGGACCAACCAGATTCTCGTCCGCGAATTGCGCGGTGCTGAGTTCATCCATCGCGGAGCCATCACTGTGGATTCTGGCGCGCGCCCGACCGGGGTGGCCTACAACACCACTCGCCAGCTCCTGGCGTGGGCCGAAGGGACTTCCTCAGCGTCGGTCTTCCTCGCGAGCCTCGCGGCACCGGGCCGTCGGATCGAACTGAAGAGCGATGTTTCGGGGCTGGTTCCCTTTCGCTTCAGTGAGGAGGGAAACTACCTGGCGGCCGTGACTGCGGGACGGGATTCCCTGCGCGCCTGGAATGTCGAATCCGGGCAGATCGTGGCGTCCATTGGCCAGCGCGTCTCGGATGCAACCTTCGCCGCCGGTGGGCGGGTGCTGGTCGTGGCAATCGATCAGGGCAACGACCATGAAATCGGATTCCACGATCTGACCCACTCTGACCGCGCGCCGCGGCGTGTTCCCGGTAGAGATTTTTCCCGGTCGCTGGCGGTTTCGCCCGATGGCGGACTGGTGGCTTCGTCCACCGTTGGTGGTGAGGTGCGGTTCTTCGATCCCGCCAAGGGCGAGTTGATAGGACCTGCCCTCCACGGCCATCTAAACGCGGTCTATGGCATCGCTTTCTCCCCGGATGGACGACGGTTGATTTCGGCGTTTGGCGGGCGAGAGGCGGTCAAACTCTGGGATGTCGGCACGCGGCAGGAACTGCTGACCTTGAGCGGCACCGGCTCAATGCTGCCCGCAGCCCGATGGAGCGCCGATGGGGACGTGATCCTCGCCGGCCCGCCGTGGCAGGCCTGGCGTGCGCCGTCCTGGGAGGAAATCGCCGCCGCCGAGGCGAAGAACCCGCCTGCGCCGGGCTACGGCGGGCAGGGAAAAACGGAGACCAAGCAACCCTGAGCGCGAAGCGTCCTGGACTGCGGTCACGGAGCAGGAGCAAAGTTACCGCTTGTGGCAACCCAATGGCCTGAGCCGGCACTATGCAATAGGAGATCGGAATCAATTCCGCGCTCCAACAGAATCGTTACGGCCTTAGGGCTATACACGCTTTCCTCTATATGCTACCGATACCGCCATGGCACTTGATGATATTTTACTCGAAGCGGAAGAGAAGATGGAGAAAACGGAACATGTCGTCGTGAATGAATTTGCCGGGGTTCGCACTGGCAAGGCATCCGCGGGGTTGGTGGAAAACATCCTCGTGGAAAGCTACGGCTCGCACATGCGCATTCGCGAAATGGCGGGTATCACCACGCCGGAGCCGCGCACGCTGGCCATCCAGCCCTGGGACGTAAGCCAGGTGACGGCGATTGAGAAGGCGATTCAAAAGGCCAATCTCGGCCTTACACCCTCGATTCAAGGCAAAATCATCCGAATTTTCTTTCCGGAATTGAGCCAGGAACGCCGCATGGAATTCGTCAAGATCATCAAGAAAAAGGCGGAGGACGGACGTGTCGCCGTCCGGCATGTGCGGCGCGACGCGATGGATCTCCTAAAAAAACATGCCCATGACAGCGGCGTGACCGAGGACGAGGAGAAACAGGCGGAGAAGGATTTGCAGAAGCTGACGGACAATTACATCGCCAAGATCGACCAGCACGTGGCTCACAAGGAGAAGGAAATCATGACGGTGTGAGCCCCGGAATCCAGTGGTGTCGGTGTCCTAATCTTGCTCGTAATCGTAATCCAAATTCGCTGGCGGGAGGGACGGTGAAGAGGAAGGTCAAGCTGACGACACTGTCCGGAACCTGAATCGGCTCAGTGGGAAGGCGTGCCCGGTGAGGGCTTGCCGGGAGCGGAAAACTTAAAGGCAGAACCCGAAGAAGCAGCGGATGGCGACTCTTCAAATCGGATTATCGTTTCGCCAGGTTTAGCCAGATTGAGCTTCTCGCGCGCAACCCGCTCAACAGCTTTGGGATTTTGTTGGAGTTGCTTGATGAGTCCTTCGAGGCGCCGGTTCTCAAGGTCGTCCTTGCGGACCAGGGATTCGAGTTGCTGGTTCTTCTTTCTCAGGTTTTCGTTGCTCTGGATCAGAGGCTGGTACCAGACAAGCACTCCAAGGATTCCGGCGACGGCGAGCAGGAAGAAAACGACGCGAGTTAGTTTCGACCAGATGCCCAAATCAATGTTCATGGGGTCATTGGAGCAGCAAATCCGCTCAAGAGGAAGTCTTGAGTTGCCCATGCGTCGGATGGCTGGAATGAATGTTTAAGAGTGCGAAAAGCAATCGATCCTTGTTGTCGGAATCGTGTGGCCAAAACAACTGAGTTGAGAGCAAACGCCTAAAAAGAGAGGCATTCCATCATGGCAAATTACCCAGAATTGAACGGCAAAATAACGCTGGTAACCGGAGGCGCCGCGGGCATCGGCGCGGCGATGGTAAAACGCTTTGCCGCTGAAAAGGTGAAGGTCCACTTCTGCGACGTGGATGAGAATCGAGGGCGGCAGATTCAGAGCGATTGCGCCGGGCTGGCGGCCTTCACGAGAGTGGATTTGCTCAAGGAGAACCAGATTGAGCGGTGGATCCAGGGAGTGGTTCGAATCCATGGCCGGATCGACTGCCTCATCAACAACGCGGCGGCGGACCCTCGCATCGAATTGAACAAGACTTCGAGCGAGGATTGGGATCGGCTGTTCGCCCGGAATTTGAAGGCTTATTTCCTCACGAGCCGGACGGCTGTTCCTCACATGGGCAATGGTTCGGCGATCATTAATTTCTCGTCTGTCACGGTGCATACCGCCCCGGCGAACATGTCCGCCTACGTGGCGACCAAGGCCGGCATACAAGGTTTCACCAGATCACTGGCCAGGGAGGTGGGGCCGCGTGGAATCCGGGTGAACTCGGTGTCGCCGGGCTGGGTGATGACCGAGCGGCAGTTGGAACAGTTTGTGACGCCCGCCGTGAAGCGACTCATACGGAAGTCCCAGTGCGTTCCAGATCTGATCCAGCCCGAAGAGATCGCGGAAGTAGCGTTGTTCTTGGCCAGTGACTCGAGCCGGGCGATTACCGGGCAGGAGATCCTCGTGGACCGTGGTTGGGCTCATTCGTAGCTTCACATTGATCCGATGAAACCAAACCGGCGACCTGTCCTGGAGATCACGGGCCTGCGCATCGAGCGTGATGGCACGGTGATCCTTGATGATGTTCACTGGCGGGTCGAAAAGGGTGAGCATTGGGTGATGATCGGAGCCAATGGCTCCGGGAAGACAACATTGTTGAGTGCGCTGACGGGTTACATGATGCCGACGGAAGGCCGGATTGATCTGCTGGGTCAGCGGTATGGAGAATCCGACTGGAGGGAACTCAGGAAGCAGATCGGTCTGGTGAGTTCATCACTGCGCCAGATGATGGCGGACACGGAGCCGGCTGTCGAAAGCGTCATTGGCGGCAAGTACGCCATGATCGATTATTGGGGCCGCGTGACGCGATCCGACCGGGCGCGGGCGCTGCGAATCCTCAAGCAGATCGAATGCGAATACCTGGCCAATCGAGAGTGGCAGTTTCTTTCGCAAGGGGAAAAGCAACGTGTCTTGATCGGACGCGCCTTGATGGCGAATCCAAGACTGCTGATCCTCGACGAACCGTGTGCCGGTCTCGATCCAGCGGCGCGGGAACACTTCCTTCAATTCCTGCAACGACTGGGAAACAGACGATCGGCGCCAACGCTTGTGCTGGTTACCCATCACGTTGAGGAGATTGTTCCGGCGTTTTCGCATGTGCTGATGCTGAAGGACGGGAAAGTTCTCGCTTCAGGACGGAAGCGGGAATTGATGAAATCAAAACTCTTCAGCGAAACGTTTGGATCGAAAGTGCGGCTGTTGCGGATCGGATCACGCTACCGGCTCGAAGTGGCAGCCAGGCGGAATGTGGTGATTTAGGGTCCGTGGTCAGGAGCGGTGAGGCGCCCGCTATCCTCCGATGCAACTCATGGTGCGCTCGGGCTGGATGAAGCTCGGCTCACCGATGTGATGCCGGTCTTCTTTGTGAAACACGATGTCGCGAATGCGCTCATCCAAGTCCGCTTCCGATGCTCCCGTTCGAATGGCCCCCTTCAGATCGTGCTCGTGAATGCTGAACAGACAGGTGCGCAGCCTCCCATCGGCGGTGAGTCGGACTCGATTGCAATGGCCGCAAAATGGTTCGCTTACCGGCGCGATAATCCCGATCTCGCCACGGCCATCGGCAAAGCGCCAGCGCCGCGCTGTTTCCGAGGGATTGGCGGATGGGACAGGATGAAGGTCAAAGCGGGCCTGGAGCCGCTGAAGAATTTCACGACCCGGCACCACGAGATCCTTTTGCCAGGAACGGCTGGAATCCAAGGGCATGAATTCGATGAATCGGAAGCTGAGGTCACGTAGTTGCGCGAGTTCAGCCAGCGATTCGATCTCGTGCTCATTGAGGCCGCGAATGATCACGGCGTTCACTTTCACCGGTGTCATCCCGATCTCCTGCGCCAGCTCGATGCTGCGCAGAACCTCCGACAGACCGTCGCGCCCGGTCATCTTCTTGAAATTATCCGGATCAAGCGAGTCGAGGCTGAAACTGATGCGCTTCAGTCCGGCGGTCTTGAGGGCGCGCGCCTGGCGGGCGAAGAGAAATCCGTTGCTCGTCATGGCGAGATCTTCGATGCCGGGTATTCTGGCGATTCGTTCGACCACATCTGGAACGGCGCTCCGGAGCAACGGTTCCCCGCCGGTGAGCCGGATCTTGGTGATGCCCATTCTGGCGAAGATGCGAACGAGGAATTCAATCTCCTCGAAGGTCAGGATCTCCGAGCGCGGCTTCCAGTCCGGCATCCGCAACCTGGCGGGCTTCGGGTTTCGCACGGGATCGAACCTGCCCCGGTAAAAGTTCGAGGCTGCCTCGGTTTCGGGCAGGCAGTAGAGACAGCGGAAATTGCACCGGTCCGTCAGGCTGATTCGCAGGTCGCGCATCACCCGTCCGAAAGAGTCCTTCAACAGACCGTCGCGCATCAAGGATTGGCCTTCGGCGCTGGAGCGCTGGCGGGAGCGGGAGGAGCGTTGGTGCCGACCTTGACGACGCGATCCCGGTTGAGCTCCACGTTAAGATTGGCCGGGGCTGTTTTGTTTGTGCCTGCTGGCGCTGCCATGGCGGCGGTGCCGCGCTGGAGTCGTTCGGCACCCTTGAGTGTTTCGCCATAGAGTCCGCGACGGATCCATTCGAGCCGTTTGGCGATGGAAAGCTCGTCTCGAAGTTTGCGGACCTGTTCTCGAAGCATGGCCAGATCATGGAATTTCTTCTCCAGCTCGGCCTTTTCCGCCTGGAGTTTCTTGAGCTGCTGAATCAGAAACTCGCGGTCACCTTCGGAAGTCTTGAGCTTGCGTTCGGTATCGGCGATCTGGGTCTCCAGCTTGCCGATCGAGCCGTTGAGGTCGGTCATCCGCTTGGTGAGATCGTCTCGTTCGCCTTCGAGTTTGGAAATCTTGTCATCGCGAGCCTTCATGGCGGACTCCGCCGCATCCAGCGCGGCCTTGGCCTCGTTCTGCGTTTTGGCAAGGCTGGCGGACGTGGCGGCGAGGGAAGCCGAAGTGGCGGTGAGATTGTTGGAAACTGCCTTGAGCGCCTCGGCCCGGCTGGAGAGTTCCTGTTCGAGGGAAAGGTTGACGGTGCGAGACTCGTCCAGCTTTGTAGTTGCTTGCTTGACCTGGTTGGATAGTTCGCTGATGGACGCCAGATCGAGCTGGGCGCGTTCCTTGGCCTTCGAGCTACGGTGCCAGAGCAGGCCAAGCAGGGCGATGCAAGTGACGGCGAGAAGAATGGCTGCTGTTTTCGCTTTCATTTCAATTAAACAATGAGGGGACTGTTATAGTTTCGCAAGCTGTACGTTCCACTTGAATATCAGACTGCCCCTCATAGATTCAGATTCATGCGATGGCCGACCGAAGTTCCGCTGATGACGCTGCCCAATGCGATCCTGTTTCCGGACGCAATGATGCCGCTCTACATTTTTGAGCCGCGTTACCGGAAAATGCTCGATGATGCCCTCGAGACGAATCGCATGTTCTCAGTAGCCATGAGAAAGCCATCGAGCAAGGTCGAGGCGCCGTTCCGGATGGCTGGTTTGGGGCTGATTCGCGCTTCAGTGAAGGCGAAGGACGGCTCATCTCATGTCATTCTCCAGGGACTTGCGAGGGTCGAACTGGGGCCTGCCGTCCAGTACAAGCCGTATCGCGTTCAGCGCATCCATCCTGTTGAAACACGCAGAACAGACACTTCACAGATAGGGCTGCTGACAGAACAGCTCCTGACTCTCATTGCCCGTCGTCTCGAGCAAGACGCCGGCGTGCCTGAAAACTTCATGGCCAGGCTGGAAAAGAAGCTTGGTAAGAGCGCCGGGCTCAATCTGGCTTCAGTGCGCCAGGTTGTTCAGCAACTGGTCAAACTGGCTGATCCGGACAAATTGGCGGACATGGTTTCTTGTACGCTTCTGTCGCGTCCGATCGAGCGACAGACCATTCTGGAAACGACGGAGCTGGAACATCGCCTGATGTTCCTGATTTCATTCATGGACGCAGAGATCAAACGCAGCAATCAAGGTGCGAAGAATGGCTGACAGGGCGGGCCAATGCGGGAGCCTTGGGGAAATAAGCCGGGACGAGATGATGTCGGCGCTGTTTGCCGATCTTGTAGTACAGCAAACGAACACAGCACTCTTACTCCTGGGCCATATCGCCCACCCCGAGACGGGCAAAGTGATGCAGGATCTGGAAACAGCGCGGCTGTTCATCGATCAACTGGAAATGCTGGCCGTCAAGACTCGAGGAAACTTGAAGCGCGAAGAGGATCAACTGCTTCAGCAGAGCTTGATGAACCTCCGCATGCTTTTTGTCCAAGCAGTGGAGCAGCAGGACAAGCGTTCCGCTCCAAAGGAGTCGCCTGCATCACCGGAGGGAGAATCACAACAGGGCACCGCCAAAGGCTCCGGCAGGACAGACGTTTCAACCAAGGCAATCGCAACCGACGCGGACGCTGAGGAATCCAATAAGCGGTTCTCGAAGAAGTACTGAGTTTTGGCAAGTTGAGGTGTTTCAGCGTTGAAAAACGTCGGCTCTTCTTACAACTTGGAGAGCGCAGTGGGTGGGGGGGGGTGATGTTCAATTGGTTAGAGAGTGGCTTCGCGTTTGCTAGATTGCGTCATACTTCACAGTGAGGAACGTGAAGTCAGCGTTAAACAATAACCAAAAACAAACAAACAACTCAAAACAGTAAAAACATGAAAGCATTACAAAAACTAGCCCTCGTGGCGGCTCACGGCTGTGACAAAGTCATTGGAGAAAACAGTTGAGAGTTGAATGGCCATGGCGAGCATCTGATTTCTGGTGAATTTCGGTGGTTCAGCGACTTCAGGAAGGGCAAGGCTTGAGGTTTTTGAACGCCATCACCAA
>SXMN01000365.1 GCA_005777315.1 Verrucomicrobiales bacterium
ATGAAACACTACATTGCAGTGCCTGAAGCGGCGAAGAAGAACAACGTCATCTTCCGCTTCTCCGCCACCGGCGGCGATCCCGACCGCTTCCAAGGCTTCTGGGCCATCGACAATGTCCGCATCACCGCAAACAAGGCGGCGGGCGCGTCTGGGGATGTGAAGATCAGTTCGGTGAGTGCCTCCGGCAATTCGCTCACGCTCGCGTGGTCCGGCGCTGCCGGACTCAAACTCCAGAAATCCACCAGCCTCACCAGCCCTAACTGGCAGGATGTGGCTGGATCTGACGGCAAGAGTTCCGTCACTGAAACCATCTCCGGTGAAACGGCGTTTTACCGGTTGATCAAACCATAAACAGCGGACGCCGCCTGTCTGCGGCGTCTTCTAAAGATCAAAGCTGGCGGGCTCTGTCGTGAATCCGTGTGTCGCAGAGCCCGCCAGTCTTATTTTGTACCGCCGAAAACTGACAACGGCTGGCGGCTTTCGACTGAGCCCGGCTTCCGCGAAGGGGCAAAATCCACGAGGCCCTGCTGACATCGACATCTGAAATGCTTCGAGGTGACTCGGACGTGAGTCTCAACGCTTCTTAGCGACAGGATGTTTGGCTGTGAATTCTTCAGCGCGTCTCCGACCTTCAGCGCGTTGCGTGGAATTTAACTTTCTTCCCAGACTCTCCTTCGCCACGGCTCCATCCTTCAATCCCCGTTCCGCCGCGAGGCTGTGCCACTTGTATGCCTCGACAAGATCCTGCGCGACATCCTTGGCGCGCTCATATCGCTCGGCCAGGTTGTAGCACGCCAGCGCGTCCCCCTGCTCCGCCGCGCGCTCGTACCATTTGAATGCTTCCTTCGGATCCCGCTTCACCCCCCGACCCAATCCATACATCGCAGCCAGGTTGTATTGTGAATCCGAGTGGCCTTGCTCCGCCGCCTTGCCGTACCACCTGGCCGCCTCGGCTTCGTCCCGGGTCACGCCCTGGCCGATCTCATACAACACACCAAGATTGTACTCAGCCTTGGCCAGTCCCTTGTCGGCCGCTTTTTGGTACCACTTGATCGCTTCGCGGTAATCCTGGCGCACCTGCTTGCCCTCGGCATAAATTTCACCAAGCCTGTTCTCTGCTTGGGAATCTCCAGCTTCCGCTTTGGTCTTCACTTCAGCCAAATCAGAAACCGGCACGACTGCGACCGTCGTTGAATTCTGGTCGCGTTCAGAACAGGAGACGAACGTCATTGCGGCACCCGCTGACAGCAATGCCATGATGACTGTGTAAACCGATACGGCAGCTTTGGCCTGTCGTGATCTTCCATCTCCCACCCGGGCTAAACTCCCGGCAGAGGGCGGTTCATGGGAAGCCTCCACGATTTCAGAATCGCGCATTGGGATCTTGGACCTGAGCACCTCCTCTCCCGCCCTTCGGGCACCCTCTCCTCCGTTCGGAATGGAGGAGAGGGCTGGGGAGAGGAGGCACGGTTCCTGGAAAGCGTGACCATGGATAAAATTCCCACCGAGAGGGGATGCTTGATCGTGTGAAGCCATAGATTAGTCAGGTGCTCTTGCGTAAAGAATGCTCCGGGCCATGTCGATGATTTTTCCTGCGAGAAATCTAAACCGCTTGGATCGCCTCCCCTGTTTGGGGGATGTTCAAACTGTCGCGATATTTGCTAATCATCCAAACGTTTCCTGAATGACATGCCTCATCCAAATTCGATACCGGTCAACTTGAAAAACCTGGCTTGAAATTCACTCAATCGTCACTGAATCACTCCGCTACACCCGTTATCATCGCCAGAAATCCAGAACAGTGCTGGCCATCTTCCTCCACCCATTTGAAAACCCTGACAACTCTGCAATGAAGCCACTCTCCATCATTCTCCTCTTTGCCTTGCAGCTATTCTCTACAGCCACTGCCAACGGAGCTGCTCCAAAACCTGAACACGTCCTCGTGATCGGCTGCGATGGGATGGGCTCGGTGGCGTTTGAAAAAGCCAGCACTCCCGCCATGCGAAAATTGATGGAGCAAGGTGCCTACACGCTGAAGGCGCGCGCGGTGATGCCCACTTCCAGCAGTCCGAACTGGGCTTCGATGATCATGGGCGCCGGCCCCGAGCAGCATGGAGTCACCTCGAATGACTGGCAGCCGGATAAATTCGACATCGCGCCCCAGGCTGTCGGCACTGGAGGTATTTTCCCCACCATCTTTGGCTTGATGCGCGAGCAGCGTCCCGATTCCCAAATCATCGCGCTTTACGACTGGAAGGATTTCGGGCGACTCCTGGAAACCAACGCGCCGAACATCACTCTGCATGTGAAGGACGCCATCGAGACCGCGCAGAAAGCCGTCTCGCTGATCAAGGAGAAGAAGCCAGAATTTATGTTCGTCCACTTCGACGGAGTGGACCACGCGGGACATGCGTTCGGGTGGAAAGGGCCGCAATATGTCAAAGCAGTCGAACTGACCGATTCGCTCGTTGACGCCATGCTGGAGGCCCTCGAAAGCGCCGGCATTCGTGAGAAGACAGTTGTCCTGATCACTGCTGATCATGGTGGCAAGGGCACTTCCCATGGCGGCAATTCGATGGATGAACTTCTGATCCCCTGGATCATATCCGGGCCTGGCATCGCTGCCGGCAAACAAATCTCAACCTTGGTCAATACTTTCGATACCGCTCCCACTCTTGCGCGAATTCTACGGTTGAAGCCACACCCTGCATGGATCGGCAAGCCCGTGGACGAAGCGTTCAAGCAGGAGTAACCACCTCTTCCTCCAACCGTCACAGATCCCATGAGCAAGCCCAATCCCCTGCCCTCCTCGCATGACAAACTTCTGTTCACGCCTGGCCCATTGACGACGAGCCTATCAGTGAAGCAGTCCATGCTTCACGACGCCGGCTCCTGGCATTTCGACTTCAACGCCAAAGTCACCTCGATTCGCGAGCGTTTGCTCGGCATTGCCGGAGTGTCTCGGACGTCAGGCTATGAGTGCGTGCTCATGCAAGGCAGCGGCACATTCGGTGTCGAAGCCGTCTTCGCCACGTGCGTCCCGCGCACCGGCAAAGTCGTGGTGCTCTCCAACGGCGCCTACGGGGAACGCATGGCGCTCATGTTGCAGCATCTCCAGATCGAACACACCGTTCTCCGTACATCGGAGTATTCTCCGAACGAGCCAGCGGCGCTGGATTCACTCCTCACTGCGGATGCTGCCATCACTCACGTCGCCGTTGTTCACTGTGAGACCACCACCGGCATCCTGAATCCCATCGACGAAGTCGGGGCGGTCACCCGCAAACATGGGCGTTCGCTCATCATCGATGCCATGAGCAGTTTCGGGGCGATCCCGATTGATCTTCCTGGGATCGGTGTCGATTTCCTCATTTCTTCGGCGAACAAATGCATTGAAGGCGTGCCAGGCTTTTCATTCGTCATCGCCCGTCGCGAGCTTTTGCTCGCATCTGAAGGCCACGCGCGCTGCCTCAGCCTGAACCTGCTGGAACAATGGAAGGCGTTCGAAAAGAACGGCCAGTTCCGCTACACACCGCCAACCCATTCCATCCTCGCCTTCGAGCAGGCGCTCAACGAGCTGGATCTCGAAGGCGGCGTTGTAGCAAGAGGCGAACGCTACCGCCGTAACCATGTGAAACTCCTTGCAGGAATGAAGACCCTCGGGTTGCGGCCGTTCCTCGATCCGAAAGTACAAAGCTTCATCATCACATCCTTTCACTGCCCGACGGATCCTCGATTTGTATTCTCCCATTTCTACAGCCGTCTCAGCGAGAAAGGCTTCATCATTTACCCTGGTAAATTGACCCAGGCGGAGACCTTTCGCATCGGCTCCATCGGCCGCATCTTCGAGTCCGACATCCGAAGTCTTCTGGCTGCCATCGAGGAAACGTTCGCTGAACTCGGCATCCGGGAGGGGTGAGAGTTCCCCTCCGAATCAGGCCAGGAACCAAACCGAAACTTTTCAGTCGCAAATGGGGAGCGCGTGCGTCTCGCACGCCCTGGTCAGAGTCCCGCTGACCAGCCTGTCTGCTCTGGAAACCCACCACCTGGTGACTGGTCACGACGCACTGAGTTCTCGGCGAGACGCCGAAAACAGCGGTCCAGACGACCGCGCTCCCCATTTCAACTGCATAGGTAGCCGAGCAAAATGGGACTCTGTCGAGCCCGCCCTACCACTTCAACGGTTTCCAAGCCGCTTGCTGGAAACAGTCCCACACCCAGCGAAAGTCGGGGTTCGATGCGTTACCGCCGCGGAAGGTGTGGGTGAAAACGTCCTTTGAATGGTCACTTGCTGCTTTGATCAGCCGTGGATCACTTGATCCTCCGCGCACAGCGTTTCTGTAACCAGAGGATGTCCTTGTTGGTCAGTGACGGGACAGTGGCCAACGCAATATCATCTGCAATCTCAAGAATCCATGCCGAGTTTTCGAAATCACTGACCGACCCATTCACGACTCCTTTGAAGCCGAATATTGCCATATCCTCAGTCGTTGCTACACTGCCGTCATGATTCTTGAACGGTTTCCCGAGGTTCAGCAGCTTTCGTCTTCCGAGAAGCTCATCTTCGTCTCGGAATTGTGGAATGACTTGGAAGCGCATCCTTCCGAGGTGCCGGTTTCGCGGGAGATCATTGGCGAGCTGGATCGGCGCATGGAGCGGTTCCGCCAGCATCCGGGCGAGTTTACGACGTGGGAGGCGGTGAAGGAGCGGATTCTGGACGCACCGTCATGACAACCTCAGGAGACTTGATCGCGCGCAGTCATAGTGGCAGTCTTCCTTCATGAAGTTGACCTTGGACCTCAAGCCTGCAGCCGCTCGCGCTGTTAAGTCCCTCTCGCGAGACCGCAGGATAACGCTCGATGAAGCAGCGTCCGCACTGATCATGACCGGCGTCACCAAGGGCACCGCACCGAACGTGAGGCATGGAATTCCACTGGCCCGGAATGATGGCGTCTGCATGACTGCCGACGAGGTAGCTGCCAGCCTGAGCGAAGGATGACATATCTCCTGGACGCCAACTACTTGGCTGCGCTGGCCATTCCGCAGCACGAGCATCACGAGCGCGCGCATTCTTTCCTGGGGCGTCGTCCGTTCGCGGTGACGCCGCTCACGCAACTCGCCTTGCTTCAGATACTCAGCCGTCCCCACCGGGTTCAGGAGCGGATTCTGCCGCCACTTCACCCGCCCACCGAAGCCTTGCGCATCGTGCGCGTAGTATCGCAACGGCGCGGATGCCAGTTTATTCCCGCTGGACTGAACTGCGCCGGGTCCATGCCTTTCAGAGCAGTCACAGGCCATCGCCAATGGAATGACTTTTATCTGGTCGCGCTGGCGCAGAAGAACCACACGCTGCTCGCCACGTTCGACGAGGCGCTGGTTCGTCATTTCCCCAAGGTCTGCAAATCGATCCCGTGAAACATGCCCCCTTCGACAGGCACCACGTTTCAGCGACGTGTGGCTGAGAAAAACTGGTTGGGGGGCGTTGCTCACTTTTTCTGGCGCGGCTGCGCCATTGCACGGAGCGACCGAGGGTAAACGGAGCCTTTGATGTCTCAGTCGAAGTTGAGCAAAAGTCGGGAGTAGCCATTATCAAGAATTGACCCATTCCCGGCCGGAGTGTTTTCGCACACCTAACGCCTCAGTTCTTCCGCCACGTTCGGAATCGCTTTCCACATGCGCTGAAGGTCCCGGTCGTTCTTGGCGGCGGCGGATCCGATAAACCAGAATTTTTGCTTGGACACTTTCAGCGTGTTCGGTTCAACCCATTTCCAATACTCCACGTGGCCATCGGCGAAGGAGAAGTTGTTGCCATTATTGTGGAGTGTCGCGGGAAAGTTCTGCCAGTACCAGTTTCCCGGTTGCGCGGTGGCGAAATTGGCGTCCTCGATCGTTCCAGCATGCTCATGGGCGAAAACGAAGATGCTCGTCGGATTGCGGATGGCAGACGCCTTTCGGTAGGAGAACCCATAATCGGGATTCGAGCGGTTGTGCATGTAGGAGTTCATCGAATAGCTCCAGAGGCGAAGCTGTTTGCCCAGATCACGGACGGTGGCGCGGTCACCGGGGCAGCGGTAAATGCCCGTGGACTGGTTGTATTGATAAAGCACGCCGCGCTGGATGTTGGTCGGGCTGGTCTCGGTGAAGGCATTGCCGACCAGCCATGTGTCCTTTTCATTGGCGCAGTTGATTCGATCGTTGCAGAACCACTCATTCAGCGGCAGCACGTCGTTGTTGTCATGAACATACAATTGCCAGCAAAGCTGGAGTTGCTTGAGGTTGCTGGCGCATACGATGGAATGCGCCTTTACTTTTGCGCGGCTTAACGCCGGCAACAACAGGCCGGCAAGGATCGCGATGATGGCGATGACAACCAAAAGTTCGATGAGAGTGAAGCCAAGGCGGGGTGCGAAATCCTGAGAGCGCATCGAATTGCCGCCAGGTTTTGGACTGCGTCGACAGAGCGCAGCGCAGTCGCCGCTTTCGGTCGCGTGGACAGTCGCGACGGGGACTTGAAAGCCTTGAGCAACGCTTGGGCTAAAAGCGGTGACTCCGCGGACTCCGTCACCGCAGTCCACGACGCTTCGCGACTCACGACATCTCGTCAACGTCTTTGGGCTTCTGGAATTCGAGTTCATGTTGCCTTTCGGGATAGGCCGGGTGCAGTTCATTTTGCCTCCTTCACTGATTCAATCTGTTGCTCGATCTCGGCGAGCGACGCGCCGCGCCAAAGGTGAATGGAGCCATCCACGGAGCCAGCGGCGAGGATTCTCCCGTCGCGAGAGAACGCGAGCGACATGACTCCGAGGGACTGCGGTTTTAGCGTCGCGACTTCACGTTGCGAAATGACATTCCAAAGCTTGATCACGCCATCCCAACCCGATGTTGCGAAGGTGCGTGCATCAGAACAAAAAGTCATGGCCATGGGGGTGGCGCTGTGCCCTCGAAGAGTCACTTTTTCCTTATGAGTGGCAACGTCCCAAATCTTGAGCGTCATGTCCCAACTTTGCGTAACGAGGGTCTTGTCATCGGGTGCGAACGCGACACCGGCCGGTCCCGAATGGCCGGTAAGGATGGCCAATTGCTTGCCGGATTTCACATCCCACAGTCTGGCGGTCCAGTCCGCGCTTCCCGAGGCCACCATCGTTCCGTCATGTGAAAACTCTACGTTACCCACCAGCGCCACATGGCCTATGAGAGTGGTTAGTTCACTTCGGGTGGCAGCATCCCAAAGTTTGATCGTCCCATCGCCGCTGGCGGTGGCCAGCCGGGTTCCGTCAGGTGCAAACGCGATCTTATGCACCACCGCATCGTGTGCCTTGAAAGCGGCGATCTCGCGCCGTTCAAGGAGATCCCACAGGCGCACCTCCCCCGGTCCGTTGGGCGACACCTCCACACCGCCGGCGGACGCCAGAATTCTTCCGTCTGGAGAAAAAGCCACACCATAAACAGGATGAGTTGTCTTGAGCACTTCTTTCAACTGCCCGGTACGTACATCCCATAACCTGACTGAGCTGTCCCAACTGCCCGACGCCAATGTGTTGCCGTCGGGCGAGAACGCGACGGACCAGACGTAGTTCCTGTGGCCACGAAAAACATCACGCTCCTTTTGAGCGCCAGCAGGCCAGATTCGGATGGTCTTGTCGCCGCCGGAGATCACGCTTTTACCGTCGGGCGAGAATACGATGGACTCGATCCCCGGCGGATGGCCGCGCAGCGTGCTTTGGCGAGTCCAGGTTTGCAGGTCCCACAACTCAATGCGCCCGGTGTCGGCGGTTCCGACGGCCAACCATTGGCTGTCCGGCGAAAACGCGGGACGTGATGTTCGCTCCAATCGTTTGGGCGTGGGCAGTTCACCGCCTTGCTGCGCCAAGTCCCAGATCATGGTCACCGCGCCATTGCCATGACCAGCGGCGAGTGTCCGTCCATCCGGGCTGAGAGCGATCGTATTGATTCCGAATGGCTCGTTGCTGGGGAGTTCGAGTTTCAGCTTTCCCTTTTCCACGTCCCATACCTTGATCACGTTATGGTCAGCGAAGATGAGTGTCCCGCCATCGGTGGAAAGGGCGATTGGACCGGGCCATCTGGAAATGTTGGTGAGTGTGGTCCGTTCCCGGCCTGTGGCGGTGTCCCAGAGGATGACTGAAAGATCATGGCTGCTTGAAGCCATGACGCGACCGTCGCCGGAAAACGCGACGGTGATGACAGCCTTGATGTGGCGTTCGAGCGATGCCTTCAGCCGCCACGTTTGGGTGTCCCACAGTTTGATCGTGTGGTCATCACTGCCCGATGCGAGCGTTTCACCATCCGGCGAGAAGACGACGTAATTCACAGGAGCTGTGTGCTCGGTCAATGCCTGGACTTCCCGATGCGCGGGCAGATCCCACACCTTCACCGCGGCGCTACCTTCGTTCGCGGAGGCAATGAACTTGCCGTCGGGCGACACCGCCACCGACACGATGCTGCTCGTGCAACGGCCCAAGACGGACAACTGCTCGCCTTGGCTGAGTTGCCAGAGGTAACGCCATTCAAATCCACGCAACTCTTCCACACCAGATTTGGGCAGATGAGTCTTCAACAAATCCTGCGCCTTCTCATAGTTGCCGTTCTCCAAATCTTGATGGACCACGATCAGGTTCTGCGCGTAGAGCGATCGTCGAGTTTCGATCAATTGCTTCTTGAGGGCAGCCGACTGCCATACCACAACGGTCGATCCCACAACCAACGCCAGTGCCAGCGCTGCGCTCAAGCCGGCCAAGAGCGGCTTGCGTCGGCACCAGCGCCAGGGGCGCTCGGCGCGCGTGGCGGGCCGGGCGAGAATCGGTTCGTCGCGCAGGAAGCGGTCGAGTTCGTCGGCGAGTTCCTGCGCGGTTTGATAGCGGTGAGTGGAATCCTTTTGCAGGCATTTGACGCAAATCGTTTCGAGATCGCGCGGGATGCTCGAATTGAGCAGGCGCGGCGAGACGGGTTCAGCGCCGAGCACCTGCGTGACGATGCCTTCGAGTGACTCAGCTTGAAACGGAGGGCGGGCGGTGAGCAGGAAGTAAAGGATTCCTCCCAGTCCATACACGTCGCTGTGGCGGCCCACCTTGCCGTGCTTGGCACTGGCCTGCTCGGGTGGCATGAAATTCGGCGAGCCGAGCATCTGGCCCGTCGCCGTCAGGCTCGATTCGCCATCAAGCCGCTTGGCCAGGCCGAAGTCCGTCACTCGCGGTTGATCCGTCGCCGAGTCGATCAGAATGTTCGACGGCTTGAGATCGCGGTGGAGGATTCCTTGCTGGTGGGCGTAATGGATCGCTTCAGCTATGAGCTTGAGGTAACGGGCGGCCTGCTGCGCCGGCAACGCGCGGTTGCCGACGAGCTGCGCGAGGTTCTGGCCCTCGATGTAGTCCATCGAGAAGAAATGTTGCCCTTCGTGGATACCCACCTCGTGAATGGCGACGATGTTCGGATGTTTGAGCAACGCTGCTGCCGTGACTTCGCCGCGGAAGCGCTGGATGAGTTGTTTGCTTGCGAACTGGCCTGCCAGAATCATCTTCACTGCGACGATTCGGTCCAGGCCGGTTTGACGGGCGCGATAAACGACACCCATGCCGCCCCGGGCGATTTCTTCGAGCAGCAGGTAATCGCCAAAACGTCCGAGCGCCATCTGCGCTGCCTCGGTGGGTTTTGGAGGAAACACGGCGGTTGAGTCCAAAGGAGGAGCAATGGTGGTCTTTTCCGGATCGGATTCCATGTCCCTCAACACTTCCCGTACTTTGTCCAGTTCGTGAGGTGGGATGTCGGTCTTTGCCAAGCCGGATTCCAAGCCCAGTGCAATAAGACATCGGCCGCAGAGGCCGCGCGGAACGGTCGGCGAGAGTTCCGCCTCACATTGGGTGCATTGTCGGGGATTGGACATAATCTGGTTCATCCACCCTCTTACCACCGAATCCGCCCACAAAGGTAACAGGAAATCTTTAGAGCCTGTCAGAAAAAGAGTGGTGCGAGCAACTTGCCCGAACCGGTCGGCAACCTGCCGACCGGAACGTGCGTGGAGCCACCGCCTGGAAGAACCGCCCAGCAGCCTTGGGGCATTGTTCTCGTTCCGTCCGGCAGGTTGCCGGATGGCACAGGCTGGTAGCCTGTGCCATCCAAAACCGGCTTCTCAGTCAGGCTCTAAAAGACTGCGTCTGGAAATTTCCGCAGTGTGCCTTTGAAGGCTTGGAATCCCGATTACCCCGCCGAGATCGCAGCGAGCAGGCACCTAAGTTCCTGCTGAACTTCCGCGGCGGTCGAGACGGTGTTCGCCACTTCGAGCCGCAACAGTTCGCCGTATCGTTTACGCAGCCGATGGACCGTCATTTTGACCGCCGCCTCGCTCATCACGAGCTGTACGGCCAGATCCGCGTATGAGTCAGTCGGGCCTGAACCGGTCAAGAATCCCGCGAGCGCCTCGAACACGGCCTCCTTTCCTTGCGAGGTTTGCTCCGTCCGCAGCCGTTCCAGTGCCTGTTGCAGTACCGTCTCGGCCCAGCGGCGATCAAACGCGGCATCAGGACTGGCGGTGTCCTCCGGCTCCTGCGCATAGCGCGTTTCAGGATCGAGCGCGTCGAGAGAGAGCACGGGATTCATGCCTCCGCGCTTGGCGGCGTGGGCGCGGACCCACTCCCCGGCGAGATGGTTCTTGAGCGCGGCCAGCAGGAAGGAGCGAAACTTTGCACCAGCGGGCTTGAGGTCCGCCAGGAGATCACGCTCCAACAGGCGAAGGAAAAAGGACTGGGTCAAATCCTGCGCATCATCACGGCTGTAGCCCCGCTGCCGGACATACGCGTAAAGCGGGTACCAATAGACGCGACAAAGTTGATCCAATGCCTCGGACGCAGAGGGAGATTCACCATTGCCCGCTTGCAGAACAACACTCCAGTGGGTCGTGGCAAAAACGCCGGCGCCGTCATGAGGACGATCTGCATCAGAGTCGGCGCTTAACGGAGGCATGGCGGGAAGGTACTGCCAAGACCGTGGTCTTGGCAGTACCAATCGTTTGACGGGTTGGCGAGAGCGGTGAATGCCTGCGGTCTGTTCGCGGTGTCTCCCGAAGTTTTCGATGACGAGAAAACCTCAAGACCGGGCGTGGCCATGCGTGGTGCCGGTGCGCCGAATTTATTCTGCAGGGAAGCACGAGTCCTCCGGAGCCCGGGCGAGAATACGGCGCGGACTCCGTTTCCACAATCCGGCGGAATGAATTCCGCGCTCCTCTATTGCCAACTTGTGAATGCACGGATCCGTTCGTGCAATTCTGCACCGCCTGCCAGCAGAGCTCCCATCAGAATTTCCTCCCAGACCACAAGGAACGCAGCCGCCGCGTTCTTGTCATTTGAACTGTCCGGATGGGCCGGTATCGTTCGGGGAATGTCGCTTGTAAAGTCGCATCCGCAATTGGGGGTTCTGGATCTGCTTGTCACAAATCTTCGTGGCGTCGGCACCGAGCGGGCGGAGCAATTGGCGCGGTTGGAGATCAGAACAATTGCGGAATTGTTGCTGCACAAACCCCGACGCTACGAAGATCGCAGGCGCGTCAGTCGGATCGCGGAACTTGATCTCATGCAAGCGCGGACCGTGGCAGGGAAAGTTGTGGCAATGGGTACGAAGCGTTATTCGCAGGGGAGGAAATCAGTGTTCGAAATCATCCTGGACGACGGTTCAGCCAGGCTTCATTGCCGGTGGTGGAATCTGCCCTTCATGCAGAAGTATTTTACCCAGGGGGACGAGGTCCTGGTGTTCGGGAAACTCCATTCCCTGCGACCGCGCGAGGTGGATCATCCGGAGACGGAAATCATCGAGGGCGGCGAGGAGAGCTCGATTCACTTGAACCGCGTGGCTCCGATCTACCCGCTGACGGAGGGATTACCACAACGCTGGCTGCGCGGGTTAATCTGGCGGACGTTGGGTGAATTCTCGACGCGGATCACGGACCCGTGGCCGGAACTGGCGAAAGAAGGATTTCCTTCAACGGAAGCGGCCCTGCGGTCGTTGCATTTTCCAGAAGAACCAGCCGATGAGGAGAAGGCACGCGCACGATTTGCTTTCGAGGAATTCCTGGCATTGCAGCTTGATATTCAGGAGCGGCGCTGGCGATTGCGACAACGTGAAGCGCATTCCTGCCGGGGCGACAACCGGTTTGTAAAACAGTTCCTGGCAAAGCTTGGTTTCCGACTGACCCAGGCACAGACGCGGGTGTTGAAGGCGATACGCCACGACCTTGAGGCGGGCGAGCCGATGCGCCGGTTGTTGCAGGGCGATGTTGGCTCCGGCAAGACAGTGGTGGCCGCCTGCGCGCTTTTGATGACGCTGGAGAGCGGCTACAACGGCGTGTTGATGGCCCCTACGGAAATCCTGGCGAGCCAACATTTTGAGAATTTTAGTCGTTGGCTTGAGCCACTGGGTGTCCAGTTGAGGCTTCGGACGGGGAGCGGGGAGCGGAGTTGCAGAGGAACAGGAGAGGAGTTGGAGGCCGCCATCATTCCTGGGAGCGCTTCAAACTTTTCTTCAGCGCCCGGCAGTCAAACTGACGAGATTCAAACCGCCGAAAAGAAGCCGGACGTTGCAAGCAGTCAGAGACTCCCTCCGTCGGCGGCCACGAGCCCTGATGGACGAGCTGAAACTCAGCCCACGCTCTTCATTGGAACTCACGCTCTCATCGAGGATTCATTTGAAATGGATAGGCTGGGAATCGTGATCATTGATGAGCAGCACAAATTCGGTGTCGCACAGCGTGAGAAACTTCTGCGGAAAGGAAAATGCCCGCACCTGTTGGTGATGACAGCCACGCCGATTCCAAGAACTCTCGGTCTCACACTCTATGGTGATCTGGATGTGTCTGTGATTGACCAGTTGCCAGGGGGACGGTGCCCGATTCGGACGTTTGTGCGACAGTCGGACAAACTGCCGAAGGTATGGGAGTTCATCCGCGCCAAACTCAAGGAAGGACGGCAGGCTTACGTGATATATCCGCGGGTGGAGGAAGGTGGGGCAGGAAGGCCGGCAAAAGCGGTGATCGCGGAGTTTCAGAAGATTCAGAAGCATCTGACATCCTTTGAAACCGGCTTGTTGCACGGTCGCATGAAGTCGGAGGAGAAGGAGAAAGTAATGGAAAGGTTTCGGTCCGGAACTGTTCAAATACTGGTGGCGACGAGTTTGATCGAAGTAGGCGTGGATGTTCCGAATGCGACGGTAATGCTGGTGGAAAATGCAGAACAGTTCGGGCTGGCTCAATTGCATCAAATGCGAGGACGCATCGGAAGAGGCGCTCATGAATCGTTCTGCATTTTGGTCGCAGATGCTCGGACGGATGACGCGCAAAGGAGGTTGAAAACACTGGAGGAAACCGCGGACGGCTTCAAAATCGCCGAGGTTGATCTGGCGCTGCGCGGCACAGGTGATTTGACGGGGCAGCAGCAGAGCGGGCTTCCACCATTGCGTTTCGGAGATTTCTCACGAGACCTGCCCCTGGTGGAAAAGGCGAGGGTCTTTGCCACGGAGATCATTGGTCGGCGAATGAAACTTTCCGCACAGACAACCCAGACAGCGGAAGCATCTGTGGCATAGGCTCAGCTCAACGATCTCATCCACTCTCAGTCGGCAGCCTGTGGCGGTTTGCCAACTTCTGCCAAGACCGCGCACCTGGAGAGCGCATTGCCAGTTCCTTTAGATTTGAAAACCTGTCCTCCATGGGCTGGTGGGGATAGCCCTCTTCGGGCACAGGCACCACAGTATCCTCCCACATGCCCCACAGTTCTATAGCTCCAGGTGCCGATGTCGGAACGCCAGTTGCTAATGCGCGTGGTATCGCGAGGGAATTAAACCCTACGGCGGCGGTAGGACGAATGGACATTGTGGACATTGATTAGAAGGCACACATGAAACCGAAATTGAAGCCAGCAATTGACGATTGTAAGACAAACACTGTCCAGTTCTAAGGCTCCATCCGACTTCCATGTCGCCTCACTCTGACAAACAGTCCTCAAGTCTGGCAGGCAAAGTTCCGATGTTCCCAAGGATGCATCGCTGTTCAGGAGCCTATCGGAGCAACGCCAGGCCGGGAAGATTCCCTCTCTGGCTGATTTCTCTGCTGATCATCTGCACAGTTACAAGAGGAAAGGCAGCGTCCTCCCCTTCACCCACGTTGCTCACGAGTGCCGACCAAGTCCTCCACCTTTCCGCGGAGCAATTGAATCAGCGACTGCCAGCGAAATTGAATGGTGTGGTCACTTACGTGGATCCGGCTCTGGCTTTTGCATTTATTCAGGATGACACGCGCGGCGTGGCTTTCCTCCTCAACCGCGACCACCGGGCGCCGGTGGCCGGAGACCACATCGAACTCAACGGAACGGCAAACAGAGGAATGTTCGCTCCCTATATCGCCAGCGCTTCGATTATCCCGCTCGGAAGGCGAGAGTTCCCGGAGCCGCGAAAAATCTCGCTCGAACAGGCCCAAACCGGACTGTTAGACGGGTTGTGGGTTGAAGTAGAGGGAACCGTGCGCTCGGCATCAGTGCAGGAAGCCCGAACCATTGACAGTTTCGCAATGGAAATTGCCAGCATGACATCACGCCTCCGGGTCAACAGCTCCGACCGTTTCTCGAACAATCCAGACGATCTTATCGAGGCAGTCGTACGTGTCCGCGGGGTGCTCGGCGGCACCTTCAACGGGAAGAACCAATTTGTGGGAGGACGCCTGCTGGTGCCGGAGACACGCCTGATCACGGTGGTCCAGTCGTCCGGTGAGCGACCCTTCGCGCGTCCAATCAGCAAGATTGACTCGCTCTCTCGATTCTCGCCGGACTCAGAATCTTCCAGGCAGGTCCACATCCGAGGCGTGGTCACCTGGGCGCAGAGTGGATCCGGGCTTTATCTACAGGATGAGTCTGGTGCCATTCATGTTCGCACCAAGCAAACCACGGTCGTGCATGCGGGTGAGAATGTGGACGCCGTTGGATTCATCAATCGGACAGGAAGCTCTCCCTGGCTTGAAGATGGATCTTTTGAGCCAGCAGGAAGTCGTGGAGTGGTCGCGCCCAAATCAGTCATTCTCAATGCGAAGACAGCAACGAGTCATGACGGCGAGCTCATCAGCACCGAAGCCAGGCTCCTGGGCATCCGTCAGGAGGGGCGGGAATCGATTCTGACCCTGGAGTCTGAAGATCTGATCTTCCCAGCAAGACTCCGCGCACCAGTTCATGCCAGTCAACTTCGTCCTGGAAGCCTGCTCCAGATCACTGGAGTTTCCGTCGTTCGCGCAAACCGGCAGGAGTTTCAGGTCGGCCTAGATCTTCTTGTCCGTGATCGGGATGATATCAAGATCCTCTCGACACCCGCGTGGTGGACGACGAACCGCCTTGTCGGAGCGCTGGCCCTCGTGTCGATCCTGATCCCGGCCACTCTTATTTGGATCTATCTGCTGAAGAGACGTGTTGATTCCCAGACAAAATCCCTCCGCAGCCAGTTTGAGCAGCAAACCGTTCTCGAATCCCGCTATCGAGACCTGGTCGAAAATGCCAATGACATCATCTTCACTCATGATCTGGATGGTCGGTTCACTTCAATCAACAAAGCTGGCGAGGAAGTCATCGGCTACTCCCGTCAAGAATTCCTTGAACTGAACATCTGGAACCTGATCCCTCAAGATTTCCGTGACAAAGCCCAATCGGAAGCCAGGCAAAGCATCGAAGGCCAGGGCTTCGCACACTATGAGATCGATCTGATTGGACGCGGCGGCGAACGGCTGACGGTTGAAATCGACTCACGTCCAATCCTCGATAATGGAAACCCGGTGGCCATCCAGGGCATTGCAAGAGATGTCACCGAACGAAAGCGGGCCGAGGAAAAAATCAAGTCGCAGGACAATTTCATCCGCTCTGTCATCGACCTCGATCCAAACCATATTTTCGTCAAGGACGACGAGGGACGCTATGTGCTGGCGAATCGTGCCACGGCCGAATTCCATGGCTTGGCGGTCGAAAATCTGGTGGGCAGGAGCGACGCGGACATTTATTCAGACGCCGAGCTCGTCGCACGCATCGGACGTGATGACCGCGAGGTCATCACCACGGCTCGCGACAAGTTTACCCCCGAGGAAAAGCTCACCAACGTCCGAGGTCAGTCAATCTGGCTCCAAACGGTGCGCCGTCCGCTCTGCGGCGAAAATGGCCGGAGCCAGCACTTGCTCGTCGTCTCCACGGATATCACCGCGCACAAACACACCGAGGACGCGTTGCGCGAGTCACAGACGCTCTACTCTTCCCTGGTGCAATGCCTGCCAGTAGCCGTCTTCCGAAAAGATCTCGAAGGCAGATTCACCTTTGGCAACGCGCCCTTCTGCAAACTGCTCGGCAAGCCGATCCAGGAAATCATTTCCAAGACGGACGCTGATTTTTCACCGCCTGAACTGGCTGTTAAGTATCAATCGGACGACCAGCAAATCATTGCCAATGGAGGCTCTTTCAAAACTCGGATTTGTTGAGAGATTTCAATTGATCATGTGAAGTGGCACGAGTCGCGCTGATTTTTGGACATGCTCGACCTGACGACGATCTTCCACAATTTGCAACGCCATCTTTTCCCCATGC
>SXMN01000366.1 GCA_005777315.1 Verrucomicrobiales bacterium
CGATGCTCTTCAACATCCACACCGGTGATTGGGATGACGAATTGCTGAAACTCTTCGGTGTGCCGCGCTCGATCCTTCCCGAAGTGCGCTCATCCAGTGAAGTATATGGTGAAAGCCATTTGCTCGGCGGTCCGGTTCCAATCGCGGGTATCGCTGGTGATCAGCAGGCGGCGCTGTTCGGGCAGGCCTGCACCAAGCCTGGGCTGGTGAAGAACACCTATGGCACCGGTTGTTTCATGTTGATGAACACGGGTGCCAAGGCCATCTCATCGCGGAACAATCTGCTCACCACCGTCGCCTGGCGCATTGGCGGACGCACCGAATACGCTCTCGAAGGCAGCATCTTCATCGCGGGTGCCGTGGTGCACTGGCTGCGCGATGGACTTGGAATCATCTCGTCATCGTCCGAGGTGGAAGCGCTCGCCGCCCAAGCGTCCGACAACGGCGGGGTGTATCTCGTGCCTGCGTTTGCGGGACTCGGCGCGCCGCATTGGGATCAATACGCGCGCGGGCTGCTCATCGGACTCACGCGCGGCTCGGGCCGGGCCCAGATCGCCCGGGCGGCATTGGAGGGCATTGCATATCAGGTCGCCGATGTGCTTCGTGCGATGGAGAGCGACGCGAAGATTCGCCTCAAGGAATTGCGGGTGGACGGAGGTGCGTGCTCGAACAACCTGCTGATGCAATTCCAGGCCGACCTGCTTGGGGTGCCCGTGGTGCGTCCCAAGGTCTCGGAAACAACCGCCCTGGGCGCGGCCTATCTGGCAGGCTTGGCCGTGGGCTACTGGAAAGACACAAAGGAAATCGCCAAGCAATGGCAGTCAGAACGTTGCTTCGCGGCTGCAATGAAGTCCGACACGCGCAAGAAGCTTATTGCAGGTTGGGACAAAGCGCTGGCCCGCGCCAGACACTGGTCGGAGGAGTGAGCGGAGCGAGATCTCGAGATCTGACATTCAGGGAAGCAACTGTCTTCAAGGGACTGAAAAGGTTGCTGAACGGGAACAGATCCAGGAAGAGTTCACGCCAGAATTGAGCGAGTATTTGGGGATGTTTTGAGCGATGTTTTGATCCTGAATGCCATCAAGAATTCCCCTTTACTCGACAGTCGCCTTGGTTATCCTCGCGCCTCTTTTGATCTGATATGTCGAAGCTGGCGGTTAATGATTTGCAACTTCACGGTCAACGCGTCTTTGTGCGCGTGGACTACAACGTACCCATGGAGGACAGGGATGGGCAGATGGTGATCAATGACACCACTCGTATCAAGGAGACGCTTCCCACTCTCAAACTGCTCATCGACAAAGGCGCTCGCATCATCCTCGCCGCTCATCTGGGGCGTCCCAAGGGCCAACGAGAGCCCTCGATGTCCTTGCGTCCGGTCGCTGTAAAGCTTCAGGAGATGCTCGGCAAGCCGGTTGCGTTCGTTGGTGACTGCGTTGGTTCAGAAGCGGAGCAGGCCGCAAACGCCCTGAAAACAGGGGAAATCCTGCTGCTCGAAAATGTCCGGTATTACAACGAAGAGGAAGCAAACGAAGCGGGCTTTGCAGAAAAACTTTCCCGACTGGCGGATGTTTATGTCAACGATGCTTTTGGAGCCGCACATCGAGCCCATGCGTCCACGGAAGGCGTCGCGCGCCTGATCTCGAGCCGGGGCGGCAAATGCGCCGCAGGTTTGCTCATGGAGCGGGAGCTGAAATTTCTGGGTGATGAACTCGATAAACCCGCGCGCCCGTTCGTGGTCATCCTTGGCGGCGCAAAAGTCTCGGATAAGATCAAAGTCATCGACCGCCTTCTCGAAAAAGCAGACGCCATCCTGATTGGTGGGGCAATGGCATATACTTTCAAGCTGGCCCAGGGGCTGAAAGTCGGAAAATCGCTCGTGGAACCAGACAAAACAGATGTCGCACTGGCTGCCCTGGCCAAAGCGAAACAACGCGGAGTGAAATTCCTGCTGCCCGTGGACAACACGGTTGTCACCCCGTTCAAGACCGACAGGCTCGACAAGAAGGGCCGCCCGGTGATGGAACTCACCAATCCGCGTAACAATACCGACCCGAACATTCCTGATCTGGAAGAAGGTGTCGATATTGGCCCAGCAACCGCCAAAGCCTACGCAGAAGAGATCAAGCGCGCGAAGACGATTCTCTGGAACGGCCCGATGGGAATTTTTGAGGACAAGCGGTTCGCTCCCGGAACCAATGCGATCGCTCAGGCCGTGGTGGAGGCCACCAAGACAAATGGCGCCAAGAGCATCATCGGTGGTGGTGACAGTGTGAAAGCGCTGAACAAGGCCGGGCTTGGCGACAAAGTGACCTTCATGAGCACTGGAGGCGGTGCCAGCCTCGAATTCCTCGAAGGCGGTGAACTGCCCGGCGTGGCTGCCCTCTCAAACAAGTAACTCGCGGCTGCCATTCTTAAGAAACGAAATTTACTGATGAACAAGGAACGCAAACTCATCATAGCGGGCAACTGGAAGATGAACAGGACCGTGGCTGAAGCGCTGGATCTGGTCCAATCGCTCAAGCGCGAACTCAACGGCGTGAAGGAAGTCGATATTGTCATCTGCCCCCCTTTCACCGCCCTGCACGCCGTCGCGAGCGAAGTTCTGGAATCAAACATACGGCTCGGCGCCCAGAACATGAGCGAGAACAACGTGGGAGCATACACCGGGGAGATTGCGGCGGTAATGCTCAAGGAATTCTCAGTCCGCTACGTAGTCCTGGGACACTCGGAACGCCGCCAGTACCAGCAGGAATCGGATGCATTGATCGCCAGGAAGGCGGCTGCGGCGCACGCTGGCTCGATCAAACCGATCGTTTGTGTCGGGGAATTGCTCGCGGACCGTGAATCAGATCGCACCGAGCAGGTCATCGGCAGCCAGATCCGCGGCAGCCTCGCGGGACTGACGAAAGAGCAGATGATTGAAACGATCGTCGCCTATGAACCGGTCTGGGCAATTGGCACGGGCAAGACGGCAACTTCGCAGCAGGCTCAGGATGTTCATGCCTTCATCCGCACCACACTCCGCTCGATGTTCGACGATAATGTGGCAAGGAAAGTCCGCATTCAGTATGGTGGCAGCGTCAAACCGAACAACGCCCGCGAATTGATGAGCCAGCCCGATGTCGATGGCGCGCTGGTCGGCGGCGCTTCCCTTGAAGTCCGCAGCTTCTCAGATATCATTAAGAACTCGATCTAACCAAAACTATTTATGAGCAGTCTGTTAATTGTATTCCTTTCAATCGTTCTGGTGGTTAACGCCGCCTTCCTGATGCTCCTCATCCTGATCCAGCTCCCGAAAAAGGAAGCCGGAGCCGGACTCGCCTTCGGGGCGGGAGCCACCGATGCGCTTTTTGGCGCCGGCTCGGGCAACGCCCTGACCCGGATGACCAAGTATGCGGCCACCGCCTTTCTGGGTTTGGTCCTGCTGCTGTCATTTCTGAGCCAGCGCCATGCGAACTCAGGATCGAGAACCATTGATGCGGAGCTGAAGAAAAAGGCAGCGTCAGCGGCCTCGACCTTGTCCAACGTAACGGCAGTCGCTTCCACCACAGCATCGTCAAACCTTTTGAAATCCGCGGTAGGCTTGAGCAACGCGGCCAACGCCGTCACACAAGCGACAACAAATGCGCAGGCACCTTCTGCCGCAACAGCGCCTGCCACGACAACTCCCGCCCCGGCGACACCGGCCAAGTAATGTTTTGATTCTCTCCAATGAACGTGGAGCGAACCGCCCCGGAACTGAAGCCGGGGCGGTTTTGTTTTTTGGCCCCAAAAACGTTGAAAGGTCGCCCACGAGCTGAGGAAATAACTGCAAACCATTCGCCTCTCTTTTGCCAGTTGATCCTCCTTTTCCTTCTTTGCGCCGTCTTCTTCTCAGGCTGCACACGCCATTCCACGAAATCAGAGCTCGTCATCATCAACGGGCCTGAACCGGAGACGATTGATCCCGGAGTGCTCACCAGCCAGGGCGATGGCCGCATCGGCCTTGCGCTCTTCGAAGGGCTCACCCGCTACAACCCAACAAATGCCGCCCCCGTGCCCGGACTCGCGGAGCGATGGGAACTCGCCGACCAGGATCGGTCCTACACTTTCCACCTTCGTCAGAACGCGCGTTGGTCCACAGGCGAACCGATCACCGCGCATGACTTTGTCTATTCCTGGTTTCGAGTTCTGGATCCGACCACTGGTGCGGCGAACGCCAGCCACATGTTCTATATTCGCGGGGCGCAGGATTACCATCATCAGCGCATGAAGGATCGCGATGCTGTCGGGGTCAAGGCGATTGACAACCACACTCTGCGTGTCGAACTCGCCGCCCCCACACCATTCTTCCTTGATCTCTGCGCTTACCCCACCTTCGCCATCGTGCCTCGTCAGATCATCGAGAAACATGGCGATCGCTGGTTGATGCAACGGCCGTTACCCGTCAGTGGCGCATATCAGCTCGATCACTGGCGCCTGAACGACAAAATAAGGCTCCGCAAGAATCCGCTATATTGGGATGCCGCGAATACTCGCACGGAGACGGTAGATCTGATCCCCTGCTCCAGCGGGACCACCGCGTTGAACCTCTACTCGACAGGCAAGGCGGACATTGTCTGGGACAAGGAACTCATCCCAAGCGAACTGCTCGACACAGTGCGAGAACGTCCGGATTTTCATAACTTTGATTACCTGGCAACGTACTTCATTCGCTTCAACGTGACAAAACCACCGTTTAACGACCCTCGCGTCCGTCGTGCCCTGGCGCTGGCTGTGGACAAGCAGCGCATCGTGGATCGGATTACTCGAGCCAACGAAAGCATCGCATCCCATCAAGTGCCTCCGGGCGTTGCCCATTACCAATCCCCACGCGGTCTGGGCCACGATCCAAAGGCGGCAAATCGACTCCTCGCCGAAGCCGGTTACCCACAAGGAAAAGGATTCCCAACCTTTCGATTCCTCTACAACACCCACAAAAGCCACGAGAAGATTGCCGTTGAACTTCAAACCATGTGGCGCGACACCTTGGGAATCACCCTGGAACCTCAACCGATCGAAGTGAAGGTTTTCTACTCCGAGCAGAACAGACTTAATTACGACCTGAGCCGGAGCAGTTGGGTGGGAGATTACAACGACGCCAATACCTTCCTGGACATGTTCACCAGCGAAAACGTCAACAACCGCACTGGCTGGAAGAACGCACGCTATGACAAGCTGATCCATGATGCCAATGCAGAATTGGACCTCAACCAGCGGGCAGGTTTGCTCCAAGCCGCGGAGACGATCCTGGTCGAAGAGGAACTCCCCATCATCCCACTCTACTTCTACGTCGGCCTTGAGTACTACGACTCAACCAAGATCGCCGGCATTTTTCCGAACATGCTCGCGGAACATCCGCTTCGTGCGATTGGCAGGAAGAAACCTTGAGAACGGTTCCTGGGTGGAACACCACACTTCAAGGTAACGGCTTCAGTTGGATGTTCCGGAACCTGATTTCCAGCTCTTTCTCGCGCTTGCCAACGCCGTGGACCTGCAAGCCGATGAAGCCTGAAGGTGTGACATGATCCACAAAATCAGCCGCCGGAACGCCGTTGATCCATGTCTTGATCGATGGTCCTTTTGCTTCGATGCGAAAATGATTCCATTCATCGTGCTTGAATGCACTGCGAGCCGATGCGTTCCCCTTCAGGTCGTTCAGCCAGCCACGACGCCCCTCTTCATACAAACCACCGGTCCATGCCCTCTCGGAAGGATCAATTTCGATCTGATATCCATGCACGCGCCCAGCCGGCACCTTGATCGCCCTCCCATTCCACACCAGCTCGGTCGCATGATCAAAGACACGGCTGCGAATCTGAATGCCTGAGTTCAACCCGTCCTGAACTTTGAAATCCAGGTCGAGGATGAAATTAGAGAACTCGTGTTCAGTGCATAAAAAACTATTTGGTGTGTTCGTTACGGACGATCCCACAATCTGTCCGTCTTCGACACGAAACTTCGCCCGCCCACCGTGTTGCACCCAGCCTTTAAGATCGCGACCATTGAACAATTCAACGACCCCACGCCGGTTAGGTCCATGAGTAGCGCATGCCGCAAGCATGAGAAGCGGGAGGAATAGACCACCATATCGGATTAAGCTCATAGTGCGGGTAAAACTATCCATTCCCGACCAAGAGTGGCGAACTAATTGCGTTGGCCATCGGTGAAAATAAACAATCACCAGCAGATCCCACCGGGAATTCAGGTTGATCGTCCGTCCGCTTCTCCTTAGCGTCCAATCCCAACAATACGTGAAGAGCTGACAAAATGAAGGTTGTGATTCTCTGTGGCGGTCAGGGCACTCGCTTGCGCGAGGAAACCGAGTATCGCCCCAAGCCCATGGTGCCTGTCGGCGGCAGGCCGATCCTCTGGCACATCATGAAAACTTACGCCCACTTCGGCCACCGGGAATTCGTCCTCTGCCTCGGCTACAAGGGCGAAGTGATCAAGGAGTATTTTCGAAACTATCATTGGAACACCAGCGACGTCACTCTCCGCCTGGGCCGCACGCCGAAGATCACCTACCACAACCAGCACGACGAAGAAGATTGGACGGTCACGCTGTTGGACACCGGTCAGGAAACCCAGACCGGCGGTCGCCTTCGCCGCGCCTTGACGCATATCGACGCCGAAACATTCCTTTTCACTTATGGCGACGGGCTGATCAACAGCGACATCAATCAGTCGATCGAGTTTCATCAACAACACGGAGCCGTGGCGACCGTCACCGCCGTAAAACCAACCGGCCGCTTTGGCGAGCTGGCGCTGGACGGTCAAACGATCACCACGTTTCGTGAGAAACCTGAAAAGGAAGCCGCCTTTGTGAGCGGCGGTTACTTCGTCTTCAACCGGAGCATCGAGCGTTACCTCGATCCTCGTGACTCCTCGGTTCTTGAGCGGGATCCGATGGAACGCCTGACCGAGGCAAAACAATTGAAAGCTTACTGCCACGATGGTTTCTGGCAGTGCATGGACACTTATCGCGAGTACGAGATGCTGAACAAGATGTGGTCCGCCGGCCAGGCCCCGTGGAAGATCTGGTAACGCGAACTGGATGACCGGGAACCTTAGGTTCATTTTGTTCCTCGAGTGATTTTGCATTGCCCGGTGAGACTGGAATGAAGCCTGCGAACTTCCTCGTGATCGGCGGCGGAGTGATCGGCCTCAGCATTGCACGCGAACTCAAGCGCCGTTTCTCCGACGCTTCGGTCACCCTCATCGAGAAGGAACCGGCGTGCGGACTCCACGCCAGCGGACGCAACAGCGGTGTGATCCACGCGGGCTTCTATTACACGGCAGACAGCCTCAAGGCTCGTTTTACTCGTGAGGGTAATCAACGGCTTCACACTTACTGCGAGGAGAAGAAGATTCCTGTGAACCGATGCGGCAAACTGGTGGTCGCAAGGAATGCATCTGACCTTTACCAGCTCGATGAACTCCTTCAACGAGGTAAAGCAAACGGTGTTCCGCTGGGATCCATCACGGCTGCTGAAGCCCGAAAAATTGAACCTCGCGCCAGAACTTTCGAGCGTGCCATCTTCTCAGCCACCACCGCAACCACTGATCCCGGCCAGGTCTTGGCTGCCATGCAAAGTGATGCGAAGACAGAAGGAGTCAAGGTTCATACCGGCGTGGGTTACCTGGGGCATTCTGGCACGGAAGTGAAGACCACCAAGGGAACACAAAGCGCCGGTTATGTAGTCAACGCCGCCGGCCTCTACGCCGACAAGGTGGCTCTCGATTTTGGTTTTTCTGAGAAGTACCGCATTGCCCCGTTCAAAGGTCTTTACCTTTACTCCGATGAACCAGCGGGATCATTGCGCACAAACATCTATCCGGTGCCGGACCTGAGAAATCCGTTTCTCGGAGTCCACTTCACCGTCGCGGCGGACGGGCGCAGCAAAATCGGCCCCACGGCAATCCCGGCTCTCTGGCGTGAACAATACGCCGGTTTCTCGAATTTCAGTTTCGCTGAGTTTTGCGAGATCGCCTGGCGCGATCTTGGATTACTGGCGTTCGCCGGCTTCGATTTCCGCCGCCTTGCCATGGAGGAATTGCGCAAGCACTCCAAAGCCCGGCTCGTTGCTCTCGCTTCCGAACTGGCAACAGGCGTCAGGCTTGAACACTATCAGCGATGGGGCAGACCGGGCATCCGCGCTCAACTGGTGAACATTCACACACGCAAACTGGAAATGGATTTTGTGATTGAAGGTGACGACAAATCACTTCACGTCCTGAACGCCGTTTCACCCGCCTGGACATGTTCCCTGCCCTTTGCAGAATACGTTTGTGATAAGCTCGCCGGATTTTTACAGTGACTGCGACTCGAATGCGGCCTGACAAAAGTCATGGCCGGAGTGAGACCATCGCTGACAGGATAGGAAAAGATGTTCGACGACTTTTATCGCGGAAAAAGGGTTCTGGTAACTGGCCACACAGGCTTCAAAGGTGGGTGGCTTGCTCTCTGGCTGAAACATCTCGGAGCGCGCGTTTCCGGTGTTGGACTCGGCCCACCCACAAACACTTCCCTGCACTCGGTTATTGGTAATCACGCCTTTGAACAGCAAGCCAACTGCGATGTGCGGGATCTGGTGACGCTTCAAGATCGGCTCCAGCAGTTTTCGCCTGATGTCGTATTTCACCTAGCTGCGCAGCCTCTGGTCCGGGCTTCTTTTGCAGCGCCACTGGAGACGTTGCAGGTAAATGCGCTGGGCACAGCCAATGTGTTGGAGGCGGTCCGACGGATTGAATCACCAGCAACGGTGATTATTGTCACAACGGACAAGTGCTACGAAAATCGCGGATGGGAATATGGCTACCGCGAGATCGACCATTTGGGCGGTCACGATGTGTATTCAATGAGCAAAGCTGCGGCTGACTTGATCGCGCAGTCCTGGCAACGATCCTTTTTTGCGACAAATCCGAAGCTCGGGAATGTCGCCACGGCCCGCGCCGGCAACGTGATTGGCGGAGGCGACTACGCGGCGGACCGCATTGTCCCAGACTGCGTGCGGGCTCTGATCGAAAAGCGCGACATCGTCGTGCGCAACCCGACTTCGACCCGGCCCTGGCAACACGTGCTGGATTGCCTCTCCGGTTATTTGGTGCTGGGTGCCCGGCTTGCACTTGCTGATAAAACCACACCTCTCGCCAGCGCGTTCAATTTTGGTCCCGGCACCCAGGCCAACCGTTCGGTCGGCGATCTCGTGAAAGAGTTTCTAAAAGAATGGCCGGGAAAATGGCAGCACACTCCTCCTGCAAACGCCCTTCACGAAGCGACCAAGTTAAACCTTGCCATCGACAAAGCTGCTGAACTTTTGAAATGGTTTCCAGTTTGGGGCTTTGAGGAAGCTGTACGGAACACCGCAACCTGGTACCATCAGCGCCATGCGCAGAACCATCCCCACATGGTGGAATTCAGCCTCGCTCAAATCGAGTCATTCACAAATGACGCCCTGATGAAAAAACTGGCATGGGCGCAAGCTTTGAACTGATGAGCACCAAATTCTGCTGCCGCGCCTGTGAGTCAACAAACGGGCTGGTTGTCCTCGATCTCGGAACACAACCGCTGGCCAACAATCTTCTCTCGCCGGCGGACATCGGGAAGTCAGAACCGAAATTTCCACTTCGTCTGGCTGTCTGCAGCCGATGCTGGCTCATCCAGATTACAGACATCGTTCCGCCAGTCGCGCTTTTCGCCGAGTACCTCTATTTTTCATCCTTCTCGGACACGTTGCTTCGCCACGCCGAAGATGCCGCGCATCGCTACGTAAAAGAGTTTGTACTGAGCCCTGACAGTTTCGTGGTGGAGGTCGCAAGCAACGATGGTTACCTGCTGAAAAACTTCAAAGCCTCTGGTGTTCCCTGCCTCGGAATCGAACCCGCAGCGAACATAGCGCGAGTCGCCCAGGAGAAAGGCATCGACACAATCAGCAAATTCTTCGGAGTGGAGACCGCAAAGGAAGTGGCCGCAACGCGTGGAAAAGCTGACCTGATCCTTGGCAACAACGTCTTCGCCCATGCTCCTGCAATCAACGACTTTGTCGCCGGCCTGAGTCTTCTCCTGAAGACGGACGGAAGGATCATCCTGGAATTTCCCTACGCCGCTGACCTGATCGAACAGAGCGAGTTTGACACCATCTATCACGAACACGTTTTCTACTTCACCCTGACCTCCCTGGCACCATTGTTCGAGCGACATGGACTTTCGGTCTTTCATGTTGAACGCCTCCCGATTCACGGCGGATCACTCCGACTTTTTCTGGGACACAAGGGATCACGAAAGCAACAATCCTCGGTCACCGAATTGCTCGCCGATGAGCTGGACAAGGGAATTTCTTCCGCCGGCTACTATCACGGATTCGCTGAACGAGTGAACAAGCTGAGGGAAGATTTGTGCGAGTTGCTGCACCGCTTGAAATCAGAAGGACGGAGCATCGCTGCTTATGGCGCCTCCGCTAAGGGCAGTACTCTCCTCAATTTTTATGGGCTCGGCTGTGATATTCTCGATTTCGTCGCGGATCGCAGCACCTACAAGCAAGGCCGACTGACTCCGGGCACGCACATTCCGATCGTCGCGCCCGATCAATTGCTTGCGCGGCAGCCCGATTACACCCTGCTGCTCACCTGGAATTTCTCCGATGAAATTCTCGCACAGCAAAAGGCTTATCGTGAGCGGGGCGGGAAATTTGTCCTACCCATACCAACCGTAAGAACCCTCTGATCTGCATGTGCGACAGCCATGATCTTTAATCCAACCAGGATCAACAATGTCTGGGTGATCAATTTGGAGAAACACCAGGACGAGCGTGGTTTTTTCGCCAGGACCTGGTGCCAGCAAGAGTTTCAGAAACACGGATTGAATTCCCGGCTGGTGCAATGCGGTGTTTCCCGATCCTCCCGGCTGGGCACGTTGCGGGGAATGCACTACCAGAAAATTCCCCACGAAGAGGCCAAACTTGTGCGATGCACGCGGGGATCGATCTACGATGTGGCAGTCGATCTGCGTCCCTCCTCCCCCACATTCAAGAAATGGTTCTCCATCGAACTCTCCGCAGAGAATGGCACGATGGTTTTTATCGGAGAAGGCTGTGCTCACGGTTTCCAGACTCTGTCGGACGATGCTGAGGTCACGTATCAGATGTCCGAGTTTCATCACCCGGAGTGCGCCTCGGGAGTGCGCTGGAATGATCCGGCATTCTCAATCGAATGGCCCGCCTGCACCCAGCGTTTCATGTCTGAACGTGACACCACATATCCGGATTTCACATGTTGAAGCCCATCATTTTCTGGGGTGCCAGCGGCCATTCCAAAGTCCTGCGTGAAATCGCCGAACTGCAAGGTTACAAGCTTGCAGCCGTCTTTGACAATAATCCGGAAACGGTGGTTCCATTTCCCGATGTGCCCCTGCTGATCGGACGCACCGGTTTCGACACATGGAGGTCCGGTTTTCAAGGCGAGGAAGTTTACGGACTTGCGGCCATCGGGGGCGCTCGGGGCAAGGATCGTTGCGAGATACAAGAGGTCTTTCGCGAGAACGGAATCGAACCTGTCACAATTTCGCACCCATCCGCTTTCGTCTCACCACGGGCAATCCTGGGAGCAGGCTCTCAGGTTCTTGCCCAGGCAGCCGTCTGTGTCGAAGCACGTCTGGGCGAGTGCTGCATTGTGAACACGGGCGCAAGCGTGGATCACGAGTGCGTCCTGGGAAAGGGGGTTCACATCGCGCCCGGCGCAACACTGGCGGGCTGCGTCACTGTGGATGATTTCACACTCATTGCCGTCGGGTCGGTCGTCCTGCCACGAATCCGAATCGGGCGAAACGTCATTGTCGGGGCGGGCTCTGTTGTCACCCGGGACATACCCGACAACAAAGTTGTCTATGGCAATCCCGCGCGAATCCGGCACGATAACGCCGCTTGAATTTATGTTGAACCACGACCCAAAGGATCCCGTCAGGATCGCCCAAATGAGTGCTGACCACGAGGTTCAGCAGCTCGCGCACAACTTGTTTCTGAGAAGTTGCCGCTACAACTATTCCTACAACTTCAAATGGCTCGGTCGCCCGATCATCCAGTATCCGCAGGACATCATGGCCATGCAGGAGATCATCTGGGAAGTGAAGCCGCAGTTGATCATCGAAACCGGAATTGCTCACGGCGGTTCACTGATCTTCAGCTCCTCAATGCTTGAGCTGCTGGGGGGCGATGGGCAGGTGCTTGGCATCGACCTGGACATCAGGGAACACAATCGCGTCGAGATCGAGAAGCATCCGATGGCAAAGAGAATCCAAATGCTCCAAGGCTCCTCGGTGAGCGACTCGATTCTCCAACAGGTCCGCGAATTCGCCCGGGGCAAGAGCCCGGTGCTCGTCGCGCTGGATTCCAACCACACTCATGAACACGTTCTCAAGGAGCTGGAGCTCTACGCTCCGCTCGTCACCAAAGGAAGCTACCTTGTGATCTTTGACACTGTGATTGAAGACATGCCTGATGAACTTCTTGGCAATCGTCCCTGGCGCAAAGGGAACAGTCCCAAGACGGCAGTTCATGAATTTCTCAAAACCTCGGATCGGTTCGTGATCGACAAGGAGCTGGAGAACAAGCTCCTCCTGACAGTCGCGCCAGACGGGTACCTAAAGTGTGTGAAGGATTAGACATGGAGCGCATTCCCGTTTCAGGCCCCTGGATCACACAGAAGGAGATTGATTACGTCACCGACGCGGTCACGAACGCGTGGTACTCCAACGCAAATTGCTTCCACGAGCGCTTCGAGAATGCGTTCGCCAAACACCTCGGCGTGCGCTTCGCAGCCGCGCTTCCATCCTGTACTTCGGCGATTCACCTGGCACTCGCGGCTCGTGGCATTGGTCCAGGCGACGAAGTGATCGTGCCTGAAGCCACCTGGATTGCTTCGGCGGCTCCGGTTCATTACGTGGGTGCGACCACAGTCTTCGCAGACGTTGACCCCAAGACCTGGTGCATGTCCGCTGAATCATTTGAAGCCTGTATCACGCCGAAAACGAAGGCTGTGATTCCGGTTGACCTCTATGGCAACATGCCGGACTGGGATGCAATCCTGGCTGTCGCGGCCCGGCATGGCGTCTTCGTGATTGAAGACGCGGCGGAAGCCGTCGGATCAGAATACAAAGGCCGCCCCGCAGGGAGTCTCGGTGAAGTTGGCGTTTTCAGTTTCCACGGCTCCAAGACCCTGACCACCGGCGAGGGCGGTCTGCTCGCCACAAACGACGAAACTCTGTTCCGACGCGCCTTGTTCCTCCGAGATCATGGCCGGAAACCGGGCGACAGGATGTTTTACAACGCGGAGATCGCCTACAAATACAAGATGAGCAGCATGCAAGCGGCGCTGGGACTCGCGCAGCTTGAGCGCGTTGATGAACTGATCACCCGCAAGCGTGAGATCTTTTCATGGTACAAGGCGGAGTTGGCAGGCTTGCCAGGCGTGGCACTCAATCCAGAACCACCCGGCACCAAAAACAGCTACTGGATGGTCACGGTGATTCTCGATGCAAGCTACAAGCTGTCCAAGGTGCAACTGATGGACTTAATGACTAACGAGCAGATAGACACACGACCGTTCTTTCATCCGCTCAGTTCAATCCCGGCTTATCACGATTCAGAACAAGCCCGGATCGCGCGTGCCCGAAACTCGGTTGCCTATCAGATCAGCGCTGCCGGGATTAACCTGCCGTCAGCGCTGAACCTGGATCAAGCAAAGGTTCGGCACGTGTGTGATGTCCTGAAAGCGATTCTGAAGCACGCGTGATTTGCAGATCCGTGAAGCCCCCGCTCTTCAGCATACTCCTGCCAACCCGCAACCGGTCCGAGATCGTCGGCGACGCCATCCGCAGCGTACTCGACCAGACCTGCGGCGACTTCGAAATCATCATTTCCGACAACGACGAATCTCCCGACAAGACACGTGATGCCGTCGCGAAGTTCACCGACCCTCGCATTCGTTACGTGCGAACCTCCGGCAATTTGCCCATGCACGACAACTGGGAGAACGCCTTCGCTCAGGCGACGGGCGACTACGTTTTCATTCTCGAAGACAAACAACGCCTTGTTCCCAATGCTCTGGAGATCCTTCACCACTGGTTTAAGACGCATGGTCCGACCGTCATCTCCTACGATATTCGTTTCGCACGCGGCGAGCGCATCGATGCGCCAAGGCTCTTTCCCAATCTTGAAAAATGGTCCAGCCGCGACGCCGTCGAACATTTCTGCCGCTTCGAGCAGAAATTTTTCAACATCCTGCCGAAGGGACTGGATTCGTGCGCGCCTCGACAACTGCTCGCCGAACTGAAAACGAAAAGCCCCACCGGGATGCTCTACTCCTACATCAGTCCGGATTACGCGTCCGGCTTCATGATGCTGGCCGCGGTCGAGCACTTCTACTACACGCCTGCTCCGCTGGTCTATATCCCGAACAACTGGATGTGGCAGGGCAAATATTCCAACGGCCAGGCCAGCTTCAAAAAAACTGAATCCTACAGAAGATTCCTGAAAGATCTGCCTGTGACTCGCGAGGAAATCCTTCGAGACGTCCCATTGAAATCCGAGTTCCTTTGGATCAACTCGGTTCTCTACGACTTTTTCAAATTCTACCGTCGGTCTGACCATAAGCCGCAGATCGATTGGCCCCGATACTACGGCTTCTGCATTTTCCTGATCGTCATGGGGAGGAAGCTCGGAGCCGATCTCAGGGAGGAAATCCAACTCGTGCGATCTGCTCTGGCGAAGGAACCACTTGGCTTGAAAGTCCGGGTGGCAGGGAACGTTCTGAAGCGTGGACTCGACGTTGCATGGCAATTGGTCCGTCGGACGGCAAGAGGATGAACCCCCTCTGTTGGACGTCCTCGGAAGGTTTATCGTCGAATTGGTCCGAGAGTATTTATTGAGAATCTTCAGCTCTCCCCCCACACACAGAGCCTACGGCATCTCGCGAACACGATAGAACCGGACGTTTTCAGCAACGTCTGAATCTTTCGTGATTTCCTCCTCTGCTGCAACAAACGGATCTCCCACCAAAGTCCACGTCTTCAAATCTTGGGAAACTTCAAGCTGGTACGTTTTACCAAGAACGACCGACAATGTGATGCTTGCTTTAGTATTGCTGGCTTCGATCTTGAGCTATGGCGCGAAGGACGGAGAAGCGATGAAGATTGTTGGTGCAACCGTGTAGCCAGAGCCCGAGTTGCTGATGGTAAATCCGGTCACAGTTCCGTCGCTGACGTTGACCACTGCTTTCGCCCCGGAACCGACGCCTCCAACAATGTTGAACACGGGAAGCTCTGTGTATCCAGCCCCGCCATCCAGCACTCTGATGTTCACAAGGAATCCATTCACCACTTCTGCGAGCGCCCTTGCCCTCCTCGGGGGCGCCGGTGGAGGGTCGATATCCACTTGCGGCGTCGAGGTGTAACCAATCCCGGAGTTGATCACCGTGGCCGACGTAACGACCCCATCAACCATGGTTGCGATGATCCTGGCGTCGCGTCCTTCTCCGCCGACGATTCGGATGGCTGGAACAGTGGTGTAACCATCCCCGCCATCGAGAATCCTGATCCCAACAACAAACCCATTCACCACTTCAGCACTTGCACGCGCCCGGCGTGGGGGCATCGGCGGAGGATCGATCTCCACTTGATGGATTGAAGTGTATCCAATCCCGGAGTTGATCACCGTGGCCGATGTGACGATTCCATCAACCATGGTGGCGATGACTTTGGCATCACGATCTCCACCACCAACGACGCGAACACTCGGAATGGTTCTGTATCCATTGCCTCCATCAAGCATCCTGATCCCAACAACAAACCCATTCACCACTTCAGCACTCGCTCTCGCCCGGCGTGGGGGCATCGGCGGAGGATCGATCTCCACTTGAGGGATTGAAGTGTATCCAATCCCGGAGCTGGTTACCTTCGCCGATGTGACGATTCCATCAACCATGGTGGCGATGACTTTGGCATCAAGACCTCCACCACCAACGACGCGAACACTCGGATTGGTTGTGTATCCATTGTCTCCATCCGGTCAAAGCAGAGCTCGATACGGTCAAGAGTTGGTAGGGACCAGGCAGCACACAGTTTTCAAAGCTCCCATTCTGAAAAGACGCAGCCGGCAATAGAGCCGGAGATAGTGAACCCATCAGCACCGCAAGCATGACGTTACGTATCATCTATTTTCCGTTCTCTTTTAGACCCTCGAAATTTTCACCAAACCGATCAGCCCAATTATTCACCGGACGCAATAGAAGGTGTAGAGCCTCTGAGAATTTGCTGAGTCAAGCCGAGCGGATGAGATCCAGCTTTTGTCACTGACCATCGTGAGTTTCACCTTGGCTGTCCCACGCACGCTAGGCATGTTCCTCCGCCAATGACACGAATTGACCAGACATCCGCTTCACACACGGCAGGCCGTCTCTTTTCAATCGACTGAATCAAGGACTCTCAAGATGAGCGCCGCTACAGCCAGAACGTCCACCGTCAAAGCATACACCCTCCTGTTCGCCTGCGTCGTCCTGCTCGTGGGGCTGCTCTTTCGTCAAAGCTTTACCGACGGCCTGGCGCTGTTCGCCAACGACGCGCCGCTCGGTCAGTTGAAGACGCAGGAGGGGAAAGGTTGGGGAAATTTCCGTGGTGTCTGGATCGACCTGAACTGGCTCGGCTCGACTCAACCGAGCGCGATCCCCAATGTGTCGAACGGGCTCTACCTCGCGACGGGCCCGGTGGGCTACGCCAAATTCTACGCCCCCGTGGCGTTGCTGATTCTTGGATTGAGTGCCGGCCTGTTCTTCCGCCAACTCGGCTTTGGTCGCATGGCGATGGTTCTGGGAGCTTGCGCGGCGTTATTGAACACCGACCCGTTTTCCTATGCCTGCTGGGGGTTGCCTTCGCTGACTCTATGTATGGCAGCGGCTTTTCTCGCGCTCGGAGCGCTGACGGCACATCCTGGAAAATTTCTCTGGCTCAAGCTGGCACTCGGAGGACTGGCCGTCGGCTTCTCTGTCACCGAAGGCTACGACAACGGCGCGATCTTCAGCCTATATGTGGCGGCATTCGTCGTTTTCCAAATTTGGACGGACTCGAAAGGTAGCACGGCACAAAGACTCATTCGAGGCGCACTACTCACGGGCGTCGTGGCAATCTTCGCAGCGTTGATGGCAGCACAGACGCTCTCGTCATTGGTGGGTACTCAGATTAAAGGCATCGTCGGAACCGAACAGGATGCCCAGACCAAGCAACTCAATTGGGACAAGGCGACGATGTGGAGTCTGCCGAAAATCGAGACATTACGAGTGATCATCCCCGGTATCTTTGGCTATCGGATGGACACTCCCGACGGTGGCAATTATTGGGGAGCCGTGGGACAGCAGCCCGGGGTTCCTCAGTCCCGCCACTCTGGTTCTGGCGTCTATGCAGGAGTTCTCGTGGTGCTCATCGCTGGCTGGTCCATAGCCCGTGCTTCTGCCCGGCACAACAGCCCCTTCACGGATCGGGAGAGGAAGTTCATTGGTTTCTGGACGGCCATGGCGTTGATTTCACTCCTGTTGGCCTTCGGCCGCCATGCCCCCTTCTATCAGTTTATCTACACGCTCCCTTACTTCTCCACGATCCGCAATCCGATCAAATTCATGCATCCGTTCACAATTTGCATTGTGACGCTCTTCGCTTACGGACTTCAGGGGCTGACCCGGCAGTATCTGGAGAAGAATCTGTTGAAGTCCGGCTCACTCACAGGACAACTCAAATCATGGTGGACTTCCGCGGTTCAATTTGAAAAACGCTGGACCTTCTCAAGCCTCGGTGTGGTCGCACTGGGTTTGCTGGGGTTGCTCTTGATGAATTCTTCTCAGCGGGAACTCGTGCGGCATCTGGAAACATCCGGATTTCCTGCTCAATTCGCCACGAGTATCGCCACTTTCGCCACGGGTGAGGTTGGTTGGTTTGTCCTTTTTGCCGCGCTCTCTGCGGCGGTGCTGATGATGATCACCAGCGGAGCCCTTTCAGGCGTCCGGGCGAAATGGGCGGGATTCGCCCTCGGCCTCGTTCTTCTCACGGACATGAGCCGCGCCAACGCCCCCTGGGTCATCTACTACGATTATCGGGAGAAATACGCTTCGAACCCCGTGGTGGATCTTCTCGTGAAGGATGCGCACGAACACAGAGTCGCCGGAAGGCTGAGTCCGCTAACGGCCTCCTACCTCACACAGGGGAGGGACTTCCCGGAAATCTACAACGAATGGATGCAGCATCATTTCCCCTACTACGGCGTGCAGTGCCTGGACATTATTCAGATGCCTCGAATCCCGGAACTCGACGACGCCTACCTTCGCGCGATGACACCGCAAGGTGGCTCCAACCTCTTTGCCATTTCACGACTTTGGCAGCTCACAAACACACGCTACCAACTCGGCATGACGCCTTTTCTCGAACTCCTCAATCAACAGATCGATCCGATCAATCGGGCCTTCCGCATTGCGACTAACTTCGACTTCGCGCCTCGAAGCACATCTGTGACAGCGGCCAACCTGAGGCTTGAAGACCTCACCACCGTGCTCAACCCCAAGGGGCAATACGCCATGTTCGAACTGACGAACGCGCTTCCGCGGGCAAAACTTTTTACAGCTTGGGAAACCAAATCCCCCGATCAAGCCGTGCTTACCCGCCTTGCCGATCCCAAGTTCGATCCTACGCAAACATTACTCGTGTCAGATGATGCGCCGGCACCGGGTCCTGGAGTCACTGGAAGTCCTGAATCCGTAACAGCTCAGATCACTTCTTATGAATCCAAGAAAGTATTGATCCGGACCAAGACCACAACCGCGGCCATGCTCCTCTTGAATGACAAATTTCATCCGGACTGGAAAGTGTTCGTCGATGGCCAGGCAGTAAAACTTCTCCGCGCAAATTTCATCATGCGCGGCGTCCATGTTCCTCCCGGCGAGCACACCGTCGAGTTCCGGTTCGAACCGCCGATCAGCCTCCTCTACGTCAGCCTTGCCGCCCTCGTTATCGGGCTGGGATTGGCTGGCGTGCTGGCTTTCGCCCCGAAAGATTCAGCGGATTCGCCTGCCGCAAAGAAAAGTTGATCTCGGACCTGTCATGGGCATTGAAACTTGGAGCTTGGAATTTTAGAACCGGGACCTTCAGAAATGGGCCATCAAGAGACATACCTTCATAACGAAGCTTACGCTGAGTTCCTCGCGAACTGGGATGCAAACTTCTACGCCAAGTACACCGACACTCTGAAGCCCGCTCGTGCCGGAGCTCGCGCGCTTGATGTAGGCTGCGGTGCCGGACAGGTGGTAGGGCGGCTGACAGAAGCTGGTTTCGAAGCCCACGGCGTGGATGTCTCCGAGCCGAACATTGCGCGCGCCAAGCAATTCAGCTCCCGCTGCCAGATGTATGACGGGAAGCGCCTTCCATTTCCTGATCGGCATTTTGCCAGCGCAGGCGCGCTCAACGTGCTGGAGCATGTCGAATATCCGGAGGCGTTTATCCACGAGCTGGTCCGCGTCGTTGAACCCGGGGGCCTCGTGCTCATCTCAAGTCCGAATTTCTTCCGTGTTCTCGGCTTTCGCGATTATCACGCGAAGATGCGTGGCCTCGGCAACAAATGGAGAAATCTTCAGCGTCTCCTCGCCAAACGCCGGCAAATGCAAACCTCCCCTGAATCCGTGCGATTTGACCGCATGACTCCCATCGTCAAGGAGCCGTTTACTCCGGATGATGACGCCATCATTGCCACAAACGCCCTGGAGATTGCTTTTCACCTTCGCCGCGCAGGCTGCCAGATCGAGCAGACCTCATGCACCGACCGCTACGTGGCGGCCCCCTTCAACTTTGCCCTCAACCTGTTGCCGACGAAGTACGGCATGTTCAATGCCTTTGTCGTGGCGCGACGGAAGGTTGCCTGAAGGTTATTTCGCCTTTGCGAGTTCTACGAGCTTGACCGCAATCTTCTGAGACATGTCAGCAGACATTCCGCCGGCACCGCCTGGGGGCGCGGGAGCGCCTTCAGGCGGCTCCATCTTGAATTTCATGGATTGATCGCTCGCACTTTCGATCATTGCGCCCAGTTCCATGTCAAACCACGTCACACCCTTCAGTGTTCCCTGCTGGATGGTCATCTTCCCCATCGGGCCGGCTTGTCCGCTCTCGCCTGCACCTTTCAGGGTGCCCGTAGATTCCACCCGGGCGCATTGGTAGTTTTCATGGGCTTCCGTTCCTTTCAGAGTGAGTTGCAAATCGATCGCCAGTTTGCCCAGCGGACCAGCTCCCACTTCCATCTTATGAGGCCACGTTTCCCCCGGTTTTAGCGGACGATCCGGAAACACCGCAGATCCGCCGATAAGCTGCTTGAACGTGTCCTCGGAGTATAGTCCCTGAGTGAGTCCCTGACTCATCGGATTGGCGCCTTCGCTGATCGTGTCCTTCCACTCCTGGAATTTGGGAATCGATTCAAACTGTCCTTTACCATCGAGCAACATTGTGATCTTGCTGCCCAAGACCTTCTTGAAGACTCCGGCGAATGGATTGCCGCCCTCCTCAGAATCCGACTTGGAATCGAAACTCATGGTCATCTCTCCCATCTTGAAATCCATTTCCATCGCCACAAATTCCAGTTCTACCTCACGTCCGCCACCTTCGCGTTCCTTAAGAGGCGTCAGGGAGTAGGTTTGGGATATGGTGACATCCTGCTCCATCGGCCGTCCGGCCATCTGGAAAACGAATTTTTGCGCCATGTCCATCCGATAGGTGTACTTGTTGCCCACATGGCCCTCGACAAGGAGGGTGGAATGAAGTTTGAGGGCAAGGAGATGGAATGAATTTGGTGGCGCGCCGCTGTGGACTCTGATTGGATTGGCGCATGTCCATCGCGCATGCGGATCAAATGTTGGCAGGATTGCCCCCG
>SXMN01000367.1 GCA_005777315.1 Verrucomicrobiales bacterium
GATGCAGATGCGAGGCGCGAACGCGGGAGGATGCCCGCAGCGGCCTCTGACCAAGCGAGCAACGAAGCAGATGCGTCTGTGCCGCCGTCAAGATTTGTAGCCTACCCCACGGTCTCCTCAGTAGCTCGCTTTGCCGACGTGCTCACCCCGGCCATCTTAACTTCCTCTTCCCCCCACAGCTTAGTGACGGAGGACGTCGTTAACCAGTTTGCTGACATCGGGGCAGGCGTCCCATGATCGTGACTTCCCTCCGTCATCCTGCACCGGGGGAAGCGAGCGTGCGATCTGATGGGGCTTGGCTACCGTGTGGACGCCGACTCTCAACCATCATTGCGCCGATAAAATCCCCGGACGAACATCCGGACCAGAAGCGCGAATGGAACGTGATCGGTCAGGTGGAAACGGCGCTTTGGAAATTTCGACGCAGAAATCCGTGGCGCTTCGGAAATCTCCCGGATGAACGTGGCATACGTCCGGTTGTAACTGTCATTCAAGTGAGGTTCGATCACCTCCCGGCAACGCGCGCGCCATTGGGCAACCTGTGCTTCCCCCGCCCGCACCACTTCGGACACAATCGACGCGACGCGAGTCAGATCCCGCAGCTCATAGACAAACCGGCCATCCAATCGACGCACGTAATCATCCCCACCGCTCTGGATGTTTGGGAAGATCGGCAATATGCCCACGCTCATCGCCTCCAGCAAAGACAACGGCAGCCCCTCGAAGTCGCTCGTGAACAAAATGGCGTCCCAACCGGCGACCACCTTCCAATAAGCTTCGCCACTCAGGTGTCCGTGGAATCGAACCTTCGGCGAACCGCCGAACTCTCGTTTCAGCCACGACTCCTGCGGGCCACTGCCGAGAAGCTCAAGACGGAAATCAACGCCCGTTTTCTCCAGCGCGCGAACCACCTCGGGCAATCGATCCACCCGTTTCTGTTCGTTCACAAGGCGGGCGGAGAACCCAATCACAAACGTCCGTTTTCCGAGGGGCGGATGTTCCACAGGAAATGGACATTCAGGAAGTGGCATCGGCAAAAAGGCCATGCGCTCCGGCGGAAGCGAGGGGAGGAATCGCCTCACCGTCTCCCGCATCTGCTCGCTTGGATAAAGGACGCCATCCACCAGGCCTTCCTCCGCCGCGAGGCATTCGCCCAGCAGCGGCTCGTAGTAGGAATGCAGTGCTGCGATGCGCCGCGTCGAACGGTCAAGGTCAGCCAGAAATGGCAGCCCCCAGAAGTTGTTGTAAACCGCGACTGGTTTGCGCTCGTCCGAAGGAAGTTCACGGAGGTAGGAGCGGCGGGCACTCCAGACAGTGCTTTTCCAGCTCAAGCCGATTCCACGAACACGCCCATTCTCAATCGTTCCCTTTGGGTCGAAGAACGCGACGACGTTGGAGTCCAGCCCGAACCTTGCGTCGTTCTTGATGTGCAGGCGCAACATGCTCTGCACACCGCCAAGCGAACGGTAGAATGTGAAATAATGCGTTACCGGAATCGGACTCATCTTCAATTCAAGGAAGCTGCCGCCTTTGTCGTCAAGCTCTCGTCATGCAAGCGGCGCGTCGGCTGTCACAATTTGGCTGCCAGTTCGCCCAGTCGCGTTGCCCACGTATGACTCCGCATGACTCTTGCACGGCCTGCCTGCCCAATCAGCCGCGCACGCTCCGGCTCCCGCAACATCCGGCGGGTATTGTCCGCCGCTTCCCACATCGTGCGATACGTGAGAATTTCCTTTCCCACCTCGAAGGCTCTCGGCACGTCCTCATTGTGCTCCGTGAGATAGCAGCACCCGTAGCCTGGGAATTCTACATCGCGGAATTTCATGTAGCTCATGAATCGTCCCTGTTCATCCTTCCCTTGATTGAGGCCCAACACCACGCCGCAGCGTTGGATGAACGGTCCGAATTCCTCATCGCTCAACGCCCCTCCCGTCTGCGCCCGGACGAATTGCCAGAACACCCGGCGTAGTGCTTTTTCGACGAGCCCTCGTTTGAACAACGCTTGCCATATTCGCTCAGATCGCGGCTTTGCGCTGTGGAATGGGTCCGGTCCATCGTTCGCCACCCAGCTTCGACCGCGTATCGTCACCCGGCATCCAAACAACCTCAGCCATCCGAGTTGCGTGATCCGGTTTGATGAAGGCAGGCCGACAAAGGCCATCGGAACTTCGGGTGTTCGACAGCCTAAATCCGGCAGGCACTCAGGGTTCATCGCGTAAGGTGCGCAAAGGCTCGGCACACCCAACGCCGCATAACGGCCCGCTGCCGCGCTCTCAGGAAACCAGTTGAGCGACACCACGCGCGCCAGCGGTTCCACTTTCTCGAACATGTGCGTGCTGTCACAGAAGAAATTGATCCAGGGAATGCCCCTTTGGATTGTCCGTTTCACCAGCTCCGGATCGACATCCCACGCGAAGCAATAAGAGATCACCGCATCTAGCCCATGCTGCTGGTGCGCCTCACTGATCATTTTCCACAGTCGTTCGCTAGAAGTCGCACGTGGTTCGTCCAACGGCCCCGTGTCCACGTCATGCCCCTGTCGGGCCCAGTCGAAGTTCATTCCTTCGGGCGTGATCAGGATTTCCGTCAGTGGCCGCAGCGCATCGTAAATGTGTCTTCGCCAAAGAAACCGGTAATAGCCACTGGACACGTGACAATCGGGAGAGAGGGCGAAAATTTTGCGGGGAATCTTCACCTCAGAAAAGGCAGTCGAAACCACTGATTTCGCGGATTTCACGGATGAAGAGGAGCTGGCGACTGAGAGGGCTCTTACCAGGCGGGTGAATGTAAAAGATGCGCCGGCTCTCCCCGAAACGAATTGTTATCTGTGTTATCCGAGTCATCCGTGGTTTCTCAACTTCCTGATTCAGGTTCACCAGCGCTCACACACGTTTCGCGGCCACCAGGTAACTGAGGCAGATGACACGATTGCCCAGCCAGTCATCGAAGCGCGAAATCGTCCACGGCACCAGGTAATGCACGAAAACTTTGGCCACCATTCGCATCATCCATGACAACGCGCGGGGAACGGGTCCAAGTTTTTTCTCGGCCGCGCTCCAGCTCATGTAGAAAGCCTGGGCAAAGACAATCGCGGCCCGCGCCGGTCCGCCGACGGCTGTGATCGATTCAACTTCGAAACCCTTTCGTGGCAGCCAATGCTCATACCAATAACGGGTGAATCCTCCGTAGTAGTGGTACGGCTCCATGTGAAGATGCGACAACAACGGGGAAGTCAGGAATAATCGCCCTCCCGGCTTGAGCAGTCTCCGAAACTCGTCCAGCACCACCATTGGATCGACCACGTGTTCGATGACTTCAGTGCAAAGGATGGCGTCGAGCGACTGGTCTGGAAGTGGAATCGAAGTGATGTCACCAACGAAATCAATCGGCTCGACATACTTCACCAGCGGGCCTTCGTACTTGCAGAAATCCTGCGTCTTGTAGTCGCAGTGCGCGAAAAATGGACGGTACTTGCTCGCGCCTGCCCCGGCGTCGAGAACCTTCGCTCCCTTGGGCAAACTTTCCGCGTGTTCCTTGATCCAGTGGTCCCGCTGGTAAATGTCCGGGTGCCAGAAGCGCTCGCGGTCAGTCAGGATAAGTCGGTCCATAACGTCAGTCCCGCGTCTTGTTGTGCGCGGGTCGCGCGACAGTGCCGGGAGCCAGCGCCAGGCGCAAGATCATCGTCCGGCCCACAGCCATGCACACGAGCGGCGAAAGCCATAACCAAACCATGAAGGTGTTCCACGAGAGCGCCGCCGCAACAGCACTGGCCAGCGTCTTGAGTCCGGCCACCATCAACATCACCTTCACCATTGCCGAGCTGTTATGCTGGCCTTGCAGCAGGAGGTAATAGAATTGGTTCCCGAGAGCCGCCAGCATCACAAGGCCGGCAGCCGCCAGCATCGGCAGTGCGGCGGCATATTTGTCGTCGATCAGCCAGCCCGTGAACATGGGCGCCACAAGATGCAGCGTCAGCAATCCCGCGAGGGTCAAGGCCACGAAACCGATGGTGATCCGGTCGCATTGGCGAGCAATGGTTCGCCAGTCGTCAGGCGTTCGGGCGTGATCCGACTTTTGAAAAATTCCGGGAAAGTACAATTGCATCAAGACGCCCACCGCCATCGTTGGAATGATTCCTCCGAGCTGGAGCGCGACACCGAACAGTCCCGCCTGGGCAGAGCCAAACGACTGTTCCACGATCCAGCGGTCAGCGTATTGAAGCAGCCATGCACCGACTCCCAGCAACATGAAAGGACCCCCGTAATCCTTCAATTCCTGATGCCAATAAACAGACCTCGCAGCATCGGGCTTGGACGCGCCGATTGCTTTGTGAAATAGCGCCAGCAACAGGCCAATGATCAAGATCCCGTGCAGCGTGTAACCCACACTGAGCATTCCCAGACTCATCGTGGTCATCCAGGCAAAACCGAGTGGCGCGAGAACACGGGTTGCATTTCCCACTGTCGAAAGGAGCAGCATCTGCCACGGGCGTTGGGCCGCATTCAGGACCAGCGAACCGATTCCATTGAGTGCCAGCGCCAGATTTGAGACGACCAACAACGGCAGCAACCAGCACCAGATCCAGTTGCCATCCTTCAATGCCCGAATCAGTACCGTGAGCACCACGATCGGCACCAGAAGCCGAAGTCCCCGCCACGATTCAGTCCACAGGAAGCGGGCATATATCCATGCATGGTTCCCTTCCCGTTGCCAGTAACGCGACGCGTGGTTGGTGATTCCCGAGTGTGTGATCAGCGGGCCGATCTGTGTGAGCGACACAAAGAGGGTGTAGAGTCCATTCACATCGGGTGGAACCAGCCTGGTTATCAACTTCACCCCCACAAGCCCCAGCAGAAGCATCATCAACTGATTCGCCACGATGGGAACGAGCGAGCGCATCAGTCCGCGAGCAGCTCCCGGCCACTCGGCGCGAAGATCAAATTGTCATAGGCATACACTCCACGCGCTTCATGCCTCCTGAAACCGCCGTCGCGAAATTCCCACGGAACAAATCCAAGTCCACAGAGCAATTCCACCAGCGATCGACCTGTCGGAGCGCCCTCCGAGTCGCCTACTTCGAGTGAAATCAACGGGTGATCTTCCGCCAGCAGCCGTTTTCCGCCGGAGATGATTTCAGCCTCCGCCGACTCGGCGTCGATCTTCAGCAGCGCGACGGGCTTCTTCAGTTGCCGTTGAAATTCATCCAGCGTCGTGGTGGTCACATCGAATAATTTTGGCTCCGGAGCGCCGTTGGCTTTCGCGTTGGTGAAACTATTGAACGCCATCCATTGCGGACCATAATCGCGGAACGACAACTTCTTGACCGAGGACCAGACGGCCTCCGGATGCACCACCACCTGGGAAAATGCCCCGACGTTTCGAGCCGCAATGTCGCGCGTTGAAGGAGTGGGCTCGAACGCGTGAACCTGTCCCTTCGCTCCCACCAGCCGTGCAAAGAGGGTTGTGTAGTAGCCCAGATGCATCCCGATATCGACAACCAGTTGGCCTGGTTTCACGAGATTTAGAAAGGCCTCCGTCAGCGAATCCTCGTAGATGCCGTAGCTCTCAATCTGCTGGCTCACCGCCTCGCCTTGCACCACGGTGAAGCCATCCAGGTGGAAGCTCGTGCTGCGACGCAGGCTCCCCGTCAAGCCGGCGAACAAACCCCGCTTTCGAAGCTGATTGACGACGAATCGACGCGGGTTGATGAACGGCTTTTGCCATGACCTGGCAAGTTTGTAGCGCTGGCACGTTCGGAAACTTTGCAGAAGGTCGTGTGGTGACATTTACTTCGCGCGCTTCAACCAGAGGTCCACCTGGGAGACAGGTCCCGGCCAGATGCGGCAGCCTTCGGTAATATCGTCGATCTCAAATCCCAATCCTGCCAGTTCGTGCGCCACTTCCGGCATGAGGGCCTGGCCGCTGTAGATCGTCTGCAATGAAACCTCGATCACCACGCGCTGCGCCAGCGCCAGCGTCTTGCGACCGCCAGCGATGACCGCGCGTTCGAACCCCTGAACATCGATTTTCACCAGGTCAGGTGGCAGCCAGCGGTTTTCAGAAACGAGACGGTCCAGCGTCGCCACCTTCACTTCCTCGCGGCGAACCGGCCTCGTTCCCCAGCTTGCCGGGACATCGCTCGAACCAGTTGGCGCCAGCAGCGAGGACGCGGCGGAATTTTCAGTTAGATGCATCCATTGCGTCTCGTCCTTGTCCCCAAGTGCCGACTGGACAAGTTCCCACCCGGCGCGCTCCGGCTTTCGGCTCATGATCTTCTCCCGGAACGCCTGCTGAGGCTCGAAGAGAATCACCTTCTGTGGTTCGAAGATCGAGTGCGCCATCTGCGACCAGACGCCATGATGAGCGCCGATGTCATAAATCACCTGCGGATGAAACCCTTCATCACGCCAGCGCAACAGCCGGATGTAATGGGCACCCTCCCAGCCGTGTTTCCATGCAGACGAGACCCTTGGATCGTCCGCCAGCAAAAGCCCAGCGCTGCACAGTCGTTGCAACCGCGCCCGCAGAAACCGGCTCAACCGGGCGGAAAAATCCCGGCAGCGAATGTCATTCGCACGCGCGGAAAAGGGGCGGCTGGCGGCCATGGCCTGGTTCATAAAGACTCCCACGAAACAAACGCAAGCCATCTCAAATGGCAAGACAATCGACCGCCAAACCAGATTCGAGCTGCGGCACTTGAGTTGGAGCACTGAATTTGTCCGCAGGCGCGTGCAATATCCAATCCAGCGACAGATCATCCTTCCGGAGCCATGCTCCACTGATTCAATCGAATGCGACGCCTGCTGGTGCAGACGGGATGGTCGTACTCTCCGGATCTCACACAACAACCGGCGTGAGGAGGCACACCCGTGATGCCGCAGCGGCTGACCCATCAACAGGAGAAATGAAAACCGCTCGGCGTTGACAAAATCAGAAGTAAATGGCGTCCTCACCGCCAGTCAGCTCCAGAGGGGGATGGTGCCGCAGGCGTACCCTCGAGTCGCTGCCCTGCGTCGTTGCAGAGGGTGAGCATAGTGCCCCGCTGTGTGAACCGCACGGTCTGGATAGACACTGCGACCGGCAGGAACTTTTTTCAAATGACATCGAATCCAAGAATTACTCCGACCGAGGGTTCATCCATCCATCAAGTGGTCCGACTGCAATGCGGGACCCATCCTGACACTCCCATGCTGTTTGCACCCAACTTTAAGCCGCTGACTTGGGCCGCTCTTGGTGCTCAACTGGACTATGCGGGCCAGGCTTTGCGCGAACGAGGCATCGGCCGGAACGACCGCGTTGCCGTGGTCCTGCCGGACGGTCCGGAGATGGCTGTGGCATTTCTGACCGTCTCCACGGCCGCCACTTTCGCCCCGCTCAATCCGACGTATCGGGCTGAAGATTTTGAATTTTACTTAGCCGACCTGCAGGCCAGGGCGCTGATTCTCTCCGCAGGCCAGGAATCACCCGCCCGTGGGGTTGCACGAAAACGTGGCATTCCGATTCTTGAATTAACCGCTCAACCCGGCGCGCCGGCCGGCCAGTTCAGATTGAAATCCGAGAATGCTCACCAGTCGTCTGTCGATCTCCCGGTGGAGTGGGCAGACTCTGATGACGTCGCTCTGGTCCTCCACACTTCAGGTACGACTTCGCGTCCGAAGATGGTTCCGCTGACCCACCGGAATCTTTGCAGCTCTGGCCTCCACATTGCCAGGACGCTCGGACTGACGCCCGCGGATCTCGGGTTGTGCGTGATGCCGTTGTTCCATATCCATGGGTTGATCGGAGCCTTGTTGTCGTCGGTTATGGCTGGTGCGCGCGTCGTCTGTGCTCCGGGGTTTTCGGCGTTGCGTTTCTTCGCCTGGCTGGATGAGTTCGAGCCTTCGTGGTACACGGCCGTGCCCACCATGCATCAGGCGATTCTCGCGCAGGCCGCGAGCCATGCTTCCATCATCAAGAGCCGTCCCCTACGGCTGATCAGGTCATCGTCCTCCGCTCTGCCACCGCAGGTCATGCGGGGACTCGAAGCGGTCTTTGGCGCACCGGTCATCGAGTCCTACGGGATGACCGAAGCCTCCCATCAAATGGCGAGCAACCCGTTGCCGCCGCGCGAACGCAAGCCGGGGTCCGTTGGCCAGGCCGCCGGTCCCGAGGTTGCCATCATGGATCCAAAGGGCGGGTTGCTGAAGCTTGGAGAAACAGGCGAGATCGTGATTCAAGGTTCCAACGTCACCAAGGGTTACGAGAATAATCCAACCGCAAACGCCACGGCATTCACGAACGGCTGGTTTCGAACGGGCGACCAGGGTTATCTGGATTTGGATGGCTATCTGTTCATTACTGGACGGCTCAAGGAATTGATCAACCGCGGCGGCGAGAAGGTTGCGCCGCGTGAAATCGATGAGGCCTTGCTGAACCACCCGGCCGTCCGGCAGGCGGTGGCATTTGCGGTGCCTCACCTCACCCTGGGCGAAGACATCGCGGCCGCCGTTGTTGTACAGGACGGACAGAGCGTGAGCGAATCCGAGTTGCGCCGCTTTGTCGCGCATCATTTGCCGCCCTTCAAGCTTCCCACCCGGATCGTTGTGTTGAAGGACATTCCAAAGGGGCCGACAGGCAAGATCCAGCGGATCGGGATGGCTGACCGTTTGTCAAGGGAGCTTGCCGTCGCCTACGAACCTCCATCGGGAACATTCGAGGAGTTGGTTGCCTCGATCTACGAGCAGGTGCTGGGACACGACCGGATCGGGCGAGGGAACAACTTCTTCGCCGTCGGCGGAGACTCCATCCGCGCAATGCATGTCATGTTCAGGTTGAGAGAATCCCTCGGGATCGAATTGCCTGTGTCCACTCTGTTCGAGAACCCAACGCCGGCAATGCTGGCACTTGTACTGGAGAGCCGGGTCGCGGAACTGGACGTGGAGTCACTCGCCGAAGATCTGCGGAAACTCCCTCCCGAGGAGGTTGCCCGACTTCTTGATGATTCGCTCTCCAAGCCGCTGTGATGAGTGTTAACAAGTCAGGCTTGATCGAACGGCTAAAGTCACTCCCCTCGGAGAAACTGGCCCGACTCCGGCAGGAGGTCGCTTCTCGCCTGACTGTCGGTCACGCTCAAGTGGCCGAGTCCCTCAAGCGTTGTGGGATCAAGCGAGTGTATGGCATCAGCGGCACGCCGGTGGACCAGATCTTCGCAGCGTGCGCCGCGCGCGGCATCCGGCCCATCTCAGCGGCGAATCAAAATGCCGCCGTTCTGATGGCGGCGGCGGGCAACTATGTGGCCGGATGCCTCGAGTCCGTCGTGGTGCTCTCTGCGGGGCCCGCCGTGGCCAATTCTGTGATGGGAATACTCGTCGCGCACGACAACGGATGGCCCGTGCTCGTTTTCGGCGGCCGCCGGGCGCTCCACAAAGAAGGCATCGGCTACTTCCAGGAACTGGATGCCGTGCCGATTCTTTCGCCATTGACCAGGATGTCTGCCACGGTTCGAAACACCTCCGAGATCACTGATTCGGTCTTTCAAGCCTTCACCACGGCCCAAACCGGACGGCGCGGGCCCGTGTACATCGATCTCCCGGAGGATGTCCTGGAAGGATATTCGCTAGAGCGCCGGACGCCATCCCCAGAACTGCCGCCGCGATCGGAAATCGACTTAAAGGCTGTCCAGAGCGCGGCCCGGCTCGTTGCGGAAGCGGAGCGACCTTTGCTGATCCTCGGCGAAGACCTTCGCTGGTCCTTTCAGCCGGAGTCGTTGCGCAAGTTGGTCGAAGGTTTTGGAATCCCATTCATCACGTCGCCGATGGGACGCGGCTATTTGCCCGATGATCATCCCCTCTGCGCGAACGAAGCGCGACGGTGGTTTCAAGGCCAGGCCGACGTCGTTGTCATGGCTGGGGCGTGGCTTGACTGGCGGTTTCGATTCGGCACGGAGCTGGCCGTGGATGCGAGAGTGATCCACGCGGACACCGACACGAAAACCCTGGGCAAAAACGGTGTACCCAAAGTCGCCGTCATGGGCGAACCGGGAGAATTTCTGTCCCTTTTGGCCGACGCCCTCGGCACCGATATGAACGGTGTCGGCGGGCACCGGTATGCCGCATGGCGCAAGGTGATGGTGGAAGCCATCGCCGAGAGACGCAAATCGTCTGAAGAGTGGCTTTACCAACAGGCCGTCCCGCTGCTGCCTCAACAGCTCTTTCTGGCGGTGCGCGATGTCCTGCCGGCGGACAGCATCATCGCAGTCGAAGGCAACATCTGCCTGGCAGCGGCGCAGAAGATCCTGCAAGCCCGTCGTCCCGCTTCCTGGTTGGACCCGGGCAGAAACGGCGTGATTGGCGCCAGCATCCCCTTTGCGATGGGCGCGAAACTGGCCTGTCCGGAGCGTCCGGTTGTTGCCTTTTGCAGCGACACAGGGTTTAGCATGAGCGCGATGGATCTTGAAGCTGCCGTGCGCCATCGCATCTCTATCATCGTCGTGATCGCGAACAACGATGGAAACAGCGGTTCGGTGAGGCAGAAAAAATTCTTCCCTGTCGGCTACCCCGAGCGGTTTTCGGAGTTCCTCCCAGGCCTGCGGTATGAGCGAATCATGGACATGTTCGGAGGCCATGCCGAATACATTACGGAAGCAGCGGCAATTCGCCCTGGATTCGAACACGCCCTCGCTTCGGGCGTTCCCGCCTGCCTCAACGTTCGTCTGGATCCGCACGCTCCGCATTCGGGTTTCTGGTAGATCCCAAGTCCGCCGAGCGATCCGAGCTCGTGAAGAGTTCCATTGCGGCTCAGTTCAGCGTCGAGCCGAACCTCATCTTCCCATTGGCGTAGCCACCCTGGGATTCAGCCGACAGGCATTCCGGCAGGCATTCCGCCTTTACGACGTCTCCGAGGCGGGATATTGCCGCGGCGACCTGGCCGGTCTTGAGGCTTTTTCAAAACAGCTTGCCGTGGACTCTGAATCGTGCGAAGTAAACGCCCGATGATGAGCAGCGGATCAGATTCGACTACTGTGTCTCCAGCCAAGGTGAATCTTTCTTTGGCGCTATTTTGCCGCTGTTTCACAGCAGCAGTTTTGGGATGCAGTGTGGAAAATCAAATTGCGGTCCGCTGAAATCATCTAAAAGTCCAATAAACCGAGTGTGGAAGGGTGGCTGAGTGGTTGAAGGCACCTGACTCGAAATTCAAAGCAGCCGGTTTTCTCATTTTTGCCCACATTAGCGCAACGCATCAAATGCACATGGATATTGGTCGGAATCGCCTTTTAGCTTGCCGCCACTTTTGCCCACTTTAGCGCAAAAATGACCGGCCAGTATAGAAATGCAGTATAGAATGATGGGTTCCCTGAAAGGTAGCGGCTCTGACCCTTTGGCACTTCCTGCCTTGAATCCGAGGACGCCCAAGCCTTGCATCCTATAACGGGGAGCGTTACGGTGTCCCGGCAATGATACGGAACTTCGCCTGCCCTGAGACAGAGCGGCTGTTCTATGACGAGGCGGTGCGGCGGCTTCCACCCGGCATTCAGCGGGTAGCCCGGCGCAAGCTGCTCCTGTTGCACCAGGCGCGGCGCGTCGATGATTTAAGGTCGCCGCCAGGAAACCGGCTGGAAACGTTGAAGGGCGACAGGAACGGGCAGCACAGCGTCCGTATCAATGACCAGTGGCGGCTGTGCTTCCGCTGGCAGGACGCAGACGCTTACGACGTGGAAATCGTGGACTATCACTGAGCATGAAGACGAAGAAACTGGAACCGATCCATCCGGGAGAAATCCTCCGGGAAGAGTTCATGCAACCGCTCGGCTTGTCTCAGAACGCGCTGGCGCGGGCGCTCCGGGTTCCGCCCCGGCGCATCAATGAGATTGTGATGGAGAAGCGCGGCATCACGGCGGACACGGCCTTGCGGCTGGCCCGATACTTTGGCACCAGCGCGGAATTGTGGACGGGCTTGCAGGCGGACTATGAGTTGCGGATGGCGCGTTACGAGACGGAGAGGGAAATCGAACGCGAAGTGTCGCCGCTTCATTCGGCAGCCCCGGTGCCGGCGTGATCGCAGCCACCTTCTTCTACTTTATCTGGCGAGATCAGGTCGGGCGAAAGCGGACGCGCCAAGTCTCCACGATCGCGAGTCGTCCGGGCAACCGTTCGATCAACTCCCTCTGCGAAAGAAACGAGTCCAACGCGCTCACGACGACATTTGCCACGGCATCGTCCGGCAACTGCAACACGACAATGCCGGAATAGTTTTCCGGCGGATAATTGCGGATGTCGGCAAAGTCGAAGTCCCGCGTGACCAGGGCCATGTCATGCGCTCGCGCGTGTCGCGCAATTGCCGCGTCATCCGGCCCCAATCCCACATCCCGGACATGCACCGCTTCGTGCCCGTGGCGAAGGAGCAATGGCCCGGTCGAACGCGGCATGTTGGCATCGATCAGAAAGTGCATTGGCAGATCAGCCGGGCAACGGATGATACTGCTCCTGCTCCACCAAATCCCCGGCGAACTTCAGGGCCGCCCGGATGTCCTCCATGCTCAGGTCGTATTCCTTCTGCACGGCGTCGAAAGTCATCCCTCCCGCGAGGCTGCCTACCACCAATGCCACGGGCATTCGCGTGCCACGGATCACGGGCTTGCCGTGGCAGACCTTCGGGTCGATCACGATTCGTTCCAGCAAGTCGTCTCGTTTCATGGAATGCAGTGTAACCGAATCGACGAGTTTCGACAGCAGGGATTTTGTGTGTGGAGAGGGCAGCAATTCTCCGGGGAAGATTTCCGCAGCCTTGGGGAGGGAACGCCACGGAATTTTCAAAGGTTCGGAACATAGATCGAAGATCAACAAAACGCAGCGAAGCTGACCGAAAGAGAGGCAAAATGCGACTCAACCTTATCGTGCCTTCATCCGATAAAACCATCCGGGACGATCCGCGACGACGCCATCGGTCCAAGTCCCTTTCCCGATTGAATCCAGAGCTACGTTGCCTATCTGCTCCCAAGGGCCGTTAGGCACGGGTGAGCCCTCCACGACTACAGTGGAGTTCGGTGTGCCCGTCACGACGAGGCGTGCAACCATCGCGATGGATGTGATTACGGGTTGCTGGAACGGCGGTTCGGTAAGCGGTAATGAATCCCACGCCAGCGCGAAGTTGACCGTGTCATTAGACGTGAAGACACGGATGCTTTTATCGCTTCTTCTGAAAACACCAAGGATAGGCTGTGGCATGACTGTTTCCACAGTGGTGCCGTCAGTCGCGTGAAAGCGCAGGGTCTCTCTTTGCCAGGCGAAAATCCCACCGGGCACGAGCAGAACCTTCCAGCCGGAATCAATGAACGCCAAGGGCACCAGAGACTCGCCTCGCAGGACGAAGAGCCTCCACTTGAGGTTCAAACTGTCTCTGATGAAGGTTCCAAGTTCACCACTAAAGACCGGTTCGACGATGAGATCCGTGACCTGATGCCAGAGCCTGCCGTCCAAGGAGCGCCAGGTTCCAGTACCTGTGCCTACGAAACTCTCTCCGTCAAAATACACTTGAGTTAGCGAGATCTTGGTTCCGTTCACCGGCCCCCACGGGTTAAGGTATTCTTTCCATGTGGCACCTGAATCCTCAGAAACGTAAACAATGTTCTGCGCCACAGTGATCCACCGCGCCCCGTTGACTGCTGTCGATGTACCCAGGGCACCAGGGCGGGAATGCGCAATTCTTACGCTCTTGCCATCGATTATTCGATAGAGGTTCGTCGCGACTTGGAAGACTCCGAGACCACGATGGATGGTGCGGTCAATATGGCCTAAGAAGCTGTATGTTAGCCGCGCGATGTTCTTTGCAGTCGTCCCTCCATCGATAGAGAAGGCAGCGTAATCACCTGGAGAGTATGGGTCCAAATCCTTGCCTTGCCCGACAATCACGCCGTCCACAGCGTAGCCCACGAGATTGAACTGCGATGCCGCTTGCTTCCACGGGGTCAGGGAGATGTCCAAGGAACGGGTGCCAACGGCGGACATTAGAATTGCCAGCATCACTGCAATCGGAGTCTTCATGTTTTGATTCGCTTAAGTTCTTTCTCCCACAGGGACACGATTACATTCCTCCGTATCGGGAATTACTCAATCGAAATCAGTCACCATCACGGGAAACTCCGAGTGAACGCAGCCGTGTGCCTTCAAGCATCGACCGGTTCACCCTCATCCTGTCGGCTATCCGCTGATACCGGACAATTTTGAGCGGTGCAACATTGGGACCGCTTCAGTCCACGATCACGTCCGGCTTGAGATTCCACCGTCCGAGCTGATTGGCGTCGATCCAGTCCATCACCGCCGCACGGTCGGGAACTTCCGTCCAGAATTTACCGTGCTCAACCGCTCCCATGAACATGGATCAGGCTTGATGCAAAAAGCGTCCTTTCTCCACCGGCAGCTTCTCAAACACGGCTCCGGGCGTTCTGTAGCATTTCTTCCAACTGGCTCCGTATCGCCGTCCTGAACTGTTTTTTCGTCCAGCCCGGAAACGTTTCGGGAGACTCTCTTTCAAGGGTCTCACGGACCTCTTCGATAAGTGCTTTCAGTGTTTTCTCCTTCTCCTCGTCAGACCCGCCAATGATCCCGGAAACCTCATCGCTCCGTGATGTTCGCGCCACGGCTGACGGCTCGAACGTTCGCGAGACATTCGTTGCATCGCTTCTCAAGTTCGGAGCGTATCTGGTCAACCGTCATTCCGTTCAGCACAACAGGGCATTCTGAAATCATGTTTTGCATCCACTGTTTAACCGGACCTAGAAGCGCCCACATCAACTCTCCAACTTCATCCTCGGTCCACAACTCGTCATTGATCTTCTGCGTTCGTGCTTCGAGTGATGCGACTTGTGCGACGAGTTTGCGTGTTTCCAGGGCTTCCATCGGGTCCGGCACGCCCACGTTCGCATCAAGCCAGCCTTCGGGAAATTCTCCAGGTCGAACCCTGCCGCCGCGCATGGATGGATGCCCGGAGTTTTTCAGCCGCTTGAGTGCGGCCATCGAGACTCTCAACGCTGTGGAAGCTCGTTTCAGCGTGTCATAAGTGCGGTCGGTCGGGATGGCTTCCGCTGTCGTTTTGCTCCTGGCTTTTGTGCCGTCAGTTTTCATTGGGATTTGTGATTCGGGTGTTTTTCCGTTTTTTTCATGTCTCACGTTTTTTGCGACGGGTGGCCTTGGCTGTTGCCCTGGGAGGAAGTAAAAGATTCCTTACCGGGGGTGGGGTGGCCTTCGGGAATGGCCTGCCCGCGCTCTTGGCTGGCCTGCGGACGCGCTTGGATGCACTGCAAGCCGGAATCCGCGAAGCGCCACCTTCAACGCGCCCTTGAGCCGTTGCTCAGGCGTCCGGCGCAACACACGGTCTGGCAATGGCCGTAGGAGAATCACATAGTTTGGCGGCTGCTCAGTCATGCCTGAATGGCTTTCAACTTCTGCCGATGGATTGTCAGCCGTTGGCCGTGTTCATCCAGGCAGCGGAAGAACCCGGCTTTCTCGGATGGTCCAAGAATGCGGACGCGTACCCGGGCGACCGGCGCGTAGTCAGGTCCGAGTGTGGCGATGAAGTGTGCGGTTGCTTGGGCCAGCGGATTTGCGTTTGTGTTTGTGGTCATCGAGGTATCCTTGGCATTCGCTCCTGTATTCGTGGTGCTGAGTGAAGTGGCTGGCCTGTTCGACTCCAGCCAATCAGCCGACCGCGTGCTCCAAGTTGTGGGTGCGAAGACCATCTCGGGTCGTTGCGTAGTGCCAGCCAGGTTGCCAACACGTCAACGAAGTCTCCAGGTATTGGCTCGTCAGGACGCAAGACCATCGGAACGCTTTTGCGACATGACCTGGACTCTTCAGTTGGTCTGGTGACGATCCTCTCCTGAGCAGTGGGTGGCGTGATGAGAGGATGTGGCGGGGGTGTCTTGGGCTCTATTTTCCAGACTACGCGGACGGCTGCTGACCTTGGTTGGCGGACGGCGCGGAGTTGTCCACCAGCCTTGCGCCGTGCATCCTCCAACTTGTGCGCCAGTTCCTTTTCAGCCCAGAGCGGTTGGCAATGCGTGCCATTCCACTCTCGCAGCACGGCCATTGCGTCCGCGTCTGACAAACCAAAGCGGACACACTCGCACGCGGCGCGGAATGTCGCCGGGTGTCCACCAGCGCCGGACACGGCAGGCGGAACCTTGGCAAGGTAGGCTCGGCAGGCGGTAAGGGCATTCATGGCAGGCTTTCCTTGCTCCACCCAACTCCACCCAAGGGGCTATACTCCTTAAGAAAGACACGGTTTTTCATAGTCTATAGACCCTTGGGTGGGCTTGGGTGGTTGGGTGGTTTTGATTCATCGCGTGAAGCTATAGGCGTTTGTGAAATCCATGTCGCCCGACGGCTTGCGGTATTCCTTTTTACCGCGCGTCACGGTGAAGCCGTCCACGTCCACAGTTTCAGACTCGCGGAACACTTGCTTGCACAAGCTCCCGACTTGCCGCTTGGCGCGGTCTTCGTCGGCTGGTTTGCCGGGAACCTCGATGCCGTGCAGCTCGCAAACCTCCACCAGTTCGGACGCGGTAAGGGCAATGCCAAGTCGGCTGTCGGCTACGACGGCCAGCGCCACGGCGCGAAGCCATGACAAGGCCGGGTTGCTGGTGCGTTCCTGTGCGGCTTGGTGTCCATCCATGAGCGGCGCGCAGCCAAGGACGTGTTGAACGATCCAGTCGAGAACTTGGCACCATTCGGTGAAGGAGTGGCGGGTGTCGCTGGTGCGCGGCTTCCCGTTGGCGATCCAGTCCATGATTACTGCGAAGGTGCAGCCGAGAAAATACGGCTGGCGCTTCTGAAGTTCTCCCAATGTGTCGCGATAGGCGAAGCCAGGTCTTTTGCGGATACGGCAAATGGCAGCACGATTGGCAAGGTCGGGGGTTGTTTCAAGCCCGTTGCTGCTCATTTGCAAAATGAAACGGCGCGGATCAATCAGGACTTCGCCACGGTGGGGAATGCGGGCAGGGAACAAACTTGGACACGTCAAAAATGCTTCAAGATTTTGCGAGTCCATTCGTCCACGGAAGTTGTCCAGGCAGATGAATGGCCGTGCCGAGACGAGCGCAGCGGCAAATGATTCGTCCACGCTGCCGACGCCGCCACTCTTGGCCGTCACGAAATAGCTGGCCTCGTTGAATAGCGCACAGATGAGGTTGTGACGATAGCCCTTCCCGCTCTGACTTTGGTCGGCCTCGGCGCAGTCCACCGGGATGTTGCCTCGAATAAATCCACCGATGCGAAGCGCTGGTGTCAGGAAGGCGGCCAGGGCGCGGCTACGGTCGCCTTCGCCCTGAAAGGTAAATTCATCCACCAGCCAGCGCAGAGTTTTCACGGCCTCGGCAAGCGGCACTTGGGGCGGTGCATCGCCGTCCACAATAAGCAAGCCGCCTTGCTCGACGTGATAACCACGGCAAAGAATTTCAACTTCACCGTTCGCGGTTTCAATCAGGACTGGACAACGAAGCACATTGGCAATGGGTGGCAGAAAATCGCGTGCCTCACTCGCAGCCAATAATTTTTTGGCGCATTCGACGGACATGTGCGCTGGCTTCAGCGCGGGTCCGCTTTCTCCACCAGCGCGCCACGCATACAGGTTGCCGAATTTGTCCACGCGACTGCAAAAGCCTTCCGGCTTCACCATGTCCAGACTCGTCACGCCGTTCACTGTCGCCACTTCCACCAGCGCGCCGCCACGCCAGAACAAGGATCGGCTTGGTGCGATGCGTTGAAATATCACGCGCGCCGATTCGCTGATTGTCACGGGGCCAGACGGCAGGATGATGATGCTCGGCTCGGCGCTTCCGGCGGATTCCATGACCGGCGGTGTCGGCGCGCAGTTTTCCAAGGAGGCACCTTCAGGCAACGGAAGCGGGCTAGTGTCTTTCAACCAAGCGCCAGGATCGTCCGAAACGAAACACAAACGCAGCCGGTCTTTAACAGCGGGATCGATCTCAACGCCGTATGTGTCCCGGAAGTAGTTTTGAGCCGCTTGGAAACTTTCACTATGCCGACTGCCGTCGATCGACAATCCAAACTTCAGGCCGACGCCACTTGGTGATATGAAACCAAAAGCAACGTGCGGGTCGGCTTTCACTTTCTCGCGCAACACTTCGAGCGTGCCGTCGAGCTGGTCGCAGTCGATTTGCAACAAGCCGGAATGCGTAAGCGGCTTGGTTCTGCTGGCTGCTGTGCCGGATACAAGGAACGCCGGCAGGCTTCTTTTTGCGCGCTGGTAACCTTCGTTGTCTGTTGCGCGGAGTGCTCGCAGTCGCGCCACTTGCCTTGCATATTTTCCTTCACGGATGGCCTCGATTACGGATGCAAGCGTGCAATCCTTCGGCTCTTTCGCGAAGGCATCGCCAAAAATTGAAACTCGCAATCCCGAGAACCAACGGAGCGGAGGGAGTGCATCGTCTGCTGGTTGATTCACTCAACACCGCCCTTCATCGCGCGCTGGCGCTTCCCACGAAAATCCGAGACGCGCTGTCCCGGCGACCAGCCGCGACGCAGGACGCGCTCAACGAGACGGCGGGTGCTGCCAGAACTGCGGGATGCACGGAGACCACGCTTCAATTTGCCTCCTCAGCCAGGAACCTGTTGATCTCCGCCACGCTGATCAGCTTGTGACGAAGCGCATTCGACGCTTTGAGTTTGCCGCGCTGGATCAGGCGGTAAACCGAGTGGTAGTTGACACCGAGAGCCTGTGCGGCCTCCTCGATCTTGAAGGCCATCCGTGGAATCGGAATCGGCTGTGGAACGGATTTTTCTGCGGGCGCAAGGTTTGTCATGCGCCCAATGTATTTACGCCGATCTTAGCTCATTGGAACACCATTGATTGTTTCCAAGGAATCAATCGTTGCGCTTAACTCGCTGCCGCTTCGGGACTCTAAAGCCCAAGTCTGCTTTCAACTTTTTTGCGTCCGTCAACGCACTTTGCACCTTGGGAGCGACTTCCCGCGCCCGCTTTTTCGCCTTCGACAATTGAGCGCTCCAGGAATTGCTAAACACGATTTGCTCGTGAAGATCGATGTCCCAAATCTCGACCCAACGCCAGGAAACGGGGTTGCGTCGATGCTTTTCAGGCTGCCGTTTTTTGATGTCCCGTTGCCCGACAAGGAAGGTTTTAATGATCGCGCCAAAGCTTTTGATGATGGTCGAATCGGTCGCACGTAAATTGAACCGGATCGGCCATGTAAAATCCGGGTCAACCGGCGATGTGTCGCAATGGTCGGAGGAAATTTTCCAAGGTTCTTCCACATGTGCCTTCCCAATCGCCTTGATGAGGCACTGAGATTCATACATGTCCAACTTGGGCCAAGGCGGAAGCTGAAGATCGGGTTTAAGGCGGCGAACCAACTCATAGTCATGCGCGGCGGTTTCGCGTCCGCGACGCCAAAACCAAGTCGAGGCGTAATGATCTCCTTTGAGTGTGCGCCCTTTCTTTTCATAGTAAGTCCAGAGCTTTTTAGGGCCCAAAGTTTTGGGAGTACGCCACCACCATCCGTACGCTTCAGCCCGGTCTGAATCTTTCACGAGATGGCCTCTTGCTGAAGTTGAACAACGTTGGCCGGCGTTGCCGTTGAAAACGAAACACGCTTCGCCATCTCAGCCGAGTGCTGGTCCCGAAGATGTCCGTAAACCTTCATCGCCAAAGCGCCCCCGTCCTTGTGACCAAGCCATCGCGAGACGGTCGGGATGTCCACGCCGCTTTCAATGCAACGTGTCGCGAACAGATGGCGAAGATCATGGTGGGTAATTCTTTTCATCTTCACCAGTTCGGTTGCCCGATCCATGTTCCCCTGACATTCGCCTACACGCATCACACAGTCATGGTCTTCATGCGGTTGCTCGCTTCGCAATCGCTCTAGCAGCCCCCGCATTTCCTCGATGATGGGCACAATCCTCTCCTCGGAGTTCTTTGTGCCCGACTCCGCATCACCGCGAACCCTGATTGTCCCCCGATCCAGATCGACATCCCCCCAGGTGACGTTTGAGGCTTCACCCTTCCGAAGTCCGCTGTAGGCCAGGAAGCGGACCAGATCCGCGCTTCCGTGGCATTGGCACACGCCTGCATTCTCGATAGCAGCCACCCATTTCTCGAATTGCATCTGTGATGGAAGGTGAAGCTTCTTCAGTTGTGGTCGCGCTCGTTTGACGAACCTGGCGGGATTGTCATATCTGGCCCCCAGTTCGACCGCGACATCCAAGACGTGCCTCAGGACAGACACCGTGTTGTTGTAAGCAGTCGGGCTCGCTTCCTGACTGAACCGCCCTGCCCAGTCCAGGCATTCCGTTCTCGTTATCCTCCGAACATCCAGCTTCCCAAGCGAAGGCCAGGAGCGCTCAAGCGCATTGATTCGTTCGTGATAGTAAGACTTGGACCTCGGCTTTAGGGAGACATCCCCGTTGAGCCTCGCCTTGTAGATGTCCAGCGTTGAGCTGAACGTCATCTTCCCATTGGCGCAGCCAGCCTGTGATTCAGCCGACTGGCGTTCCGCCTTTTCGAGGTCTCCGAGGCGCAGTTTTGCCACGGTGACTTGATCCGTCTTGAGGCTTTTCCAAATCAGCTTGCCGTGAACCCTGAATCGTGCGAAGTAAACGCCCGATGATTTGTAGCGGATCAGATTCGAGTACTGCGTCTTCAGCCAAGGGGAATCCTTCTTTGGCTCTATTTTGCCCTGTTTCACAACGGCAGTATAGAAATGCAGTATAGAAAGTCAAATCGTGGTCTGCTGCAATCGTCTAAAAGTCCAATAAAACCAAGTGTGGAAGGGTGGCTGAGTGGTTGAAGGCACCTGACTCGAAATCAGGCGTAGTCGAAAGGCTACCGTGGGTTCAAATCCCACCCCTTCCGCCATTTGTTTGGATAGATCTCTTCGCCCTCCGCCGGCTCCCGCTGAGGCGTCTCTCGCATGAAGTGTCAGCTCTTTCTGGTCAAATCTTAACCTTGAACTGTTCGCCCTTCTTCAAGGATGCCGCAAAGGCGGCCATAAGTTCGGGGATCAGGACCAGATCCTTCAGGCTGACAATTTCGACCGGCGAGTGCATGTAGCGGTTCGGAAGGCTGATCAGCGCGCTGGGGATGCCGCCGCGAGTCCAGAAGATCACGTCAGTATCGGTGCCGGAAGTCGCTGACATGGCTTCGTGCTGGAGAGGAATTCCACGGGCTTCGGCAACTTTTTCAATTCGAGCGACGACTTCCGGGTGATTGCAACCGCCGTGCGTGAGCGCCGGGCCTTTTCCGATCGACACATCGCCGTGCTGAATCTTGCTCACCGTGGGATAGTCCGTCGCGTGCGTGACATCGACGACAAGAGCCACGTCCGGTTTCAAAGTGTAGGCGATCTGCCTCGCACCGAACAGGCCGACCTCCTCCATGATGTTGGACACTGCAAGAATCTCGGCGTGAATCTTTGTTTTGCTCTCGCTCAACAGTCGCAAGGCTTCCGCGACTGCGAACGTGCCGATGCGGTTGTCGAAAGCGCGGGCAATGGCGAGGTCGTTCCTCAGAAGTTCAAACTGGTCGTTGAGGGTGATCGGGTCGCCAATCCTCACGAGTTTCTGCGCATCCTTTTTGTCCGAAGCACCGATGTCGATGAACAGATCATGAATCTTTGGCGTTTTCTTTTCCGAATCATCCTTCGTGAGATGAGGAGCCACGTTTCCTACCACGCCTTTCACGGGCCCCGCCTTGGTGTGGATGGTGACTCGTTGTGCTTTGGTAATCGCAGGATCCACTCCACCGAGCCGGCGAACGTACACGAAACCTTCGTTGTCGATGTAGTTGACCGCCATCGCGATTTCATCCGCGTGGCCCGCGAGCATCACCCGTGGCGAACCGCCCTTGTTGAGGACTGCAACCGCGTTGCCGTATGAATCGGTGAACGTTTCATCGGCGAAGGATTCCACGTAATCCAGCCACACGCGTTGGCCACGCGCCTCGTGCCCCGGAGGACTGGGGGTGTTCAGAAGTTTCTCCAGAAAACTCAACGATTTTTTGCGCATGGATGAAGGTTAGAAAACAGCCACGGATAGAGCAAAGGGCAATTTCGACAGGGAATGTTGGGTCAAGCCATTGCCCTCGCGCATCAGGCGGACGGCTTGGGAGATTCCCTCACACTACAAGCCAGTAGCTCCCAGTGATGATTGCCAGCCCGGAACAGGTTCCCATCAAGTATCGATAAGCACGAGTGCCGCTGGAAGACATGGAACGGGAGACAGCCGCGATCACTGCGGCGAAGGAGGCCATGGCCAGCGCAGTGCCGGCACCGTATGCCACAAGATACGTGGACGCCTGCGGCAAAGTGGGAAAGGCCAACGCCGGCAGAACTCCCCAAAAATGCGAACTTCCCGCCAATCCGTGAAGGGTTCCCACCGCAAACGCGGCATGGCTATGCCGATGCGCAGTCCCGTTCGAATGCGATGGGGCATCCGAAGTTCGATGGACATGCACATGAATGTGCGAGCTGCCGTCGTGTTGATGCGTGTGCGAATGGATGTGATTCGGCCAGGCCCTTCGCAATCCCCAGATGCCTATTCCGATCAACATGATTCCAACGAGTCGCTCTGCCCACGAAGACATCTGCTCGATGGGAAGGAGTCCTCTCAAGCCAAGCAGGAGCGCACCTACGAGAACGACACCCGCCGAATGCCCGAGTCCCCATCGAAGTCCCGTCCTCCAGGTGTCACGATGGCGATGTGCGGCCAGCGGCGCGACCGCCACCAGATGATCCGGCCCGGAGAAGACATGAATCAGCCCCGCCATCAATCCTGCAAAAAGTGCTATCAAGAGTCGCGTCCTTCTTTGATCCGACCGCAAGTCGAGTTGATCCCGCCGGGCGTTCGATTGGTCGCAAAGAGATATGGCCGGGTTTCGCTGGCTGATGCAACCTTGAAAACCCTTCGTGATCCCAAATCAGTGATGTGGCTCGGAAAAAACGACGAAGGGATCAACTCAAGGCACGCAACAGCAGTCGAGTGTCACCTTCGCATGATCGCTTCGTCATGATTCATGATGGCCTTTGCCAGCACGGTCCCGGCGGCAAGGTTCTCCAAAGCAATGGACGGGTCATTGACCGCTTCGCCGACGGTGACAAGTCTCGCCGCCGCCGAAGGGTCAGCAGCGAACAGCTCCCGTTGATCATCGTACAACTTCCTCAGCACGGCGATTTCCCTCGCGGCGGGCCGGCGTGAAGTGACGGTGCGAAACGCCCATGCGAGCTGGTCTTCCAACGATGAACCACCTTCCTTGAACATGCGTTCAGCCAGGAGGCGAGCGGCCTCGATGAACTGGGTGTCGTTAAGAAGGGTCAACGCCTGTAGTGGCGTGCTGGTGTCCTGCCTCCGCACAGCGCAAGTGTTTCGCTCAGTGGAATCGAAAGTCATCATGGCTGGGTGAGGCACGGTGCGCTTCCAAAAGGTGTAAAGACTGCGTCGATGGAGATCATCGCCGTGCCCTTGCCCATACCGCGGGCGACCCATGGCGATTTCCTCCCACAAGCCTTCGGGCTGGTAGGGCTTCACGCTGGGCCCGCCCAACCGCTCCACCAACAGACTGCTTGCGGCCAGTGCCTGATCTCGGAGCATCTCGGCGGTGAGCCGGCGGGTAGGTCCGCGCGCCAGCGATTGATTGCCCGGATCACGGGCCAGCAGGTCGGCGCTGGCATGGGACGATTGGCGGTAAGTGGCCGAGGTGGCGATGAGTTTCAGCAACCGTTTCATGTCCCAACCTGTGTCGGAGAACTCGCGAGCCAGCCAATCCAGCAGCTCGGGATGAGTCGGCGTGGCACCCTGGCTCCCGAAATTATCGGGCGTCTCGACGATGCCCTTTCCGAACATCATCTGCCAGGCTCGATTGACGGTGACTCGGGCCATCAATGGGTTCTCCGGCGCGACGAGCCAGCGCGCAAGACCGAGCCGGTTCGTCGGCTGGCCTGTAGGAAATGGCGGCATGACTGCCGGTGTGTTGGCGGAGACGCGATCGCCCGGGGCATCGTAAGCGCCGCGTTTGAGCACAAAGGCCGGCTTCGGCTCCGCCATTTCCTGCATGACCATCAATTCAGGAATCGGATTGATGAGTTTGCTTTGTTCCCTTCTGAGAGTCTGGAGGTTTTCAAGAAATCGTTGAGCCGGGGCGTAAGAGTTCGCCACGAAGTAGTCGAGCAGCCCATCCCTCTGTTCAGCTGTCAACGACGCTGGATCCGTGTTCCACGCCTGGGTGTAATCAGGCAAGCCGGCGATGTGTGTCACTTCAAGCAAGGTCAAAGCCCTGTTGAAAACCATGAAGTCATCCACCACGCCACCCCTGAAACCGCTGTCGCGGAAACGATGGCCAATCGCGAGATCAGGTTCCCCGCTTTCATACGTGATGTCCTTGATCAAGCCATCGCGGATCACCTCGGTATCAGCCAGACGGCCATTGATGAAAATTCGGACGCCAGCAGCGCGGCTGGAACCGTCGTAAGCGAACGCCACATGAGTCCATTCGTTGGTTGCGAGTGTTTGCCGGGTTGAAACTTTCAGTGAATTTCCTGGCCATGCATGGTGCAACCCGAGTGCGACGCGCCCACTCTCCAGCAGCAACTCATAGCCACGACTGCCTGCATCGACGGGTGCACGGCTGTGGTGCGCCACGACAAACCGGGGACTGTGCACGGGCGTTCGGAGCCACATGCCGATCGAGAAGGCATCGGTCCGGGTGAAATGTCCAACGCCTGGAAGAGTGAAGCCGTTTTCGCCAGTCAGTTCAGCCGCCTGCCCGTTCCGACTGGCAACAAGTTTTGGGGATTCAACCGTGCTGGCGGGTTTTGTTGCGTTTGCAAGGTTGGTCACCTTGTTGGTAACGATTTCATCAAATGACAGGTAAGCCACAAGGCCTCGAAGTTCGGCGATGGTTGGGGCGCGTTGCGGAGTCGTCGAGGCTGAGGCCGCCCTGCCAGTGTCCAGCCATTGTGCGAACGCTGTCCCGGCCTGGCTCCGCAGGTTTGGAACCTGGCGTTCCTTTGTGGAAATCTGTTCTCGCAGGCGAGCCAGTTGCGCATCCTGTTCATCCGTGCTCAACAGCATTGTTGGCACAGGCATGACTTCGCCAAAATAAACTGTCTGCCCCGACTCATCAATGTTTTGGAAGAAGGATGACAGTGAATAGAAATCCCGCATCGAGAGAGGGTCGTACTTGTGATCGTGGCATCGGGAACACTCGGTGGTGAGCCCGAGAAACGCCGTCGCAAACGTGTTCACCCGATCAACCACGTAAGCGACACGATATTCCTCCTCAACGATGCCGCCTTCCTCGTTCTGGCAGTGGAGCCGGTTGAACGCCGTGGCAAGTCGCTGATCCTTGGTTGCGTTCGGGAGGAGGTCGCCGGCAATCTGCCACGTGACGAACTGGTCGTAAGGAAGATTCTGATTGAACGCCTTGATCACCCAGTCGCGATACGGCCAGACCGCGCGAAAACGATCCATCTGATAACCATGAGTGTCCGCGTAGCGGGCAATGTCCAGCCACTCAACGGCCATTCTCTCTCCGTAACGAGGTGAATTGAGCAGGCGGTCAACCTGGCGCTCATAGGCGTCGGATGCCTGGTCGGAAAGGAAGGCATCAAGCTCGGCTTGAGTCGGTGGCAGGCCGGTCAAATCGAGTGTCAGGCGGCGAAGCAAAACCTCGCGTCGCGCTTCCGGTGCTGGAGTCACACCTTCTTTTTCCAGCCGTTCGAGAATGAAGTTATCGACAGGATTGCGCACCGAATGCTTCCCTCGCAGCGCTGGCACCTGTGGGCGCTGCGGCGTTGCAAATGCCCAATGCGTTTCCCACTTCGCCCCTTCTTCAACCCATCTGCGCAACGTCGAGATCTGTGTCGCCGTCAGTTTGCGGTCCGATTCAGTCGGCGGCATGAGGTCGTCCGCGTTGGTGGTTGTCAGCCGCCGGACCAGTTCGCTCTCCGCGCTGTTTCCTGGAATGATTGCCGGCTTGCCGTCCTTGATCCGAAACGCGCCTTCCTTCGTATCGAGCCGGAATTTTCCTTTGCGAGCCTTCTCGTCGGGGCCGTGACATTGGAAGCAGTTGTCCGAAAGAATAGGTCGGACTTCCCGATTGAAATCAACCGCGCATCGCACCCATCCGATCGAGGAGTGCAGCGCCATCAACATCAGGCAGGACAGGATCGACCGGCGGTGCCGGGTCATTACTTTGCGCAGGTTCATGAATGGCTCCAGCATAGCCGGAGGTGTGGAGCGCGCGCAATCCGCCGTTCACGGCCCGTATATGGCGGTGTTCTGGCCCGGATATTTCATACACTTTCTTCGCGAGACGCCGCGCGAGCGAGTCTTGCGAGGCCAATGCAGTCAGGCGAGCTCGCAGCAAGTTGCAGAAGGAAGGGCAAGAAATATCCAGGCCGGCTTTGACACGACAAGGGTGTCATTCAAACATGAGTGACACACAAGCCAAGCAGGCCGGCTGGTGAGCTTGGGAATGGAGGTGGACGGTCCGGTCGCTCGTTTGGTCTGGGTGGAAGTTGGTGGGAACGCATTTTTGTTGCTCACCAACCTTGAGAACACGTCCCAACTAACGAAACAGGCGTAGCATCGACCAACTGAGCGGACCCGACTTTCCGCGACAGCCTGGAAGAATCCAACACCCAACCTGTAGTCTGTCGAATTCCGCGAACCACAATGGATAGCCTTCGGGGAGTGGTTTGAGATCCAAATGAGCCTTACCCCATCCCTTTCAAAAAGCTTGCATTTCGTGCGCTTGACTTTATCTCGTTCAATTCAAATTGAACGTTCTAAACCCTCCCTCTTGGAGGTTCGTTGGTGGGCAAACCGCGAACTGACAGGCACGAAGTGCCTCCGCGTAAATCCAGACTCTGTCTTCCTACCGCTCATCGCGACTCGTCCAAGTGTCCAGTCAGGCTCACGCAGAGATTCGAGTTCCTTCATTGTCACGCACTCGTGTGGAGATGATTGAGGCCGCCGCTCGCTTGTGTCAGTTGATCGCCTTACCCAGATCAACCGGACAAATCTACGGTTTGCTTTACCTGTCGCCGTCAGCGTTGTCGCTCGATGACATGGTTGAGTTGCTCAGGATCAGCAAAGCCAGCGCGAGTACCGCCACAAGACAACTCGCATCATTGCGCGCGATCCGTCAGGTATGGGTTCAAGGAGATCGACGCGATTACTTCGAAGCCGAACCAGATATCAGCGCCCTCCTCCGCATTGGTTACACCGAATTCCTCCAGCCGCGCCTGAAATCTTCCCGTACGCGGCTCGAACGGATGTCGGGGGCGCTAAACGATGATCTCGCCCGGGGGAGGATTTCAGAAGCAGATCATAAGCTCTGCTCCGAACGTTTGAAAAACATCTCAGCCCTGGAGCAAAAGTTCCAAGCGCTGGCCCCATTGGCTGAGAAGTTTCTTTGAATTTCGAGCCCCTCCCTCGCACAGCTCCGATGAGCATTCACTGGCAATGGCTGACCGCAGCATGTGCACTGCTCCTGCCGCCTCCGTTCCTGTCTGGCGCACTGAGGAGAAATGTCATCAGTTCCAGACGAAATTCAAACCTCACCATGGAGTCGCTCGTCCAGCCTTGGCAAAACTGGTTCGACCTCTTTCGTGGCGCTCTCGGGACGCTGATCCTTGTTGAACTGGCCATGGTCAAAGATCCAACGCGGCCCGATGGAACCAGAGTCGTCCTTGCCTGTGCCGCCATGGTTGCCGTGGCTTTGCTTGTGCAGGTAATCCGCCTGAATCTCGCGTCGGGGCGCGCTGAACAGCGCTATCAGTTCATCTCGCCGCTGTTTTATCTCTCAGGTGTCACGTTGTTTTTTGGCGGTTTCGTCACCGGCGCATTCGCAGTTGCCGTCGGCTGGATGCTTGGAGGCGCTTCTAAAAATTTGAACTACATCCTGCCGGCAATGGGGCTTGCATTACTCGGCGCGGGATACGCCTTCGAATTCGGGCTCCCCCTGATCTTCAATATCGTCCTGCTTCTGCTGCCCTTCGCACCCGCGTTCGTCTTCAGGAAACGGATGGTTCATGTGGGGGCAAGCGCATATTGAATCACGGGCTTGCGAATCTCCTCACGACAGCATTCCTCTGAATGACCGCTTACGACCAGCTTCGATCAGAACTCCCCAAAAGTCCCCGGACCTGGTTGGTCACGGGCGTGGGTGGATTCATCGGTTCGAATCTGCTTGAAGCTTTGCTGAAGCTCGACCAGCGCGTCATCGGTTTGGACAATTTCGCCACTGGTCATCGCGCAAATCTCGATGAAGTCCGGGCAATTGTCTCGGTGGATCAATGGCGGCGATTTCATTTTATTGAGGGCGATATTCGGAACTTGGCGACATGCCAGGCGGCCTCGAAGGACGCCGACTATGTGCTTCATCAAGCGGCTTTGGGCTCCGTCCCGCGTTCTATCGAGGATCCGATACTATCCAACGAAGCAAACGTTACCGGTTCCTTGAACATGCTGATCGCCGCGCGGGATAATTGCGTAAATCGGTTTGTTTATGCCGCAAGCAGCTCTACTTACGGCGATCATCCTGCTTTGCCAAAGGTCGAGGATCAAATTGGCCGACCGCTTTCTCCTTACGCGGTGACAAAGTACGTCAACGAACTGTACGCGGACGTCTTTGGGCGCTGCTACGGTGTGCAGTCGATTGGACTGCGCTACTTCAATGTCTTCGGGCCGCGTCAGGATCCTGACGGACCTTACGCTGCCGTGATTCCCAAATGGGTTGCGGCCATGATCAAGAATGAGCCTTGTAACATCAACGGCGACGGCGAGACGAGCCGAGACTTCTGCTTTGTGCAGAATGTGGTGCTAGCCAATCTCCTCGCGGCGACGACTCGGAATCCGGAAGCGGTGGGGCAGGTTTACAATGTGGCTGTCCAGACCCGGACCACATTGAACCAGTTGTTTTCCATGATTCGCGAGCGGCTCCTGCCGGAGTTTCCTCACTTGGGCGATTCCAAACCCCAATACCGTGCTTTCCGCGACGGTGATGTCCGACATTCGGAGGCCAACATCTCCAAGGCCCGGGAACTCCTCGGTTATAGCCCGACCCACACGGTCGAAACGGGACTCTCCGAGGCTCTGGCATGGTACAAGAAACAACCTTGGAGTGGTACGGGAATATCTACATCCAAATCCAGTGACAGCTCCCAGCCCGTTCTCCTTGCAACCTGAATCCGATCCATGGCTGTTCCACTTCTCGATCTTAAGGCTCAGCACGCACCGCTGGAACGTGCGCTCAAAGATGCTTTCGAACGAGTGCTTCGATCTGGGCAGTATATCCTGGGTCCGGAAATCGAGAATTTTGAAAGAAGCCTTGCCGAGTACGTCGGTGCGCGCCACGCAATTTCCGTTTCGTCCGGGACCGATGCGATTTTGCTCGCTCTGATGGTTTTGGGAATCGGTCCCGGCGATGAAGTCATTTGCCCTTCATTCACCTTCTTTGCCACAGCCGGTTGCGTAGCCCGCACGGGTGCTACTCCTGTTTTCGCCGACTCCTGTCCCGTGTGCTTCAACATTGATCCGGATGATATTGTCGCAAGGATCACTCCAAGAACGAAGGCCATCATTCCGGTGCATCTTTTCGGACAACCTGCGGCGATGGATCGAATTCTGGAAACTGCCAAACGACACAACTTGCGCGTCATCGAGGATGCGGCTCAGTCACTGGGGGCGAAATTCCGGGGGCAATCGGCCGGCACTATGGGGGCGTTTGGGATTTTCAGTTTTTTTCCTTCAAAGAACCTGGGATGCCTCGGCGACGGTGGCTTGCTCGTGACGAACGATGATTCGCTGGCTGAACGAGCGCGTTTGCTGAGAACACATGGTGCGAAGCCGAAGTACTACCATAATTATATCGGAGCGAATTTTCGCATGGACGCACTGCAGGCGGCCCTGCTCGCTGTGAAGCTCCCACTCCTTGCTTCTTATGCAAAATCACGGGCTGCGAATGCCAGCTTCTATGCAGATCGGTTAAGCAAAATCCCCGGAGTCCTCCTTGGACAGCCGGACAATCAATGCTGCGCGGTCTCGAAAACGTCAGGTGATGGAAGTTCCTCAAACTTTCAAATCTCTCTCCCCTTGGAGATTCCAGGACGCCATCACGTATGGAACCAATACACTTTGCGTGTGACCGGTGGCCGGCGTGATGCACTGCGTGATTGGCTGACCAGCCGGGAAATCGGGTCCGAAATCTATTACCCTGTGCCGATGCACCAGCAGGAATGCTTCGCGGCGTGTGTTCCCCCAACATTGAGGCTGCCTGTGGCCGAGCGCCTGGCAGGAGAGAGCCTGAGCATTCCCGTCTTTCCTGAACTGACCGGAGATCAAAAAGAAGAAGTCACTTCCGCCATCAGCAAATTCATCTGCAACCAATGATGCCCGGCAACATCCAACCATGAGTATGAAAATCGCCATTGTCGGCCTCGGATATGTAGGCCTTCCGCTGTCACTTCAATTCGCCCGCTCGGGCGTGTCCGTCCTTGGACTGGACATTGATCCGCCGAAAATTGCGGCGATCAACGGGGGGCAGAGTTACATCAAGCACATCGAGAGCGCTTCAATCAAAGAACAGATCGACGCCAGACGCTTCGAAGCCTCGACCGATTTCAGCCGGGTCAAAGAAGTTCAGGCCGTGATCATCTGTGTGCCTACTCCGCTCAACAAGAATCGCGAGCCGGACATTTCCTACATCCTTGATACTGGCCGCGCCATCGCACCTCATCTGCACAAGGGTATTCTGGTCGTGCTGGAATCCACCACCTACCCAGGCACCACCGACGAGGATTTGAAGAAGGTTCTTGAACAAGGCTCGAAGCTCAAAGCGGGAACCGACTTCCATCTCGCCTTCTCACCTGAACGCGAAGACCCTGGCAATCCGAACAGCAAAGTCGCCATCATTCCCAAAGTGGTCGGCGGCTACACGCCTGCTTGTTTGGAAAAAGCCAAGGCACTTTATTCCCTGTCCATCAAGACTGTCGTGCCGGTCTCGTCCTGCCGCGCGGCTGAAGCCACCAAACTCCTCGAAAACATTTTTCGCAGTGTCAACATCGCACTGGTCAACGAACTGAAAGTCGTTTACGCCGCAATGGGCATTGATGTTTGGGAAGTGATCAATGCGGCCAAGACCAAGCCCTTCGGTTTCATGGCATTCTACCCAGGCCCAGGCCTTGGCGGACACTGCATCCCCATCGATCCCTTTTACCTGACTTGGAAAGCTCGCGAGTATGGCCAGAACACCCGGTTCATCGAACTGGCCGGGGAGGTGAACACTTCCATGCCTCACTATGTCGTTGAACAGGTCGGTGAAGCACTCAACTCGCACAAAAAACCGATTAACGGATCCAGAATCCTCCTCGTTGGTCTCGCCTATAAGCCAAACGTCGATGACGACCGCGAGAGCCCGAGCTACCACCTCCTTGACATGCTGAAGCAAAGAGGAGCAGAAGTTTCCTATTACGACCCGTACGTCCCCGTCATCCGCCCGACACGCGAGCACCCGCACTGGGCTGGAACAAAATCTGTCGAATGGAACAAGGAAACCGTCTCCAAATACGATGCTGTCCTGGTCGCGACTGCACATGCATCGGTTGATCACACCCAATTGCTCGATTGGTCGCCCTGCATCATCGACACGCGCAACTCCGTCCCGCAGTCCAACGCATGCAAGAATCAACTGTGGCGTGCGTGAGACTTGAGAGCTGGCAGTTGAACCCAATCTCTGGAGCGAATCAGCCATCCGCCCTTTCCTGTTCTGGCTTCGTGCCTGGGCGTCTTTGCGCGAGTCCTGCGCTATCAAGCTGCATCCCAACTCAAGAGGCTGGCAACCATTTTGCGCCGATTTTATGAAAAACCTGGCGGCACCGGAGAAATTCCAGAGGAATTACCTGCCTGAGTGGCGGGTGACATTGAGATCCCGCCGTTCGCGAGAGACCGAAGGATCGTCTCCTCTCCAGTAAACGCCGCTGTAGTGAAGATTGAATAGCTCTGCCCGTGATTCCTGCGCGCGAAAGCCAATATGTCGAGTTCAAGCTCGAATCTGTCCATGCCGCGGATATGGCTGAGGAACTGGTCGCATTAGCCAATGCGGAAGGTGGAGAAATATGGCTTGGCGTGGATGATGCCGGTGTTGCACGGGGTTTGAGCCGTTCCTACGAGGAAGATGTGATGAACATCAGTCGGACCGCTTGCATCCCGCCGATCCGGCCCGTTTACGAGGCACTTACGGTGAACGGGCTCCCCATCGCGCGGATCAGTGTTCCGAAAGGACCGGACCGTCCCTATTATACCTCGCGGAACCGTTATTACATCCGCGTGGGCTCCACCAAACGCATCGCCTCCTGCGAAGAGTTGGTGCGCCTTTTCCAGGCGTCCGGCTTGTTCCATTACGATCTCGTGGAACTTGGCACCGCCGTGCGCGAGCAACTGAACTTTTCTGAACTGGCTGACTATTTCAGACAATATGAAGTTTCTTTTGAGCGCGAAAGTGAGGACGAGAAGACACGACTTCTCCGCGCAAGTGACATCCTCGGACCTGCCGGGCATCCAACTGTTGGAGGGCTGCTCATGTTTGGGATCTCGCCAGAGCGAAGCTTGCCCCAGGCGGGCGTTCATTTCGCCCATTTCGCCGGGCATGAATTGAGTGCCGAATTGAGGGACAAGAAGGAATTTGGCGGCAGCCTGCCGCGGCAGGTGGATAATGCCATGTCTGAGATCAAAGCAAATCTGCCACTGGCTTCCACCATTGAAGGAGCGCGGCGGAAAAATGCCACCTTCTATCCTGACAAGGTTTTTCGCGAGCTGCTGGTGAATGCCTGCGTCCATCGCAACTACAGCATCATCGGATCACAAATCCGGGTTCTTCTCTTCCCGGACCGGTGCGAATTTATCAGCCCTGGCAGGCTGCCCAACACCGTCAGCATTGAGAAGCTCGCCGTGGGCACCAGTTACGCCCGCAACCCGCTTTTGGTCCGGTTCATGGAAAATCTCGGTTATATGGACAAACTTGGGCGCGGCTTGCCCATGGTAGTGCGCGAAGCGGGGAAGCTCGGTCAAACGGTGCATTTCGAGGAATCGGGCGAGGAATTCAGGGTAACATTGAGCTTCTAAGAACCGATGAATTTCCGTGAATTACCAGACACAGTACAGCAAGCTGTTCGCTTTTTAGCTCAAGCGGCAAGAGAGGATGGGGTGAAGCTGTTCGTATTTGGCTCGTTCGCGCGTGGCGATGCCCGTCCGAATTCCGATCTGGATCTCGGCTACGAGCTTCCTCCCGGTAGTCACCCTCTGGCAGAGACTCGTTTGCACAAAGCCGTTGATCAATTGCCTACCATTAGGCCAGTGGACTTGGTGGATTTTGGACAGGTTTCTGATGCTTTCAGGGACCTGGCGGGAAAGGCGGTTATTGATTTATGACCGTCCTCCCAGAGCAAAAGCTGAAGGATCTAGCGCGGATCATTTGTCGGCTACGCGAATCCTTGGCGTTACCTCCCGATTCCGTGGCTCGCGATTCCGCCATCCTTCGCTTTGAACTGGCTTTTGAAGTAGGTTGCAAAACGGTGCAGCAGTTTGCGCGAGAGCAAGGTTTCGAGGTCAACAGCCCACGGCAAGCTTTCGAGCGGGCGTTCTCCTGGGCTGGATCACCGATGAAGTCCTGTGGGAAAAGATGATTGCCACGCGAAACACGGCGGTTCACGTCTATCACGAAGAACTGGCCGACAGGCTTCATGGTGCATTGCCCGGATTTCTCAAGGGATTCGAGGAACTCCATCGAAGCCTTGGAAAGCTGCATTAACACAACGGCAGTAGCGCGGCGCTGCCGCTGAGGTTCCGGGGCACTATTCAGTCGCAATGAGGGAGAGTTTGTGTTTCGCCCGCGCTTGGTGAGCGTCCCGCTGACCACCTGTCAGCTCCGGAAACTCACTATCTGGTGACTGGTCATGACGTGCTCAATTCTCGGCACGAGGCCGAGAACTACAATCGAGACGGCAGCACTCCCCATTTCAATTGCATAATCACAACCAAGAAACCACAGAACGACTCGCCAATAGACCAACCAACCATACCCTGATGGAGTTCATTGATCTCAAGACACAGTACCGCCGCTATCAAGTGGCCGTTGATGCACGCATTCACAAAGTCCTCGAACATGGACACTACATCATGGGACCCGAGATTGCGGAGATCGAGACCCAGCTGGCAGCCTACGTCGGTGTTAAGCATGCCATCACCGTGGCCAGCGGAACCGATAGCTTGGAGATCGCTTTGCGAGCCTTGGGGGTGGGCTTTGGAGACGAAGTAATCACTGTTCCATTCACATGGATCAGCAGTGCGGAAGTCATTTCTCAAGTGGGGGCAAAGCCAGTGTTCGTGGACATTGAACCTGCCACTTTCAATCTGGATGTTTCGAAACTCGAGGCCGCCATCACTCCCAGGACCAAGGCTATCATCCCGGTGAGTTTGTTCGGACAGATGCCGGACCTCCACGCGATCAACGCCACTGCCGCTCGTCACGGGATACCCGTCATCGAGGATGGAGCGCAAAGCTTCGGTGCCACTCAGAAAGGGAGGCGGAGTTGCGGCGCCACCTTGATCGGCAGTACCAGTTTCTTCCCTGCCAAGCCTTTCGGCTGCTACGGCGATGGTGGCGCCTTGTTTACTCAGGATGATCGACTTGCCGATGCCATGCGGGCCATCAGAACTCACGGAGGCGTGAAACGCCACCACCACACTCTCGTGGGCATGAATGGGCGCTTTGATACAATCCAAGCTGCTGTGCTTCTGGCTAAATTCCCACACTTCGAATGGGAGGTGAATGAACGTCAGCGAATCGGGGCTCGCTACTCTGAATTGCTCCGTGGCGTATGTGTCGTGCCCGAGGTGGTGTCGGGCAATACTCATGTTTACGCTCAGTATACCGTACGAGTACCTAACCATGACGCAATCACGGATCGACTAAAGTCACATCTGATCCCCACAGGCATATACTATCCCAAGTGCCTTCACGAACAACCGGTGTTTGCTTCGTTGGGTTATGTTTTTGGGGATTTTCCGGAGTCTGAGAAAGCTTCGCGAGAAGTGATTAGCCTCCCAATGCACCCTTTTCTGAACCATGCGGATCAGGACCAGATCGTCGCTGCCTTGAAGGCTTCGCTCAACTGACGGCGGCTTGGCCTCTTTACAAGCATCAAGAACCATTCACTATTTCACATGTCATTTACACGTGATGTTGCTCTCATTGGCGCGGGCTACTGGGGCAAGAATCTAGCCCGCAGCTTCAATGCTCTTGGTGCGCTTCATACCATTTGCGACCTCGATCCAAGAACTCTGGCCGGTTACTCAGATGGCTACGAGCGTGTTCTCAAAACTTCGGATGTCGAGTCCCCATTCAAGAACGCTGAGATCAAGAAGATTGCAATTGTAGCTCCTGCGGCACTCCATTACCAGCTTGCAAAGACTGCATTGTCGCATGGCAAAGATGTATTGGTGGAGAAGCCTCTCTGTTTGAACGAAACTGAAGGTGAAGAACTCGTCGATCTCGGCAGTAAGACCGGACAAGTCTTGATGGTTGGTCATCTCCTGCAGTACCATCCGCATATCCAGAAGCTGCAGTCTTTGGTAGGCAGTGGAGAACTAGGCAGGCTTTACTACATCACCTCCAACCGCCTGAACCTCGGTAAGATTCGACAGGAGGAAAATGCCCTTTGGAGTTTTGCACCCCATGACATTTCTGTGATTCTTTCACTGGTCGCTAATCAGCTTCCAGACGGCATCCAATGCTCCGGCCAGGCGTACCTTTCACATGGCGTTGCAGACATGACTCTCACAACCCTCCGGTTCAGCGGAGGAGTACGTGCGCACGTTTATGTGAACTGGCTGAACCCCTTCAAGGAGCAGAAACTGGCTGTTGTGGGTTCAAACGGCATGGCTGTTTTCGATGACGGAAAGCCTTGGGGTGAGAAACTGGTTCTCTACCGCCAGCACCTCACCTGGACCGACGGACGAACTCCCACACCCAGCAAAGCCGCTGGGGAGGCCATTCAAGTGCCTGAGTCCGAGCCTCTGCGAAACGAGTGCGTTCACTTCCTCGAATGCTGCAACGATCGTCGCCCGCCTCGGACGGATGCATCCGAAGGATTGCGAGTACTGCGTGTTCTTGCAGCCGCCCAGCGGAGCATGAGCAAAGACGGAGCGGTCGAACGCGTGAGCTGTCCGGAGCCTGCGCAATCCTACTATGCCCATCCGACAGCAGTGATTGACGAAGGTGCGGTGATTGGAAAAGGAACAAAGATTTGGCATTTCAGTCACGTTATGAAGGGGGCAGAACTCGGGGAAGAGTGCAATCTTGGGCAAAACGTGGTCATCAGCCCAAGGGTCAAGCTTGGCCGCAATGTCAAGGTACAGAACAATGTCAGCATTTACACGGGCGTGACCTGTGAGGATGATGTCTTCTTGGGGCCGTCCTGCGTGCTGACCAACATCAGCAATCCGAGGTCGGAGGTGAGGCGCCAACATCTTTATGAGAAGACCGTGATCAAGAAGGGAGCCACAATAGGGGCAAATGCAACCATCGTCTGTGGTGTCACTTTAGGGCGATATTGCTTCATCGCGGCTGGGGCGGTGATAACGAAGGATGTTCCGGACTACGCTATGATGGTTGGCGTGCCAGCGCGACAGAAGGGGTGGATGAGTCGGCATGGCCATCGGCTAATGCCCAGCTCTGATGGGAACCTAGTCTGTCCAGAAAGTGGGCTTCGATATCATGAAGAAGGACCAGACCGCCTAGTGTGTTTGGCCTTGCCCGAGGACGCGCCTCTGACTACGCACCCGGGTTTGGATGTGTAAGGGCTGCGTGAGGGGCACTGGGGTTGTAAGACCCTGATTAAGTGCTCAGTCCGGTTCTGAATTTTCTGGAAGCTAATAAATAGCCACTTGCGCCCCCAGATCACATCGTTGCCTGTGATCACCAAGACACTGGCACCTTCAAAGTGCGGGGTTGTTCATCATGCCTTACGACTCTTCGGATCGAACGCTCTCAGTCACCTTCTTTTTCTGGCCACATCCCCGCTTCTGGTCCGGCTTTACTCAGGAGCGCAGTTCGGCACTTTTGCAGTCTTCAATTCCTATATTGGCATCGTCGCGGGGATTGTTTGTCTCCGCTATGACGCAGCCTTGGTAGGTGCGGCATCCACCGGCCAACTAATACGTCTATCTGCACTCTCCGTCATGTGTGCACTGGCCAGTTCGCTGGCCAGCAGCCTAATCCTGCTGGGCTTCATCCAAGCTGGCACACTTTCCTTCGCACAATTGCCTCATTCCGCTGCGCTCCTCGCTGGCTTCTACTTGTTCTTCTTTGGCATCAGTTTGGTGCTCCGTGGCACGCTTCTACGTGCGGGTGATTTCGGTACTTTAAGCCGCCTCACTTTTTTCCAGGCATCGTGCCGAAGTGCGGTAGCTCTTGTTTCCGGGGTTGCCGGGATCGGATGGATCGGACTAGGCCTGGGCGAGATCGCGGGAAAAGTTGCGGGCAATGGGGCACGGCCATTCGAGGCAAGACTAATAGGCAGACTGTTGACCACCCCGAAACGGTTTAGGCTAATCTGGAAGACAGCAAAGCAATTTAAGGTTTATCCCCTCGCAGCGACCTTATCTCAATTAATCGATGCAGGTTCTTCGGGGCTGCCAGTTATTCTAGTTGCAACATTATTCTCCCCAGCGGAGGCGGGGATCCTGTTTCTGTTGAACAGGACTGTCACAGCGCCAATCACGGTGTTGGCTGGCTGCATAGCTGATCCGCTGCAAAAGCACCTACAGGACATATCCGCGAGCGCGCCGCGAGAACTAAATGAGGCTTTCCGAACTCATGCACGAAAACTTTTTTTCTTTAGTACAACTGGAGCATTTCTTACTGCATTGCTTCTTACTCCCACGCTGCAGCGCATCTGGGGGCGTGAATATGCGGAGGTTGGCTATCTAGCCAATCTGGCGCTTCCTGCGATATGGGCTGCGGCAATTGTCGCGCCGCTCAGCCGGGTTCTCATAATTCTCAACCGCCCACAATTGAAATTGCTGTACGATTTGACCAGCCTAACGCTGACCTGCGGTTGCTTCTACGCCGCCCAACGCTTTGGAATGGGCTTCCACTCAACAATAATGCTTCTCAGTTGGCTGAACCTTGCCGCATACGTGCTCTATTTCTCCCTGTGCTGGCACGCAATTCAATCACTTAAATCAGTCAATACCAGATCATGTGTGGAATCGCAGGCATCGTAGGCCTCTGGAATGGGAGTTCCTCACCCCAATTGCTTGAGGGAATGCGGAAAGTTCTCAAACACAGGGGACCCGATGACTTTGGTTACCTCTTGTGCTGCAACCAACATGCCACAGTCGGTCGCACACTGGAGCTTGGAACTTCCTACGACTTGGCTTGCGCACACCTTCGGTTGTCCATACTGGATTTGAGCCCAGCGGGCTGGCAGCCAATGTGTACTCAAGACGGTCGATATGCCCTACTTTTCAATGGGGAAATCTACAACTACCTCGAGCTCAGAAAGGAATTGGAGGCCGAGCAGATCGAGTTTCACACGCATTCGGACACCGAGGTGTTGCTTCAGGCCCTAGTCCTTTGGGGGGATGGTGCATTTCAGAAGCTGGTCGGTATGTTCGCGCTTGCTTTTGTCAATACTGTTCAAAACACTCTTTTACTGGCGCGTGATTTTTACGGAATCAAGCCCCTTTACTTTTCAAAATGTGGGAGTTCCCTTGCCTTTGCTTCAGAGATTAAGGCTATCCTTACTTTGCCTGGCCGCGCATGGATCGCCAATCCCGAAACTTTGTTCAAGTATCTTCGCTGGGGCAGAACTTCCAATGGTCGAGAGACGATGGTCACGGGCATCGAACAACTCAATCCCGGAACCTGCATGACCGTGCATCTTGGAAATGGACTTATCACCGAGCCTCGATCCTACTGGCTACCGCAACCAAGATTGGCTGAGAGTATTCCATTCGAGGATGCGGTCCAGACTACTCGCGACCTCCTCCTGGATAGTGTACGCATCCACTTGCGAAGCGATGTACGGATTGGAGCCGCCCTCTCCGGAGGAGTTGACTCCTCCGGAATAGTAGGGATGATTTCGGCGCTCCAGCCAGACGTAGAACTGCGAACGTTTAGCTTCATCGCGAGGGGAACACGCTTTAGCGAGGAGCGATGGATTGACGAGGTCACACGAGGGCGCCGAATCCTGAGCTACAAGATCTGTCCTTCCCTTCCCGAACTACAGACGGCCGTCGAGAATTCTCTGGAGGCGCAAGATGAGCCGTTTAGCAGCATGAGCGTCATCGCACAGAACCTTGTTTTTAGAAAAGCTGCGTGCGAAGGAGTCAAAGTCATGCTTGATGGGCAGGGAGCCGATGAGATTTTCGGCGGTTATGACCTTTACCGTGGCGTCCGGCTGGCTCAACTTTTACGGAGTGGGGATTTTGCCGGTTCACTCCGTTTCCTTAGTTCAGCTTCAGAATACCCAGACAGCCCGCCCCTCCGTCTGCTCAGTTGGACCGGTGAATTTTTGCTACCGGACAAGGCCAAGGTTTTGTTCCGCAAGTTAAGTGGAAAGGGCCTCGTTCCCTCATGGATGAACTCGTTCTGGTTCAATCAAAATGGTGTTAAGATTTGCTCGCCCCGATCTATGCGGCCTGGTATGCGATTGCAGGAACTGTTGCATGACGAGTTGTTTGGGATGATGCTTGGCGACCTGTTGCGCTACGAAGACAGGAACTCCATGTTCTACTCGATTGAGAGCCGTGTGCCCTTTCTTAATCCTCAGATCACGAACTTTATCTCTAGACTACCAGATTCATACCTGATGTCGCCTGAGGGCGAAACCAAGAATGTGCTGCGTCATGCACTAAAGCCGTTCGTTCCGAGCAGTGTTTTGGAACGTCGGGAAAAGTTTGGCTTTGAAGCTCCACAGTCGGATTGGCTTCGCGCCCTGCTACCTGACATTCAGGAAACTCTCCAAGAATTTGGGTGGCAGGACTTGCCGTTTCTCGCGGGGGGAAAAACTGTGTATCGGGCGTTAGTCAGCCACGAGAACTCGCTGTCTGTCATGGAGCAAACATGGTGGCGTTGGTATAATTTGGCCCGATGGAGCAGACGACATCACGTTTCACTCTGTTGATTACCTACCGATGAAGCCCGCACTACCCCGCTACATCTGCCGGCGGAATCGCAACCCTTCCTACTCCCTACACCAAGAACTTGCCGGGGCCAGTAACTTTATTTGCAAAAATGATTGGGATCATTGATTACGGCCTTGGCAACCCTGGCTCAGTCGCAAACGCATTCCAGCGACTTCACATTCCTACAGGTATTTGCCGTGAGCCCGCGGAACTTCGCAAGTTTCGGTCGCTCATCCTTCCTGGTGTTGGGGCGTTTGATGCCGGGATGCAGAAATTGGCGGACAAGGGCTGGCTGGGACCGCTGAACAAGGCTGTTTTGGAACAAGGCAAGCCGTTTCTAGGAATTTGTTTGGGGATGCAAATGCTTGGAACTCGCAGTGAAGAAGGATCTCTGCCTGGCTTAGGATGGCTCGATGCAGTATCGTGTAGGATTCCAAGCGGAGATCAACCTTTAGAAAAGCCGCTGCGTCTACCTCATATGGGATGGAACGAGGTGCAGATCACACGTCTCAATCCGGTACTCGCCCTGGATGAACCCGACCATCGCTTCTATTTCGTTCATAGCTATCACCTCAAGTGTCTTCACTCTGAGAACGCCATCGGAAAAACATGCTACGGCATCGAATTTGACTCTGCTGTCCAAAGAGATCACATCTTCGGAACACAATTTCATCCCGAAAAAAGCCACAAGTATGGCTTACGGTTGTTGGCGAGTTTTGCCAAAATCGAATGAATGCGGTGCGCCTAATTCCCTGCCTCCTTCTCCAAGGAGAAAGATTGGTCAAGACGATCAAATTCAAATCACCAACATATATCGGCGATCCGCGGAATGCTGTCCGGATATTCAACGACAAAGAGGCCGATGAGCTGGTGCTTCTTGATATTGATGCATCACGACACCGCAAGCAGCCGGACCCTGGTCTAATCTCGGAAATCATCAGCGAGGCATTCATGCCGGTGGCATTCGGCGGCTTCATCACAGACGTTGCCACGGCTCGGACATATTTCAAAGTCGGGATGGAAAAGCTCGTTCTTAACTCCGCAATCGCCGACAATCATGAATTAGTGACTGAACTTGCGAAGGAGTTTGGTAGCCAGAGTATAATGGCAAGTATCGATGCAAAACGCTCCTTGTTCGGATCCTACGCTGTTTTCACTCGAGGAGGCACTCAAAGGACCACTTGGACACCTGCTGATTTAGCTCGAAAGTATGAGGAAGCCGGAGCCGGGGAAATTCTAATAAACTCAATTGATCGCGATGGAACCCTGAGCGGATATGATCTCGAATTGGTAAAGGCCGTGACCTCTAGCGTCACTATCCCGGTAATTTCATGCGGTGGAGCCAGGGGGGTGCAAGATTTTGAAACCGTCATCAGGGACGCGGGTGCCTCAGCCGCCTCAGCGGGAAGCTGTTTCGTGTTCCAAGGAAAACATCGTGCTGTCCTGATTTCATTCCCTACAGTGGCTGAACGTAAGCAATTGGCTTCCCGATGTCATCTCTAACGACTACCAAGACTCAGTTAGTCGAATCATCAGTGGTCGGCGGTTCAAGAATGAACAAAATAGTCATTGTCAAGAGGGAGTCGTCAATCGGCCAGCGTCAAACAGTCCTTTTGTTCGGTTTCGCGTTCTTTTGGCTTCTGGATACTTTTTACGTCACGATTTTACTGCCCGTTTATGGCAGCTACTTTGTTGACTTAGACGTTTCGCTGGCTAAAAAGCTAACTCTTTCCGTTCTGGCAGCACTTCCCGCGCTCTGGCTCCCACTTAGAATTGATCGACCTTCCAAATTTGCGCTCTGGGGATTCTATTTCGTGATGTATGTTCCAGTTTCAGCAGTATTTCCCTACATGTTAAACGAGCCGTTTCCAAAAATTGTGGCTTGGATATGCGCTTATGCATGTTGCATGGCCACGCTCCAGTTTCTATGCAGCAGTCCTCCATTCAAAATCCCTAGAGCTCACCTCGCCGGGCCAGCATATTGGTCAATCTTGTTGTTTCTTTTGAGTGCGGCCGTGATAGCTATCGGCTTGCAGGTAGGCTTCCGCTGGGAGTTTACGGCGTTCTCGGACGTGTATGAACTGCGCGACATGGCTTCGACACAGCATAACAGACTTTCAAGCTACCTATACGGCTTGCTTGCAAATGGTCTCAATACCGTCGTTGTCATCCGCGCAATCCAGTCTCGCAATATTTTCTGGATTGCGGTTTCGTTTGGGAGCTCTGTTTTTGCGTATTCGATCGAGGGAGGGAAGCACTCTCTTTTCTTGCCCATTCTCGCGTTTGTAGCCTACGTATTACTTTCAAGAAAACATCGCTATCACTCCGTACTTATTGCCTTCTTCTTTCTCGCCTCAAGCTTCATCGCATTCATTGCCGAGTCATTGTGGGAAGGCAAATTCAATTTTTCTCTCTTCCTACTCAGACGCGTCTTCATCATCCCAGCCTCAGTTTCGGCTAAATACATTGAGTTTTTCAGTGAAAACCCTTTTACGTATATGGGTGATGGCTTACTACGCTACTTCGTGAAATACCCCTATGAAGTTAGCACCCCAGAACTCATCGCTAATAATTACTTTGGAGTTGGTTCATCAGCTAACACCGGTTATATCGCCTCTAGTTTCAGTCAATTTGGTTTTCTTGGAATCATTTTGTCCACCCTTATAGTGGGGTTTCTGCTTAGAACGCTAGACTCCGTTTGCAAAGGTCTCGAGACCAAACTGGGTGCCGCTTTCTCATCAGTAATGATTTTGGTGCTGTCCAACACTCAGGTCACGGTTGGCTTACTTACTCACGGGGTTGGACTGATGTTAATCCTCGCTTATGCTTATCCAAGAGAACGCCGCCCGGCTAGCGATATTAGCCAGCTATCATGAAAATTCTTACCGTAGTTGGCGCCAGACCGCAGTTCATCAAGGCAGCACCAGTCAGCGAGGTCTTAATTCAAGCTGGAATTGAGGAGCATCTTCTTCATACAGGGCAGCATTACGACACCAATATGTCCGATGTGTTTTTCAAGGAACTCGGCCTGCGGCTGCCCAATATAAATTTGGCGGTTGGTTCTGGATCTCATGCTCAACAAACTGCAATGATGCTCGTGGGGGTTGAGAAGGCGCTTATTGAGCAAAGGCCTGATTGGTTGTTGGTTTACGGAGACACAAACTCGACATTGGCCGGTGTGGTTGCAGCTTCGAAACTGAACGTGCCTGTAGCCCATGTTGAGGCAGGACTCCGTTCGTTCAACCGGCGAATGCCAGAAGAGATCAACCGAATTGTCGCGGATGCTTTGGCAACACTCTTGTTTACCCCCACTGAAACAGCTTCCAACAATCTGTTTCGAGAAGGGATTCCTTCCGAACGTGTTGTTCAAACCGGTGATGTCATGCTGGACGCCTGCTTGATGTTTCGAGACAGGGCGTTCAAGCAGTCGAAAGTGCTATCTCAGTTCGCCTTGCCTGAGAAGGGATATATCTTGGCTACGATCCATCGAGCCGAGAACACAGACGATAATGTGAAGTTAAGTGCTATCGCCAGCGGACTCGATCAAGTTGCTTCGCAAGTCCCAGTTCTGCTCCCTCTTCATCCCAGAACTCGCCATCGACTTTCCGCTTTGAGGATGGGGGAATTCAAGAACCTCCGTATTGTCGAACCACTTGGGTTTCTAGATATGTTACGAGCCGAAGCCGGGGCTGCGCTCATAGTAACCGACTCTGGTGGGGTTCAAAAGGAAGCATTCTTCCACAAAGTGCCATGCATCACCCTTCGAGAGGAAACCGAATGGATAGAACTAATCGAGCTGGGTTGGAACACGCTATGCGATCCCATAAGCAGCGAAATCATTGTGCAGACGGTATTGTCGAAGCTAGGTACGGTCGGTTCGGAGGCGTTCCCCTATGGGAGCGGCAATGCCGCTGAAATAATCGTGAAAGCGCTTGCTGGCTCAACAGGCGCTTGATTCGTTTTCGATCTTCAGCGTCTCGTGAGCATTTAATGATATGGTAAACTTACACATCTACCCAACTTCCATGGTGAAGGAGGCGCGCATGTTCCGCATCACCAATGCACTTGCGAAGGCGGGGATCTTCACTTCCATTGAACTGATCGGGATACATGAAGGAGATTTGCCCGAGATTCAAGCTCTTGACGAGTGGCGAAGGGTCGTCCGGCTAAGAAGAAAGTCCACGATCGGAGGTGGTTCCACGGTTGGCAAAGCCATTCGCACGATTGAGTGGAGTGCCCGTGTGGCACGCGCGTATGCTAAACAGACAGGTGCCTGTATAAGCTGCCATAGCCTGCCAGTTCTTCCACTTTGCGTTTTCCTCAAATTCGTCACCCGAGGGAAGCTAGTTTACGAAACCCATGAATTGGAAACCGAAACAGTCGAGTGCCATGGTTTCAAGCGGGTTATCTACAAGTTGTTGGAAAGACATCTTGTAAGATTTGCTGACCAGATCGTGGTTGTCAGCGATTCGATCGCTGATTGGTATCGAGACCATTATAAAATCCTTCGGCCGACCGTAGTCCGGAATATTCCGGAGTTCAGCGGTGACTTCATCATGCCAGAAACCAATCTCATCCGGCGGCATCTTGGAATTCCGGAGGGAGAGCTGATATTTCTCTATCAAGGGCGATTGGGGCCTGGGAGGTGCATTGAGAAACTTCTTCGCATTTTCTCGGACATGGACACAAAGCGTCATCTAGTTTTCCTTGGGTTCGGTTTGTTGACAGACAAGATTCTCGCGGCAGCTAAATCTTTCAAAAACATTCATTACTTGTCCGCTGTGCCCCCAAACGAACTGCTGTCATGGACCAGTGGTGCGGATGTCGGCATCGTAGGCTTGGAAGACAGCTGCTTGTGCCACTCCTACGCTCTACCAAATAAGCTTTTCGAGTATATGCGTGCGGGGGTCCCCGCTCTTGTGAATAACCTACCCGAAATGCGGCGTGTTGTGGAACAAGGTGCTTGGGGTTGGGTTGCTCCGAGCGACGAGACGACTTGGAAGGCTCTCATTGTTTCCCTCACCGCTAGTGAAATCGCTCTGAAACGTGAAGCCTTGAAAAAGGTGGTTCCTCAGTATTCTTGGACGGAGGAAGTAAAGAAGGTGGTCCCAACTTATCGGCGAATCTACGTGGAGGATTGTGGCACGGTGGATTGCTCAAAGGATGAAATAGCCCCTGCGGGGAGCAGGTGATAGATCCAAACGACTACAGCATAACGACGCTATGATGCGCTTTGGTTTGATTGGATGCGGTGCCATCGCACGGCGGCACGCTGAATTGCTCGCAAATGAAAGCGTGTCCGGTGCGCGGCTTGTCGCGGTCTGTGACGCGAATGCCAGGCGCGCTGAAGAATTTGGTCAGCGATACGGAGTCAAAGCCTTCGGCACCATCGCCGAACTTCTGAACGACGGGGTGGATGCAGTGACCGTACTTACGCCGAGCGGGATGCATGCGAGCCACGTGATGCAAGCGGCACCTCAATGCAAGGCTATCATCGTGGAAAAACCGATGGCATTAACTCTGTCTGACGCGGATCGGATGATCGAAGCTTGCGACCGCCATTCTTCCCGGCTCTTCGTCGTGAAGCAAAATCGCTTCAATCGCCCTGTAATGGCCCTTCGGCAAGCGCTTGAAGCAGGCCGTTTCGGCAAACTCGTGATGGGCACGGTGCGGGTCCGATGGTGTCGGCACCAATCTTACTATGATTCGGCCAGTTGGCGTGGCACATGGGCTCACGATGGTGGTGTTCTGGCCAATCAGGCCAGCCACCACATCGATCTGCTCGAGTGGATGATGGGAGAGGTGGAAAGCGTCTCCGCGATGTCCACTCGGGCGTTGGCGAAGATTGAAGCTGAGGACACGGCGGTCGCTGTTTTGCGCTTCCGCAGTGGGGCATTGGGAGTGGTGGAGGCCACCACCGCCGTCCGCCCAAAGGACTTGGAAGGCAGCCTTTCCATCATGGGCGAATTCGGAGCCGTGGAAATCGGTGGATTTGCGGTAAACAACCTGAAGATATGGAACTTTGCGAATAACCACCCGGAAGATGGCACCGTATTCGATAAATTCGGTTCTAATCCAGACCATCCCTACGGCTATGGCCACGCAAAGTATTACGAGCATGTGGTTCAATGCTTGGCCGAGAACAAGCGCCAGTTGGTGGATGGACTGGAGGGCCGAAAAAGCCTGGAATTGATAACAGCCATCTACGAGGCGATTGAGTGCGGCCGGGAAGTTCAATTGAGGTTCAACCCAAAACGCTGTCGCTTGGGAATGGGCTGATCTTATGGAGCCACTCATCAAGCAGGTGGGAATTGTAGATATCGAGTGCGGTGAAAAAGTCACCATCATCCAACCGGTCAATCTCTATGGCTGCAAGCTTGGGTCGGGTACTTTTGTTGGGCCGTTTGTCGAGATTCAGCGTAATGTGACTGTCGGGGAACGTTGTCGTATTCAGTCACACAGTTTTGTCTGCGAGCTGGTGACTATCGGCAATGACTGTGTCATCGCCCATGGCGTCATCTTCATCAACGACTCGTTCAAGATCGGTGGACCGGCACAGGGCAACCGCAGCCTTTGGTCTGCCACACGTATTGGTAATCGTGTATCGATCGGCTCAAACGCCACCATCCTGCCTGTGAGCATCTGCGATGATGTCGTGATAGGTGCCGGTTCCGTCGTCAGCAAAGACATCCTCAAGCCAGGCATTTACGCGGGAAATCCGGCCAAGTTCATGCGCTCATTTACGCGGCCCTAGTCGTTTAGAACTCCAAATCGCTCATGCACGTTCCCTTCAACGATCTGGTCCTTCACCATGCTTCCCTGCAGCCGGCGCTTAACCAAGCCATCGCCAAGACGGTGGCCGAATCTTCCTTCATCCGAGGGCCCGAAGTGGACGCCTTTGAGAAGGAGTTCGCGACTCTGCACGGGGTCAAACACTGTGTCTCCTGTGCCAATGGCACCGATGCTCTCTATATTGCCATGCGCGCGCTGGGCCTCAAGCCAGGCGAGGAGGTGATCACGACCGCGCATTCCTGGATTTCCACCTCCGAGACAATCACCCAGGCGGGTGGATCGGTTGTCTTCTGCGACACGGATGCGGACACGTTTACCGTTGATCCGCAGCAAATCGAGGGCAAAATCACATCTCGAACACGAGGCGTCATCCCCGTCCACCTCTATGGCCAGGCGGCGGACATGGACCCGATACTGGAGATTGCTCGTCGGCACAACCTTTGGGTCATTGAGGACTGTGCGCAGGCTCATCTGGCGACTTACAAGGGCCGAACTGTAGGCACTTTTGGCGATGTGGCCACCTACTCCTTTTATCCCGGCAAGAACTTGGGGGCGATAGGCGATGCAGGGGGGATCTTGACCAATCGTGACGATCTCGCTTCTTGGATGACTATGTTTGCCCGCCACGGCGGCAAGGGAGACCATTTGATTGAGGGAATGAACAGCCGCATGGATGGAATCCAAGGAGCCGTTCTGCGGGTAAAACTTCCGCACCTCCAGAATTGGACTGAACGTCGGCGTCAAGTGGCTCAACACTACAATGAGTTGCTGGCTGGGGTAGGTGATTTGAGATTACCACAGGTAGCGGAAGGCCGCGATCATGTTTACCACCTTTATGTGGTGCGAACAAAACAGCGTGACGCGCTACGTGCGCACTTGAAAGGGCGTGGCATCGAAACTGTGCTGAACTATCCCCGTGCTTTGCCATTTTACCCGGCTTACTCTTATCTAGATCACAAGCCAGAAGAGTTCCCCAACGCCTTCGAAAACCAGTCACGGATTCTTTCGCTGCCAATTTACCCGGAAATGCAGGTCGAAAAGATCCGCTATGTGGCTGAAAGCATTCGCTCATTTTATGGCCAGTAGTATCCTGTGAATTCAATTCCGACGTGAATATCAGCGAAACTCAAAGATCAGACACAGAAGCTTTCCCCTCCAGTTTACTGAACCAGCGGAACTATCGAATCTGTACCCGCTGCGTCATGGATACCAGTGATCCGGGTATACAGTTTGACCCTCTTGGGGTCTGTCACCACTGCTCTCAGTATCTACGAAGGAGATCGGAAGAGCTGCCAGATCCCGAGAAGGCCCGCCAGATTCTTTCCGCTCTGGTTGAAGAAATGAAGCAGGAGGGGAAAGGCAAGGACTACGACTGTATTATCGGCCTGAGTGGGGGCGTGGACAGTTCCTACGTTGCCTACCAAGTAGCGAATCTGGGACTCCGAGCGTTGGGTGTACATCTGGACAACGCTTGGAATTCTGAACCGGCGGTAGGAAACATCGAAAAGATTGTCAACAAGCTCGGTATCGACCTCTACTCACACGTCCTGCCTTGGGAAGAATTTCGAGGGCTACAGCGGGCTTTTTTCCGCGCTTCCGTCCCGAACTGTGAAGTGCCGACAGACCATGCGATTCTGGCCGTGCTGTTCGACACAGCTGCCAAGCATGGTGTGCGCTTTATCTTGAGCGGTTCCAATCTGGCAAGTGAGGGCATCACTCTGCCGACGGCTTGGGGACGAGACTATCGAGATTGGACACACCTGAAAGCAATTCACCGAGTCTTCGGAGAGACTCCTTTGCAAAAGTTTCCACGCCTGTCTTTGTCAAAATTGCTCTATCGCGTGTTTGTTAATCGGATTCGTTTCGTCCCAATCCTAAACTACATGCCCTATGTCAAGAACGACGCGATAGCGACATTGAAGTCGGAGCTGGGCTGGGCAGAATATGGGAGAAAGCACGGGGAGTCGATTTTCACTCGTTATTACCAGGAATATTATCTGCCGGTCAAATTCGGATATGACAAACGCCGTCTCCATTATTCGGTGCTGATCAACTCGGGCCAGATGACTAGGGCGGAGGCGCTCACCCAACTGGACAATCCCATGTTTTCTTCCGAAGAACTGGAAGAGGTGACTACTTTTTTCCTGAAAAAAATGATGTTTTCTCGTGAAGAGTGGCAAAGAATAATGTCTGCCCCCTGTAGGTCGCACATGGATTATCCCACCAATTGGTGTTTTACCATGAGAGAATCCGGGGTCGCTCAGTTCGTCCGCCGGATGGCCACTTCGCGAAAAAACTGATCCCATTGAAACAGCCCGTTGATTGAGGCCTCATGCTTGGGGGGAAGCTCCGCACACACGTGATCTTCCCGCAAAAAGGCGATGATAAGAGTGATCTAACCAGCACAACCAGACCTCGTGCGATATATTATTAAGATCTTCACCCACCTCCACCTGCCGATCCATGGAAGAACGCAAACTCATTGAGGCCGATTTTCACGACCGGAGAGCGCGCGACAAACAAGCCGCTTCGCTTCGCGAATTCGAGTCAAAGTACCCCAACAAGAAACTCTATGCTGTTACCCGAGATCACCGGAAACGCATTGACGCCTGGATTGCGCAGTGGTGCCCCGGCTCCGTAGCGCTCGACTTCTGCTGCGGTGAGGGAGAGGGTGCCATCAAGATGAGTAAAGCGGGGGCGGATGTCCACGGGATTGACATCAGCGCGGATTCACTCGCCACTGCTACTGAATCCGCTAGGCACTTGACCAAGCCGCCTGCCTTCAAGGTAATGGACGCGGAGAACCTCGAGTTCCCGGATAACTATTTTGATGTCGTATACGCTGCGGGATGCTTCCACCACCTTGATCTTTCTAAGACATACCAGGAGTTGCATCGAGTTCTGAAGCCCGGCGGGCGGGTCATGTGCAACGAGTCGCTAGCGCACAATCCAGTTTTCCACTTTTACAGAAGAAAGACCCCCCACTTGCGCACCCCGTGGGAAGTGCCGCATATCCTCCGAGTAGCTGATGTGATGCGAGCAGGCGAGTTTTTTGGCAAGATCGATATCCGGTATCATTATCTCTTCTCTTTGGCCGCGGTGCCCCTGCGTCGAACTGCATTGTTCAACACCGTCCTCAGCATCCTCGAAAAGGTGGATCGTTTAGTTCTGTCCGTTCCTGGAGTGCAACGAATGGCGTGGCAATGCACATTTGAGCTCTCCTTGCCCAAGAAGAAGTGATGCGGATTTGGCTCTTCAAGGATGGTGAATCGTTGCCTGTTGAACTCAAAAGCCGACGAATGCGTACGGGCATGCTTGCCGAGGAATTGCGGCGGCGCGGGCACGAAGTCCACTGGTTTTCGAGCACGTTTCTTCATCACAGGAAGGTTCTTCACGCGTCGTCGGATCTGCGCACTGAACCTTCCACAGGGTTGACGCTGCATCTACTACACGCCGGGCAATTCCAGCGGAACCTTTCTTACGCGAGGTATGCGTTCTACCAACGCTACGCGAAAAAAATCAGATCGTATTGCGCGCAGCAGACGCCTCCCGATGTAGTGGTTTGTTCATTTCCACTGATTGATGTAGCCATGCACATCGTTACTTGGGGTAAGCAAAGGGGGATCCCCGTCATTTTGGATGTGCGAGATCTTTGGCCCGATACGATTCTTGATATTTTCCCCCGGTGGGCGAGATCGGTGGCACGCTGGGCTCTGAGGGCAGATTTCAAAAATACGCAGCATGCCATGGCGCACGCGACCTGCCTCTGCGCCATGTCAAACGGCGTGCTGAAATGGGGGCTGAATTATGCCAGACGAGAACGAGGTTCTTGGGACCGAGTGATACCTATCGGCTATCCGACCTTGGATTTGGTCCGACAGACCTCGATCTGTGTCCCGGCATTACTTGCTCCGCTTCAAGGACGACGAATCTTCAGTTACGTTGGTACTTTTGGCCACACTTACGACCTTCCGCTGCTAGCTCAGGTCGCACACGAGTTGGAAGCCTTGTCACGAAGGGATGTGGGTCTGGTACTGGCTGGAAACGGTCCGTTACTGGAAAGAATCCGGCATCAGGTTAAGGGTCTGAGTAACGTGGTCCTCACGGGATGGATCGACGTCACTGAGATTGGCGAGGTGCTCTCAAGAACGACAGCTGGTCTGCTTCCTTGGAACTCCATCAATGACGCGATGCCAAACAAATTTTTTGAATATATTGCTGCTGGGCTTCCTGTGATTGCATCTGCCGAAGGAGAACTAAATAACCTGATTGACACAGAGCACATCGGGCTTTGCTACCAAAAGGGGCAATCCGCTGAACTCCTCCGGGCTATCTTAAAACTGGCGGACGAAACCGATTTTCAGAAAGGCTGCGCCAAACAAGCATCTGACCTTTTCACGCGCAGGTTTCGTGAGGATGCGGTGTATGGGGTATATGCGGACTACGTCGAGGAAGTAGCTGCCGCCCCCGCCCTCTCCAATTGAGCGTGCCGCGTATGGAATACACCCGATTGGGACAGACCGGACTTGCGGTTTCGCGAATCTGCTTTGGATGCGCAGCGATCGGAGGCTATGATTATGGTCCTGTGGAAGATGCGATCAGCATCGGAGCGATCCATAAGGCGTTGGACTTGGGCATCAACTTCTTTGACGTGGCAGACGTGTATGGATTCGGCCATGCCGAATCAACATTGCAGAAAGCCCTGGGTGCCCGGGTCAATCAACTGGTGATTGCAACGAAATTTGGAGTTCGCTGGAGCGCAGAAGGTGAGACTATGCGTGACATTTCACCGGCCCATCTTCGGCGCGCCTTGGAGGGTTCCTTGCGGCGACTGGGTTGTGACTCGATCACCCTCTATCAAGTGCATTGGCCTGACCACCAAACTTCCTTGGAGGATGCAGTCGCAACGTTAGCTGAATGTCAGCAAGCGGGAAAAATCCGGCACTTTGGTGTGTGCAATCTCACAGGGGAGGATGTGCGTTCCTGCCAAAAGATAGCACGTTTGGAAAGCTTGCAGATACCTTTCTCCCTAGCCGAGCGCCAGAACACAGGGTTGATTCAGATTGCCGCTCGGGAGCATTTCATGACGGTTATGGTCTACAATGCATTGGCCCACGGCCTTTTCTCAGGCAAGTATAACCGTGAATCCGTTTTTTCGGGCACGGACTTGCGTGCCCGAGTAAAGCTCTTCCAAGGGGAGGCTTTCGAAAATGCCCTTGAACTCCTGGACCGGATCAGGCAAGTCGCTTCCACGACAGGCAAGACATGCACCCAAGTGGCCTTGAACTGGACCCTTTCTCAATGTGGCGTAAGTTCCGTGATCGTGGGTACAAAGAGCGCGTCCCAAATTGAAGACAGCGTTGCAGCGATTGAGTTCCGGTTGGATGCTGAACAGCTAAAGCAACTGAGCGCCTGACATTTGATTTATGATTACAACCGATGACAGTCATCATCTTGGGAAACTGGCCGATTCCAATAGCTACTGGGATCCCATTAATATCGATGGGGAAGATCCACGTGAACTGCTGGATCAGCTTCGTCTCATGGTCCTGATTCGTTGCGCCGAGGAGCGGATTGGGGAGGGGTTTGGGAAAGGAGTTATTCGCTGTCCTTGTCACTTGGTCATAGGACAGGAAGTGCCGGCAGTGGGTCTCGCGAGCCGAATCCAAAAGGGAGACAAGGTATTCGGAGCCCATCGTTCGCATGCCCATTATTTGGCGCTTGGTGGTGACTTGCGTAAACTTTTAGCGGAAGTGCTGGGACGTGACACCGGTTGTTCCAAAGGTATGGGTGGATCAATGCATTTGATCGCCTTGGAACAGGGCCTCTACGGAACCGTTCCAATCGTTGGGGCTACAATTCCGATTGCTGCAGGTGCCGCGCTGGCCGCCAAACTAGATAAGTCGGATTCGGTGGTGGTGAGTTTCCTTGGGGACGGTGCTACAGAGGAAGGTGTTTTTCACGAAACGTTAAACTTCGCATCAAACTTTCAACTGCCTGTCGTTTTTGTCATAGAGAACAACCTTTTTGCTAGCCATCTTCATATGAGCCTCCGCCAGCCGTTTGACTCGACTTGTCGCTTTGCCCAAGCTCACGGGGTTTCTTGGCAACGAGTGGATGGTAACGACTTGGTGGCCATGAAACGCGCTTCGTCGCTGGCTGTTTGCCAAGCCCGAGCAGGTGCAGGCCCCCAGCTAATTGAGGCGGTCACCTATCGCTGGAGAGGGCATGTGGGTGACCGCGAGGATCAAGACGTGGGAGTTGCAAGGAAGGAAGGATTGGAAAGCTGGAAGAAACGTGACCCGATCCAACGACTGGCTTTGGCATTGGAAACCAGTGGTCGCCTTGATGAAGGGATGCTTCAAGACATGCGGAAGAAGTCTCAAACTGTGGTAGCGGAGGCTTGGGAACAAGCTAGGCTGGATCCTTTCCCAGCCGCTGAAGCACTACTCGACCGAGTCTATTTCAAGTGAAGAAATGCAGCGTATGACTAATTATGGCACTGCCATCAGGGACGGATTCGTGTACCTCTTGGCTAATCATCCAGAAGTATTTACCATAGGCCAGGGGTTGTGGAGTCCTTGGTACGTTGGGAATAGCATGACCAACCTTGATAAAGAATTCGGAAAAGAGCGAGTGATTGACACTCCCGTTTCCGAGTTGGCATGCACTGGCGCAGCCTTGGGAGCGGCACTGGCAGGCAAACGCCCTATTGTTATCCACCCCAGAGTTGACTTCGCGCTACTCGCTATCGATCAGATCGTGAACCAGGCCGCTAAATGGTGCCATATGTTCGGGGGGCAAGTTAGTGTGCCTTTGACCATCAGGGCTATAGTCAATCGTGGTGGAGAGCAAGGAGCCCAACACTCTCAGTCTCTCTACTCATGGTTTGCCCACATCCCAGGGTTGCGGGTCATCCTGCCTGCCACAGCATCAGACGCGCGTGACCTGCTCGTCGCCAGCGTACTGGGTCGAGATCCAGTCCTCTACATTGACGATCGATGGCTCTATGAACAGGAAGAAGAGCTGGCTCCAATTCAGATCCTTGATCTGCGTCGCGAGGGTCCTCGACAAACCAGCAAGGGCGAAGACATTACCCTCGTAGGTGCCAGTTACGCCAGCTTGTTGTGCAAAAAGGCGGACCAGGAACTCAGGAGGAACCACGGAGTGACTTGTGACGTCTTCGACTTGCGGGTCATTAACCCTTTGAACTGCGAGACGATTGTCGAGTCTGTTCAGCGCACTGGTCGCCTGTTGGTTGTCGACTGTGACTGGTCGAGTTGCGGACTTGCTGCTGAGGTGATTGCGCAGGTTGCTGAATGTGTCGAACCGGCAGTGTTGCGATGCCGCCCCGCACGAGTGACCCTTCCGGACGCACCGGCACCTACCAGCTCGGCGCTCGAATCAGCCTACTATCCGAAGATGACGACAGTAGTTGAGCGAGCCATGTCCCTGCTAAAGAAAGTCTGACGATGTGATCAAGCGTGCTCTAGACATTGGGCTGTCTTTGATGGCTTTGTTTTTGGCCGCACCGTTTCTCGGAGCGGCCATGGTAGCAATATGGCTGCAAGACTTCCAATCTCCGGTGTACTTAGCGCGGAGGGTCGGCAGGAATGGAGCACCCTTCTGGATGTTCAAGCTCCGCACTATGATACCTAATGCAGACCGCAATGGAGTGGACTCCACGTCCATGTCCGACCCACGATTGACTCGCGTCGGGCGTATTATACGCAAAGTAAAGATCGACGAGATACCACAATTCATCAACGTACTAATCGGTGATATGTCTTTGGTTGGCCCACGCCCAAACGTCGAAACTGAAACTCGCTATTACACGGCAGTGGAGCAGCGGATGTTGAACCTCCGGCCTGGCATCACAGACATCTCTTCCATCGTATTTTCGGACCTAAATCAGATATTAAAAAGTTCCACCAATGCAAATCTCGATTACAGCAGGTATGTCCGTCCTTGGAAGTCCCGTCTAGCATTGCTCTATGTCGATTGCGCCAGTCTCGATTTGGATATTAAACTAATACTTTTGACAGCCTTGGCTGCAATTTCTAAGTCAAGATCCCTGCAGTTTTTGCAGCTAATCGTCCGCGAACTGGGAGGCGACGAACAACTTTGCAGAATCGTAGCGCGGCAAGAAGCATTGCCAACTTTCCCGCCGCCTGGCCGCGATACAATTGTCACCGAGGATGAGATTAGAAGAGGAAACTGAAGCCATCGAAACCATTTCGCAATCTGGCTAGTACTTCGTCAGGCATCAAATGAGGGGTAAAGTTTCTTGAGTTTGCCGCGGGCTTCTTGAGTGGTGAAGCGCCAGTTGATCTTACAGGCGGGATGATCGCGACGCTTTGTCCAAGCGCCCACTTCCTCCCGCAGGAGGTTCCAGTCTCCGATCCGGCGGTCTAGGCATTGCCGGTTGAGCACGCTCAATTCAATCTCCGCGATGTTGAGCCAACTGCCATGCTTGGGAGTGTAGTGAAACTCAAAACGTTCCAACAGCCGCCGGGCGGTGGCCGGTTCAAATGCTTCGTAGAGTGAGGCGGCGGCGTGGGTGTTGAGGTTGTCCTGGACCAGCACGATTTTCTCCGCCGCGGGAAAGTGTTCCTCGGCCAAGGCGCGCAAGCACTGGGCGTAATCGACACGGGTCTTGCGTTCCCGCACGCTCACTTCCCTCCAGCCCACCAGAGGCGCGCACATCATGAACAGACTGGCCACGCCGTGCCGTTCATATTCGTAATCTTCACTGAGGGGTCGGCCCGGCACCGCCGGCAAAGGCAGGCGGGTTTCTTGGACCAGTTGTTTGGTGGTTTCGTCCAGGCACACCAACGGACGCTTGGGGTCCTCAGGCTGTTGATAGACTTCCAGCACGTCCTCCATCCGGCAGACAAACTCCGCGCTGGCCGTCGGGGCGATGCACCACTGACGCTTGCGCCAAGGCTTGATCTCGTTGGTCTGCAGCGTCTGGCGCACGGTTTCGTGGGAGATGGAGTCAACGACCTCCAGTTCGACCAACCGGTCGGCCAGCAGGCGCAGCGTCCAACGCGCACAGCCGGCTGGAGGCGCTCCACACGCTTCGGCAATGAGGCGGGCTTCAGCGGCCCCATCCAGGCGGCGCTCATATTCCCGCTCGGGAGCTTTGCGCTCCAAGGCTCGGTCCAACCCTTCTTCCACACAGCGTCGGCGCACACGTTGGACCGTGGCGAGGGAGATCTCGACCGCTGCGGCAATGTCCAGGTCACACAGGCCACCCTCAGGCCCGTTCTCGTCGGCTTTGAGCAGGATGCGGGTGTGCGATTGACGTGCCGTCGCACATCGCTGCTTGCGGAGAATGTTCATCAACTTTTCTCGTTCCTGAGGAGCTAGCCGGATGCGGTATTTAATAGGCATCCACTCCAATTAGACATGCTTATCAAAAGTACAAGTACAAATTTATCCACCCACCAACTCACGGTTGACGAAGTAATAGGATGTTCATGGATGACGTCAGCAGCGCTCCTCTCGGTTTTCTGCTGGCAGCATTGGCTCTCTGGACTGCAGCCTCGTATGGTGGGTGGTTGCTGCTGCCGCTCGGATTGCTTCACGCGAACTTCGTCCTTGATACGGCGGTTACATTGATTCGCCGCATCGCTCGTGGGGAGCGTTGGTACGCGCCGCACCGTGAGCATTTTTATCAGCGCCTTGTACGTGCTGGGAAGAGTCACTCTTGGGTTACAGGGTGGGAGGCAGGCTTGCAGGTTCTTGCTTTGTTGTTGTTGTTGGCTTCGTTGCAAGCAGCTCTTTTGGTCCAAGCATTCCTCTATCTGAGCGTGGTCCTACTTTGGCTCGGCTTCTTTGCCTACGCGGAAGTGGTTTTCCGTAGATCGCAGGCAATAGAAAGCTCTGCTTCAGCCCATTCCAATGCCCCAGCCGTCTAGGGTTTCGCTACAACGCATACTACTTTCGGTCCCTCACCTGAGTGGAAAGGAGAGTCGTTATGTTCAGGAGGCACTACATACCGGGTGGGTATCTACTGTTGGGCCGAGCGTCTCGGCGTTGGAGCAGGAATTCTCAACACTTGCAAAACTCCCGACACTAGCATTGAGCAGCGGTACCGCAGCAATTCACCTTGGGCTCAGATTGTTCCGCTTGCGGCCCGATGATGAAGTCATTTGTCCAACACTCACCTTCGTTGCGAGTTGCAACCCGATTCTTTATGAAGGATGCAAACCTGTTTTCGCGGACAGTGATCGGGAGTCTTGGAACATCGATCCTCAGCGACTTTCCGATACTCTTGGGCAGCGAGCCCGCTCCAACAAGCTCCCGAAGGCGGTCATCGTGGTGCATTTGTTCGGATTGAGTGCCGACATCGGAAACATACTTGAAATTTGCCGCCGTTACGAGATTCCAGTCCTCGAAGATGCTGCGGAAGCTCTTGGCGCTACTCACAAAGGGGAACTTGTAGGAACTTTTGGGGATGTCGGTGCGTTTTCGCTTAACGGAAACAAGGTGATAACCAGCGGTGGCGGCGGCTTGCTCGTCTCACCTAGGAAGGACTGGGTGGACAACGCCCGCCATTGGAGTCAGCAGGCGTGCGATCCGAGCAGTGATGGAAACTACCTTCACTCTCAAACTGGATACAATTACCGCATGAGCAATGTTCTCGCTGGCATCGCGCGAGGACAGCTTGAGGTGCTGCATGAGCGAGTTGAGGCTCGCAGGGCCATTTCTTTTCGGTATAGGGATGCATTGTTGGATGTGCCGGGGCTGGAATTCATGCCTCAGCCGGCGGATGCACGCCATCTCAACTGGCTCAGTTGTTTTCTTATCGATGAGGCATTGTTTGGTTGTGACCAAGCTGCGTTGATCAGATTTCTCGATACTGCAAACGTTGAAACTCGCCCTGTTTGGAAACCGATGCACACACAGAAACTATTTGAACGATACGAATGCGTCGGGGGCGAAGTGGCTGAGGATCTGAATCGTCGCGGCATCTGTTTGCCGAGTTCGAGTTCGTTGTCGCAAGAGGATCAGCAGTTCGTCATCGATCGCATTCGCGAAGCGCATTTGAGGGCAACCGGAAAGTGGTAGGCTTCAAGTGGCCAAGCTTATCATCATCGGTGCTGGTGGATTCGGGCGTGAAGTTTTGGAGTGGGCGCTCGACCAACAGGCCGAAAGTTCCGTTTGGAAGGTGATTGGATTTCTGGATTCCAATCCGCATGCCTTGAATCATTTTGATTGCGATCTGCCAATCCTTGGATCTCCCGAGTCGTTTGCACCTTCACCGAGCCATCTGTTTGTTTGTGCCATCGGAAATCCCGCGGTGCGCCTGCGAATCGCCGAAATGCTGAGTGCGCTTGGAGCGGCGTTCACTAATGTCATTCATCCATCCGCCTATGTAAGTCGTCGATGCCGCATCGGCGTCGGTTGTATCATTTGTCCGGGAGCGATCATTTCAGCAAATGCAACTCTGGGAAACCACGTCGTCTTGAACATGCACGGCACGGTCGCCCACGACTCAGTTCTCGCCCATGGTGCTACTCTTGCCTGTCACGCGGACGTGACCGGCGCTGCCGTTCTGGAACGTGGCGCGATGCTGGGCAGCCATGCCAGTGTCATGCCGCGCGTGCGCGTTGGTACGTTCGGAATGGTTGGTGCCGGAAGCGTGGCCTACAAGGATGTTCCTCCGCACACCACAGTGGTCGGCGTGCCTGCGCGTCCAGTGCCTTCGGACAAGCACTCTCGGTTATGAATGAACGCTAATCAGCGGTTTTCAGATGTTTCCACTTACGCGCCAAACTATCGTGTCCATTTTGATCGAGAGTCTTCGGGAAGAAAATGTTCCCACGCCAGAATCCCCGGAAGCACTAAGGGCGAGCGAAATAATAACTTGAGCAAATAGGCTGGCTTTTGAAACGGATCGAGAGATAAGCTCGAAGGATCCGGCTCAAGATCATCATCGCCCAGGTCAGGAGAAAGTATCGGCAATTGTCCGTGCGGATGGA
>SXMN01000034.1 GCA_005777315.1 Verrucomicrobiales bacterium
CTTGCTGACCTTGTTGACCTTGTTGACCTTGTTGACCTTGTTGACCTTGTTGACCTTGTTGACCTTGTTGACCTTGTTGACCTTGTTGACCTTGTTGACCTTGCTGACCTTGCTGACCTTGTTGACCTTGCTGACCTTGTTGACCTTGTTGACCTTGCTGACCTTGTTGACCTTGTTGAACTTGTTGACCTTGTTGACCTTGTTGAACGCCGGGCTGTGAGGCTTGTGCTAACTGTAATTCTCCATTTCGGCCAGGCCGGGTGCCTTGCCCATCTTGACCCTGTCCGGCCTCACCCAGTGATTTTTTCATCTCCTGCTCCAACTGGGAGGAAAGACTATCAAGTTCGCGCTGGGCCTGACGCAGTGCTGACTCTTCATCACCAAGGATTTTTTCAGCTGCCTGCTCAACTCCCTTTTTCAAATCTTCAATGCCGCTGCGAGCCTTTTGTTCAACTCGGGCAGCCTGGGGAGCAAAACCTCGTTTGAGCAGTTCTCCGGTCATGTCAAGTGATTCATCGATCTTCCCCTGATCAGATTTTCGCAAAGTGTCGTAGAGTTGCTTTGATACGATTGGCTCGCTCGCCTCGGCTTGCTCTGAAACTCTCCGCATGTTTTTCACGAGATTCGTCAGGGTGCTTTTCTGCTGTTGAAACTGTGAAGCCAGTTCTTTTCGATCGTCGGAATCACTGAGCGTGCGGCGCTTGGATTCGTTGGCCGCCTGCATACGCTTTGCAAGTTCATCCTGCTTCTCGGCCAGTTGCCTGGCCTCATTGCGCATCTGCCGCATGTCTTCGGCGAATTGGTTCGACGCCTTCTTCCTGAACTCGTCGCGCAGACTTTCCAGGTCACGCTGGGTGCGCGCTCCAGAACTCAGCGCCTGTGATACCGCTTCCCGGTCCAATTGCTCCTCGGTCTGCATGGCCTGGGAGCGTGTCTGCTCCAGCTTGTCGCGCGCCTCGGCCATCTGGGACTGGTTTTCGGAACGCCCCATCTGCTGGCGCAGTTGATCCATGTCGCGGACAATCTCCTGCTGCTCCTCACGCAGTCGCTTCAACTGCCGTCGGACCTCATCGCGCTCCTTCTCAGACCTGGCTTCCTGAAGCGCTGTCTGAAGCTCCTTGAGCCGTTCGTTCATGTCCTGCTGGCGTTGGGCAAGATCCTTCAGGCGGTTGAGAACCTCTTGTTGTTCCTTCTGCTCGGGAGTCTGCTGTTGCGCCGCCTGTCGTTGATCCTGATAGCGGTTCTCACTCTGCTTGAGGTCAAGCTCCTGCAACTGGCGGTCCATGCTCTCGGAATTCTGTGACTGGCCCTGCCCCCTGCTGCGGACGATATTTCGCTCGTTGCCTTCCAGTTTGAGCAACGCTTGATACGCGCTTTGCTCGGAGGAAATCGCCTTGGGCAATGGCTCGACGGCATTCTTGCTTTCGGCGCGGGCCAGCTCCTCGATCGCCTTGTTCATGTGCTTTTCCACATCATCGAGAATTGCACCGACACGCTGGTCTTCACCCGCACGGTCCCGCAACTCGCCCACCTGCTCCAGCGCCTTCTGCTGGGACTCATGGACCACAGCGATGTCCTTCTTGTAATCTGGCGAAGGCTTGGAAGGCGGTTCGCGACGCTTCAATTTCCAGGTGGCGTTGATGATCTGCTTCTGCAATTCCGCCAGTTTGGTCGCCGGACTCCCCTGCCCTTGTCCCTGTTCGCCGCTCTCAGATTCACCTGACTGCTGCCCCTCGCGGAAGATCTCCTCAAACTGCCGCACTTCGGCGAAGTACATGTCCCCCGTTGTCCGGCGTATCACGCCATCCGGGCCAATGTCGTCGGCCCAGAGGAAATAGGACACCATGTCCTGCGGCTTCACACCGAGTTTCTCCAGCGACAGCAAATGACGGAGCTGTTGCTTCTCATTTGCCACCGTCACCTTGCCAAGGTCGATAAACTTCGGGTCTTCACCGCCCATGCTGTAGGCGATCCCGGCCGCCTTCACCCCAAAGTCGTCCCACACTTCCGCCTGAAAATTCATTTCCTCCAGGGGCGACACTTTCTGGTCGCCACGAGGTGATGCGAGCTTGAGATCCGGCGCGCGGTTCTTCAGAACATCGATCACTAAATCAGCCGGAACCTTATTCGTTCGACCGGCATCATCGACCAGTTGAAGATCATAGCGCTGACTCTGTGCGAGGGTGAGGTTGAAGTGAAAAACGTTCGAACGCGCCGGATCGATCACGAGCGGAACCACCGTCTTGTCCTTGTCCTTGGCAACAAGCTTCGCAGTGGTGACCGGCTTGTTCAGCGTAAACACGTAATCCAGCTTTGATCCCTCGACGGCGCTGACTCGATGAATGTCATCGAAGGTTTTCGGAGGAAGTCCTGTGTACTCCGGATAGGTCAAATTGGCGTCGGCCCGCAAGAGTGATGGATATTCAAAAACCTTGATCCTGAAGTCGCGTGTCTTCCTGCCATCGTATTCGATCCGATAGAGCGTTTCACCCGAGACTTCCGGCAGGCTTCCACCGAACACAGGATCATTAAGTGTCTTGGCAAGCCGCACGCTCTGATTTGTCTGCATGGTCGAAGTGCTCACAAGAGTCACTTCGGACGGAAGCTTTCCACCAAAGCGCGCGAGAATCACCACTCCCGAGCCTCGTTCCACCAGTGCGTCTCCTGGTGTGACCGATATGTCACCCGAAAGCTGAATGACACCCGGTGCCGGAGCGCTGCTGCCGAGGTACGACAAGGCCACAACCAGCGTCGTGAGCATCGTCAGTTGAGCGAGCCCAAAGAAGAAGGTTTTATCAGAAAACTTCTGATGCCATGGGTTGCGACGGTTTTCCTCGATGGCTTCCTGAATGACTCGCTCCTGAAGATAGCCGAGCTGGCCCGTTGCGGGATCGGGTTGCTGCTCGACGGCGGCCAGCAACAACGTCCGCAGTCGCGGATTCCCTGCCTCGATCTGCTCCGCCACCCAGTGGTAATCGATCTTCAGTCTCCGGTTCCAAATCCACGCAACAACCCCCGCAGCCACCGTCAGACCGATCATGATTTGCCCGAACCCCGCGCCCTGTCCAAAGCCTGCGCGCCCCGTCAGCGCAGTCAGAAGGAGAACAATCCAGCAGATGGTGAGCACTCGCCAGAGCTGGTAACGGCGGTAAGTCGCGACGATGGGTTCGAGTTTCGATCGAAGTATGGGTGCGATCATCATGCAGCCTTGGTTGTCATGGCGCCGCGGCGCATCACGCGTCCGGCCAGCCAGGTTTCGCTCATCAATACCACCAACGCGGCGACAATCAACCATCGCCACAGTTTCTGCCGGTTCTCAATTTCCGACGCCTTGAGCAGCACTTCGCGCTTTTTGGTCTGCTCCACGTTGCTCGTTTTGCTCTGCGTTCCCAGAACATTTAGCGGCACCGCCAGTTTCTCCAGGGTCTCCATTGGAATTTGAGCCGTGCGACTTTCATCCGGCGAAATGTTCACGGCGAAACGATGCGGAGGCGTCGCCGATGCCACGGTGTAAATTCCCGGCATCGTCGTCTGGTTGAACTTCTCACCCACCGCCAGGATGGCTTCCGTTCCGTCCGGCTTTGTCACTGACACGGCCTGCGTCAACTTGAGCGCGGAAAGATCAACTGGATCGCCAACGGCGAATTGCGACGACTGTCCCCGAACCGCCCCCGCCTGCTCAAGGATGGAGTGCAGCAATGGTACGAACTTCGACGAGAGTGCGAACTGGCTGTCAGTGGGAAACCACCCAAAGGTCAGCACAAGGAGACTCCCTTTTCCGACCGGCGTCTGGAACATCGCGGGATCAGCCTCCTTGTTATCGAATCGAATCAGGGCGCGGGAACCTTTCAGTTGGGCGATATCCACGCGTCGGTACTTCCAAATATGAATTTTGGTGAAGTCGCTGAAACGAGGATCCGCGAAAGGCGCAAACAATGGATGCTGAAAATCTATCTGCCCGAACATGGCGTAGTTGCCCACTTTCGCCTCCTCAATTGGAACCGAGTCAACGCCGCCGAACTTCGCGAGAGTCTGGCCAAGTTCCACACCTTTCATCGCCAGCAATGCGACGTTGCCATCGCGAACGAAGTCTTGAACGACTTTCAACTGGTCCGCCGGAAGCGCGCCAACGATCACGGCCACCTTCACTCCAACGAAATCCGCCGTGGTCAGACCTGTCGTTGAGCTCCGTGGAAGGACCTCGATCTTCTGCCTCACAGTCTCGGGAAATGCGCGCTTCAGATAATACAGCGATTGGGTGGGATCCTTTTCGGCATCATCCCCCAGAAACAAAACGCGGATCTGCTCGGTCACTCTCGGAATGAGGTAAAGAGAATTGTCAAAATCCGAGTCATCCCCGGAGAGCGTCAGTTGCCCGGACTGGTTCCTGGCGTCAGCTTTGACAGAAACCGTGCGGGATTGCCCCGGCGGGACGTAAACCTCCCCAACCTTTTCCCCATCCTTCCACTGCAACTGAAACTGCTCCCGCGATGCATCCGACGAATTCGTCACCCTGACGCGCATTTCACCGCCGCCCTGCTGGCTTGCGTCTTCCGACGCGTCTGTGACCTGAAAACCCGCGTTTGTGCCACGGCGAGGCCCCACCTGCTCGGTCACCACTTCGACGCCCTTTGGCCACTCGTATCCCTGCAACCCCTCCAGACGGGCTCCTTCCTGAAAATCCGAAATCAACACAATCCGGCGAAGTCCCGTGGCATGTTCGCGCTTGTCGGATTCCTCGAAGGATTCCACAGCCCCGATCAACGCGCTTCCAAGCGCGGTCATTCCCCATGAAGGCTCGGCCTCGCGGAGCTTGGTCGCGCCGAGCGCGGCACGCTCGCCCACGCCAGCCGATGCCCATTGCGCAAAGTTCACAACGGATCTCAAACGCTGGTCAAATACCATGACCGCCGCCTGGTCCGCGGAATTTAACTTTCTCAGAATCTCCTCGGCTTTGTCCGTCGCTGCCCGCCAGAGGCCCTGCCGCCGCATGCTTGCGCTGGCATCCACGAGCACAATCACCTTGCTCCCGCCTTCCTGGGCCGGGGTGGCATCGACCGGTCGCTTCAAAAACGGCCTCGCAAAACCAAGGGCGAGGAGCCCAAGCACAAGGCAGCGCAGGATCAGCAGAAGCAGGTGATCCAGCTTGCTGCGCCGAGTCACTCTCGGAGGCGTCGGCTGGAGGAACATCAACGAACTGAAGATCATCTCCTCCTTCGTCGTGCGCCGGATCATGTGAAAGATGATCGGAAGCGCCACTGCTGCGGCACCCGCCAGGAACAATGGCGCGATGAAATTCATGCGGCGGTGGCAGCCTGCCGCATGATGGCGCGGCTGTGTTTGTTCCGCTGCATTCTCGCGCGTAGAAAATCAAACAGAGCCAGCTCCAGGGGACGATCTGTCGTCAACCGCATGCACACGATGCCAAGCTTGCTGCACGACTTCTCAACCGACTCGAGATGCTGCCCGAGTCTGAGTTTGTACTCGGCGCGAGCAACGGAGGGATCGATGTACAGAGTGCGTCCGCTTTCGACATCACGGAACATGGAGGCGTTCTGAAAATCCAGACTGACTTCAGCCGGATCCATCACTTGAAAAACAATCACGTCGTGTCCCGCCGCGCGAAGGTTGGAAAGCCCCCTCTCCAGCGCATCGACAGGCGCGAAGAGATCCGAAATCACGATGAGCAATCCCCGCTTCTTGATCACTTCCACAATCCGCTTCAAGGGAGCCGTCAGGTCGGTGCTGTGCCCGCCGGCCGGTTTCTCCAAGGCCAGCATCAGAAGCCGCAAGTGACCTGGCCGATGCCTCGCTGGCAGATAATCGCGGATGTCCTCATCGAACGTCAGCAAGCCCGTGGCATCCCCCTGCGAGTTCAGAAAATACGCCAGAGTCGCAGCAAGCGTATTGGCATAGGATGCCTTTGAAAAACCACCCGAACCGAACGTCATCGACTGGCTGTTATCGACAATGAGATGGCAGCGGAGATTCGTCTCATCCTCGAACTTCTTGATGTAGTAACGGTCCGTCCGCGCGTAGAGCTTCCAATCGAGGTATCGCAAGTCATCCCCGGGCGTGTAGTCGCGATACTCCGTGAACTCGACTGAAAAACCGTGGTAGGGGCTTCGATGAAGGCCGTTCCAAAATCCTTCGACAACGATTCTGGCGCGCACCTCAAGGTTCTTGATGGCCATCAACGCCTGCGGATTGATGAACGCGCCCGATTTTGTGTTGTCGTTGCGATGCATGGCCTCTGGCGATGCGCTTTGTCTTTAACACTGCGGAAGCTATGCGGTTCCGCTCACATGGGAAGACTCTTTTTCCGAAACGAAGGTTACGATGAAGTCATGAAGTATCCGTCGCTTTGATCTTACCAAGTGGCTGGCACTGTTTGGTGACTGAACCAGCGACAGAACCACCCATCGGAATCTTCTCGGTCCAAGGGACGTTCATGCTTTCCGGCGGAATGAATTCCGCGCTCCTGTTGCATAGTCACGGTTCAGGCGGATCCATGCACTGTAACCTGAACGAGAGGACTCCGTGCTGAGTTACTGGGGAATAGGAAATGAAGAATTGAAATGTTCACACGAACAGAACCGAACATCCATTTGACTTGGCTTGCGGAAATGCTAAACACGCTCACAACAACTGCCGGATGGACCGGCGCAAGAAACAAAATACCATGAAGAAACTCATCGTTTGTCTCACAGTGACCGCCATTGCAGCCCTGTCTCTCCAGGCGGGTGAATCCACCAAGGCCACGGCCGCGTGCTGCGATTCCAAGGCCAAGACCACTTCCACCTCTTCCTGCAGCTCCAAGGCTGGCTCGAAGACGGTCAAGAAGGCTCCCGCAACCGCCAAAGGTGGCCGGCTCGCGATGCGCTAAGTCGCACTCTGAAAATTATCAAGCACGCCGCGCCAGGAATTTGTTCCGGGCGCGGTTTTGTTTTTGGGTTCCGACTGCAGGGCGGTGCATCCACAAGTCGGTGGAGCGCGACTGTGCTGAAAGCCAGTCGCAGCAGTATCGGTGGCTCGCCCTCATGCCAAACCTGCAGCGGCTGGTACTGCGCACACAACCGCGCTCCTTGCTGACAGCCAAGTTCACCGACAACTTGTGGATGCGCTGCCGCAGGGAGATTTCGGGATTTTCCGTTGACCGCAGTTTTCCATGCCCGATACATTGCGCGTGTGATCCTGAAGACCTTTCTTAGTTCAACGAGCCTTGTTTTCTTATTTGCCACAGGCTGCGCGACCACATCTTCCGATTCGCTTTCCAAGGGGGTTTCTATCCGTGACACGGGCAAGAAGCTGGTCATTGAAATAGCCGGTCAGCCCTTCAGCGAGTACCATTACAAAGACGTCCCACGTCCGTTCCTCTATCCGATCTCCGGGCCGGGCGCTGCGCCGATGACTCGCAACTGGCCCATGGCGGAGGCTCCGAACGAGGAAAAGGATCATCCGCATCACCGTTCACTTTGGTTTACACATGGCGACGTGAACGGCCAGGATTTCTGGTCTGAAGCGCCGAAAGCCGGGAAGATCGTCCACCAGGATTTTGTGAAGCTTCAGTCCGGAGCTGAATCAGGGACAATCACGGAGCGGAACAACTGGGTGGCAAAAGACGGAACCGTGACGTGCTCGGATGTTCGCACGATGCGTTTCCATGCCCGCCCTGGGAACGAACGCTTGTTTGACCTGGATGTGACCATTCAAGCTGGCAAGTCCGATGTCGTGCTCGGCGATACGAAGGAAGGATCAATGGCGATCCGGCTCAATGAAGCCATGCGACTAAAGGGGAAGATCGGCACTGGCCACATCGTGAACAGCGAAGGTGTCCGGGATGGCGACACATGGGGCAAACGCGCCAAGTGGTGTGATTACTACGGCGTGGTAGATGGCAAGACAGTCGGCGTCGCGATTTTCGATCACCCATCCAATCCACGTCATCCGACGTGGTGGCACGTGCGTGACTACGGCCTCTTCGCCGCAAATCCATTCGGCCTTCACGACTTTGAGAAGAAGCCGGCAGGCGCGGGCAACCTCACCATTCCCGCGGGTAGATCCTTCACTTTCCGCTACCGGTTTTATCTCCACGAAGGAAATGAGCAACAGGCAAAAGTGGAGGAACGCTACCGCAACTACGCAAACGGCAAACTCTGACCTGTCTCTCTTCGTCACAAACCCACACGTCCCATGAACTCACAGATCAATCGCCGCAGTTTCATCCGCAACTCCATCTTCACCGCTGCCGCGCTCAGCATCCCGGCCCGCTCGTGGGGGCAGGTGCGTGGTGCAAATGGGGACATCCGCATCGCAATCGTCGGCTTCAACGGCCAGGGCAAATCGCACATTGAAACCTTTCGCAAGATTGCCGGCGTCCGTGTTGTCGCCCTGTGTGATGTGGACAAGGAAGTTCTCGAACGCGAAGCCTCGAAGTTCCGCGAACGCGGCGAGCCGATCGACACCTACACCGATGTCCGCAAACTGCTCGACAGCGGCACCATTGACGCCATCAGCACCGCGACACCGAATCACTGGCACGCGCTGATTTCGATCTGGGCCTGCCAGGCGGGCAAGGACGTTTACGTTGAGAAACCGGTTTCCCACAATGTCTGGGAGGGGCGCCAGATCGTGAACGCCGCGCGAAAATACAAACGCATCGTCCAGACCGGCACTCAAAGCCGGTCCAGCCATGGCATCAAGGAAGCCGTCGCGTGGGTCAACCAGGGCAATCTCGGAAAGATCATCGTCTCACGCGGCCTCTGTTACAAACCGCGAGCCAGCATCGGCAAGGTTTCCGCCCCGCAAGCACCACCATCGAGTGTCGATTATGACCTGTGGTGCGGCCCAGCACCGAAGACGCCTCTCATGCGATCGAAGCTTCACTACGACTGGCATTGGGTCTGGCCGAGCGGCAATGGCGACCTCGGAAACCAGGGCATTCACCAGATGGACATTGCCCGCTGGTTCCTCGGTGAAAAGGAACTTTCACCCCGCGTGTTCAGTGTCGGCGGACGGCTCGGATACATCGACGACGGCACCACTCCAAACACCCAGGTCATTGTTCACCACTACGCCAAGGCTCCGCTGATTTTCGAAGTGCGAGGCCTCCCGAAGGACAAGGCTTCCCAAGCCCCCACCCTTTGGAAGGGCGAGAACATGGATAAGTACAAGGGCGGCACCATCGCCGTCGTCGTCGAATGCGAAGGCGGCTACATCCTCGTGCCCGATTACAACAAGTCCATCGCCTACGACAAAGCCGGCAAGGAAATCAAACGATTCGAGGGCAGTTCCAGCCATCACGCCAACTTCATCGATGCCGTCCGGAGCCGGAAGATCTCCGACCTCAACGCCGACATCCTCGAAGGCCATCTCTCCAGCGCGCTTTGCCACACGGGCAACATTTCCTATCGCCTCGGTAAACAGTCCAATCCCGATAAAATCCGCAAGCAGATCAAGAGCGACAAGCAAGCGCAGGAAACCTACGAGCGTTTCCGGGAACATCTCACCGCCAACGGTGTGGATCTCCGTTCGTCGAAAGCCACCATCGGCCCGGTGCTGACAATGGACCCGGCCACCGAACGTTTCAAAGGCAACTCGGCTGCGAATGCTCTGCTGACTCGCGAATATCGCAGCCCGTTCATCGTGCCTGCAAAGGTTTGATCGCTTTTTGAAAGACACATGCCCGAACCCGGCACGGTTCAACGCCGCCAGGAGAATCTCTGGCTCAATCTCCTGTGCAGTGCGATCCTCCCAGGATTCCTGCTTTCCTTCCTGAGCACGGATCAGCGGCTCGGGCCGGTGTGGGGATTGGTCGTCTCACTCAGCATCCCATTGGGCTACGGCGTCTGGGATTTGTGGACCTTCCGGCGGCTCAACGTCATCGGGATCATCGGCATCGTCAGCACGTTGCTGACAGGCGTGCTCGGCCTCTTAAAGACTGACGGCTTCTGGATCGCCGTGAAGGAGGCGGCTCTGCCTGCGATTCTCGGATTGGCCATTCCTCTCAGCCTTCGGACGCGACAGCCACTCGTGAGAACATTGCTCTACAATGACCAGGTGCTGGACACAAAACGCATCCACGTGGCGCTGGAGGAAAAGGGCAACCTTGACCCGTTCGAGAAACTTCTCGCGTGGGCATCCTGGGTGTTGGCCGCTTCGTTCCTTCTGAGTTCGATCCTGAACTTCAGCCTCGCACGCTGGCTCATCACCGCACTTCCAGGAACGGCAGCGTTCAATGACCAGCTCGGAAAGATGAACTGGCTCAGTTGGCCCGTGGTGATGATTCCGAGCACCGCCATCATGTTTTACGCGTTGATCAAACTCCTCAAAGGAGTCGAGGCGCTCACCGGGCTCAAGGGAGACGAACTTTTTCATCACCGCGAGGGCAGGCGGCCATGAGCTCCGGTCGATTCCGACACAACACCACGGCGCTGACCGTGGCCGGAGGTTGGGTTTGTGGCGGCAGATCTGGAATCTTACAAAAGCCCCGTGAGCGACGTTACCCGCATCCTCGAACGCGTTCAGAACGGTGATCCCCGCGCCGCCAGCGAACTGCTGCCGCTGGTCTATGATGAGTTGCGCAGGATTGCCGCGAACCGCATGGCACAGGAAGCACCCGGCCACACCCTCCAGCCCACCGCCCTCGTTCATGAAGCCTGGCTGAAGCTCGCCGGCTCGGACGCGGATGTGCGGTTCGAAAATCGCGCTCATTTCTTTGGCGCCGCCGCCGAGGCCATGCGCCGCATCCTGGTGGAAAGCGCCCGGCGCAAATGCCGCCTCAAACGCGGCGGCCAGCTCGAACGCGTGGACCTGGACTCCCTCCAACTTCCAAGTCCCCTGCCCGATGAAGAGCTGCTGGAATTGGATGCCGCCCTCGACCGTCTCGCCGCTTTCCAATCGCAGGCAGCCGAGGTGGTGAAACTTCGTTTCTTCGTTGGGCTCACCCAGGAACAGGCGGCTCGCGAGTTGGGCGTGTCTCTCGCCACTGTCGAGCGCACTTGGTCTTTTGCCAAAGCCTGGCTGTTTCGTGAAATACGGTGTGGCCAGGACAAGTAATCGTTTCAAGGTAGTTTTGGCAGCGTGTCGCGGTAGGGACGCCGGTTGCCCGGCGCCCCCCGCACAGATCCCGGCGGGCGGTTTTCCCGCACCGGGCTCTTCAGATCAACTCGCTCTCGCATGGGCCAGAGGGGACTTCGGGGGGGAACAGGAATCCCATGATTC